>JBFWRL010000089.1:0-22623 GCA_050248915.1 Candidatus Sericytochromatia bacterium
ATCGTCTTGGCTGGTGAGCAAGCCACCATCGCCAAACCCCCCGAGATTTTTGGAGGGGAAAAACGAAAAACAGCCAAATTCGCCGACAGTGCCTGCGTTGTGGCCCTGCCAAGCCGCGCCGATGGCCTGGGCTGCGTCTTCGATCAGCGGGAGTTTGTGGCGCTGGGCCAATTCACACAAGGGCCCAAGGGGGGCTGTTTGGCCAAAGAGGTGCACGGGAATCAAGGCCTTGGTCTGGGGCGTTATTTTGGCTTCAATCTGGCTCAAATCCAGATTATAGCTGAATGGATCACAGTCCACAAAGACCGGTTTGGCTCCCAATCGCCAGATTGCACCTGCGGTGGCAAAGAAGGTGTAAGACGGGCAAATCACCTCGTCACCAGGGCCAATATTCAGCACCATCAGCGCCAGCAGCAAGGCATCTGAACCCGATGAAACCCCCAAGGCATGTTTCACGCCGAGGTAATCCGCACAGGCGGCTTCAAAATGGCTGACCTCTGGCCCCATGATATAGCTATTGGCGTGTAAAACCCGTTCAAATGCGGCTTTGAGATCCGCTTCGAGCGGGGCGTGGGTGCGGGCCAGATCGAGCAAGGGGACAGACGTAATACTCATGAGGTTTCCTTGGGGAGGTGTTTGGGGTTTTCTTTGCTTTTGAAATAATCATAATTGTGTTGGCTTTGGGCCAAGTCTTCGGGCAGGGGAGCTGCTTCGTCAAGATCCAGACATGTGAGCTGCCCCGGTGCAATTTCTTGGTAGCGGTAGCCACTTTCGGGACAGATCATGATTCCTTTTTCATCAGCGGCGGGCAGACGTTGACCGTGGCGGCTCATCCAACCGGCTTGTCGGGCCGGTACCCCCAACATCAGGGCATAATCAGGCACGTTTTGGGTCACGACTGCGCCCGCGCCGACAAAGGCATAGCAGCCAATTTCTATGCCACAGACAACCGTGGCATTGGCTCCTATGCTGCACCCCCGTTTGAGCAGGGTGGTTTCGTAGAGCTTTTGGCGATTGACCTGGGAGCGGGGATTGGTCACATTGGTGAGCACACAGGAGGGCCCCAAAAAGACTTCGTCTTCAATGGTGGTACCGGTATAGACCGAGACATTGTTTTGGATTTTGACGCGTTTGCCCAGAACCACACCTGAGGCTATAAAGACGTTTTGGCCCAAATTGCAGCCTTCGCCCAGCTGGGCCCCAGCAGAGACATGGCAAAAATGCCAGATCTTGGTGCCCGCCCCAATTTCACAGGGTTGGTCAATATAAGCGGATTCATGGGCAAAATAAGCGGGGGTCATGGGTATTTAGCCTTCCATGGGCAATAAAATTGTCTGGCCGTGGGTGATTAGCGAGCGCTGGGCAGCCTGCAGAACGCGCAGCACCTGCAGGCCACTGCGGGCATCGGTCAAGGGCGGCTCACGGGTGTCGAGGGCCGTGAGAAAAGCTTGGCACTCCAGGCGCAGCGGCTCTTCGCTGCTGTATTCTATCGCGTGGCCCTCTCCTTTGACTGGAACGGGGCCCGCTTCGCTCAAATCGACACGCTGATCGTAGAGCATCAGGGTTTTGGCCACATCGTCGAAGACCGCCATGCGTTTGCTGCCGACCACGACCAGTTTTTGCTCTTTAAAGGGATTCAACCAGGAGATAAAGATATGGGCTGAGAGGCCGTTGTCAAAGGCCAATTGGGTCACGGTCACGTCGGCGATATTGCTCTGAATATAACTGCCCCCCGTGGCGATCACCTGAAAGGGCAATTCGCCCACCAAGCGCAGAATCACTGCGATGTCGTGGGGAGCAAAGGACCAGAGAATATTTTCCTCGCGGCGAACTTTGCCAAGATTGAGGCGATTGGAGTAGAGGTATTGGATTTTGCCCAATTGGCCCTCTTGCACCAATTCACGCAATTTGAGAATGGCCGGATGGTACTCCAAAATATGGCCCACCATCAGAATTTTTCCCTTTTCTTCGGCCAGTTTGGCCGCTTTGTTGGCGTCTTCGTAGCGCAGGGCCAGCGGTTTTTCGCAGAAGACATCTTTGCCAGCGTTTAACGCTTTGAGGCAGAGTTCAAAATGGGTCACAGCCGGTGTGGCAATCACCACGGCACGGATTGTGGGGTCGGCCAAAACACTTTCAACGTCTGAATAAAGCGGAATTTCAGGTGCAATCTGTCTGGCTGTAGCCTGCCCCGCTTCGGTGGGATCGACCACGGCGCTGAGGGCACCCAATTGGTGGAAATTGCGCACCAGGTTTTTGCCCCAATAGCCACAGCCCAGGACGGCGAGGTTTTGTTTTGCCACGATTTGCTCCTCGGGAAAGATACTACATATTAGCTTTTTTCCCAAGAAGGCTAAAGTACAAACGTGGCAAGATCAACCTGACTGGCGCAGGTTATCTTGCCTTGGGAGAGAGGGCAAGCTCAACCTGACTGGCGCAGGTTATCTTGCCTTGGGAGAGAGGGCAAGCTCAACCTGACTGGCGCAGGTTATCTTGCCTTGGGAGAGGGCAAGCTCAACCTGACTGGCGCAGGTTATCTTGCCTTGGGAGAGAGGGCAAGCTTAATCCTTTTAAGGCGTACTTCCTGTTTCGGGTGACAGGCAACCCAGCTTCACGCAGGAGGGCCACGGCTTTTTCCCTGCCGTGTTGCTCTAAATCTGTCTGATTGTGTATCTGAATTGCTTTTGCCAACTCACTTCTTGTCTGTTTCAGGTTCTCTGTTATGATGAATCAGTCTTTTCCTGTCTCTAAGATCTTAATAAATGTGAATCTGCGAAAGGAATTTCTGACATGTCTAGTTCAACTCTGGTGAAATCTTTGGCACTTGTGGCGATGGCTGTATCTGCTTTGCTTATTCCCGTTGAGGCTGCAAAACCGGCGGATGTGGCTGGTATTTGGCTCACTGAAGGTGGCAAATCCAAAATTCAGATCAAACAGCAGGGCAGCAGCTTAAGTGGTCGTCTGATCTGGTTGAAAGAGCCCCTCCGTGATGGCAAACCCAAGCTCGACAAAAACAACGAATCTCCTGCTCTGCGCAACCGGCCCCTGATTGGACTGACCCTGATTCAGGGCTTTGTCTTTAAAAACGGCCAATGGGAAGAGGGTAAAATCTACAATCCCGAGGATGGCAAAACCTATTCATGTACCTTGAGTCTTAAAAATGGCTCAACCCTGGAAGTTCGCGGCTATGTCATGAACCCAATTTTGGGCAAAACCCAGACGTGGACGAGGTCCAAATAATGTTTAATTCGCCCTTTCAGGCCCTGGAATGGATGGTTCAGCAACGACTTTTGCTTCTGTTGCCGAACTTTCTCAGTGAAAAGCTGTGCCAGGATCTGATCGGGCAAGCTTCGTTATGCCCGGCTGGGGAGGCGCCTGTTGAAGACTACGGTGCCACCCCCAGCCCTGTGGCGTTGCGCAAAACCACGCTGCTGGAAACTCCCGCGGCCATCAATCAGCAAATTATTCAGCCCTTGGAGCAAATCAAATCCCAATTGCAGAGCCATTTTGGCTTGCCACTCAATCGCCATGAACTGCCCCAATTTTTGCAATACCTGCCAGGTGACTATTTTAAGCCCCACACCGATCTCTCCGATGCGCCGATCTACCGTGAGCGCCGTCTGAGCCTGATTCTCTGTCTGAATGACCACCGCCAATACCAGGGCGGACGCCTGGTTTTTTATCTCAGCAATCCTGATCAGCCCGGGCGTTTCTTGGGCGTGCCTGTGCCGCCCCAGGCCGGTCTCTTGATTGCCTTTCGGCCTGAGCTGCTGCACGAGGTGGTGGCAGTGAGCAGTGGGGAGCGTTTTACTGTGGTGACGTGGCTGGCTGAATAGAATCCAAAATTGTAACTCCCCTCACAGATGATAATCTGTATTTAACTTTATAATTTAAAGTACTTGATAGATTTTACGAAATGCGCTTTAATCAAATACAGGAACACGCAATCACATCTGAGAGGAAGATCCATGACGGAAGAGCCGATTTTATTGCAAGACCGTGCCATGGAAAATCTCAAGTTTATCCGCAACACCATGGAGCGGGCCACGGCATATACCATGGTCTCGGGAACCGGACAAATTTTGGTCGGAATGACGGCCCTGATCGCCGCCTGGGCCGCCACAACCCAGACCCGTATCGATACCTGGATCTTCGTCTGGCTGGCAGAGGCGGTGCTCTCACTGCTGATCTCCAGTTTTATGATGATGAAAAAAGCCCAATCAGCCAAACTGCCGCTGTTTAACGAAACCGGACGCAAATTTTTGCTCAGTTTTACGCCCGCGATGATGGCGGGGGCCTTACTGACTGCAGTTTTTTACCAGCACCAATTGCTGCAGTTGATACCCGGCACGTGGTTATTGCTCTATGGCACGGGTGTAATTGCCAGTGGTACCTATTCGGTCAAAATTGTACCTGTGATGGGATTCTGTTTTATGCTCCTGGGCGTTTTGGCCATGACAGGCCCGGTGTATTGGGGCAATGCCCTGATGGCCGCTGGCTTTGGTGGCCTACACATCGCCTTTGGCATTTTGATTGCACGAAAGTATGGGGGATAATCCCGTGTTAAAGAAAAAAGAAAAAACTGAAAGATCGCTGTTTACTGTGCCTGATGCCCCCAAGGCTGCCAATCGCACCTTGGAATTGGATCGCCTGATCCATGAGCGCATTCGGCTGGGCATTGTCAGTGCGTTGGCGGTCAACGAGGCCCTGGGTTTTAACGAACTCAAGCTGATCCTCGATACCAGCGATGGCAATTTGAGTGTACATGCCCGCAAGCTTGAGGAAGCCGAATATATCTCTTGCAATAAGTTCTTTGAGGGACGGATGCCCAAAACTGAGTACCGTCTCACAGACACTGGGCGCAAAGCCCTGGAACGCTATTTGAACCATATGGAGGCCCTGATTCAGACCATGCGCAATCCGGGCGAGTCGCAGCAGTAATTTTTTTGGGGAAAACCTTTATGAAGCAAAGCACTTTTAATACCACACCCTCTTTGCATATGGCCTTGGTGCTCGACGGCAATGGCCGCTGGGCCCAACAGCGCGGCTGGCCCCGCGTTGCAGGCCATCGCGAAGGTGCCAAAACGGTCAGCAAAATTGTCGAGGCCGCGCCGGATTATGGCGTGGGAACCCTCACCCTCTACGCTTTTTCTTCCGACAATTGGAAGCGTCCCGGCTACGAAGTCAACGCCCTGATGAAACTCTTTGCCGAGTACCTCAAAAACGAAACCCCCCGCTGCCTGGCCAATGGCGTGCGACTCTCGATCATTGGCCGACGTGACCGCTTTTCTGATGCCCTGCGGGCCGCAATTGTGCGGGCCGAGCAGGCCACCTTGGGCGGTAAAAAACTCCATCTGCGTGTGGCCTTGGACTATTCCGCCCGCGATATGATTCTCGAAGCGGCCCGTCAATTAAACGAATTTGGCGGCGACTTTGACCGCGAGACCTTCTCGCGCCTGGTGACCCAGAGCGACCCCGCCGCTGAACGTGTGCCCGATGTCGACATCCTCGTGCGCACGGGTGGCGAGCAGCGCCTGAGCGACTTTTTGCTCTGGGAATGTGCCTACGCCGAGTTTTTCTTTCTGCAAAAAATGTGGCCGGATTTCTCTGCCAGTGATTTGCAGCAGGTGGTGCAGGCTTTTTGCTCCCGCGACCGCCGTTTTGGTGGTTTAAACGAGATCAGCCAGCAGGTGGTGGCTGGATAGCGGCGCTGAAACCGCTTGTCTGCTGAAAATTAAAAACACTTTCGCTTGCTTTCACTTGCTTTCGCTTGGATGGATTGCGCTGTTCCTGCGTCCCAATTCAAATTGAGTGGAGAGTAGAGAAAATTCATGCGCGTAAAAATGATCCTGCCCGCTTTAACCGAGGCCAAAAGCCCCTATTGGCGTCCGATCAAATATTCCCTCTTTCCACCTTTGGGCTTGGCAACCCTGGCCGCCTATCTCGATCCCGATGACGAAATCTCCCTGCAAGACGAACATGTCGAGCCGCTCAAACTCGATGACAGCCCCGACTTGGTGATCATTCAGGTCTATATCACCAACGCGTTCAGGGCCTATGCTTTGGCGGATCATTACCGCGCTCAAGGTGCTTTTGTAGCGCTCGGAGGTCTGCACGTGACCTCGTTGCCACAAGAGGCGGCACAACATGCCGATGCAATCTTTCTTGGCCCGGCAGAAGAGGCCTTTCCGCGCTTTTTACACGATTTTCGGGCAGGTCAGCCGGAAAAGGTCTATATCTCGCAAACGCGCAGCCTGCAAGGTCTGCCCCCGATTCGCCGCGATTTGCTCAAGCGCCATCTTTATTTTGTGCCCAATTCGATTGTGGTCACACGCGGCTGTCCGCACCACTGCGACTTCTGTTATAAAGATGCGTTTTTTGAGGGCGGGCGCAGCTTTTACACCCAATCTGTCAACGATGCCCTGGCTGAAATTCAGCGCTTGCCTGGCAAACACGTCTATTTCCTCGATGATCATCTGCTCGGCAACCGCCGCTTTGCACGCGAACTCTTCGACGGCATGAAAGGCATGAAACGGGTTTTTCAGGCGGCGGCGACGGTTGATTCAATTCTGCGCGACGATTTAATTGAAAAGGCCGCTGAAGCCGGTCTGCGCAGTTTGTTTGTGGGGTTTGAAACCCTCAGCCCCGCCAATTTGCGCAGCAGCAATAAATACCAAAACCTCGGCCAAAACTACGCTAAAGCCATTCAACGACTGCACGATTTGGGAATTATGATCAACGGCAGTTTTGTCTTTGGTCTCGATCACGATACCCCCGACGTGTTTAAACAAACGGTCGAATGGGGAGTGCAAATGGGTTTGACCACTGCCACTTACCATATTCTCACGCCCTATCCGGGCACGGCCCTCTTTGCGCGCATGGAAAAAGAAGGCCGCATCTTGCACCGCCAATGGGATCGCTACGACACCCGCCAAGTGGTTTACCAGACCCAGGGTTTGAGTGCCGAACAGCTCAAAAATGGCTATGACTGGGCCTACCGTGAGTTTTACAGTCTCTCCAATATTTGGAACGCGGCAGCTGTGCATCCCCAACTCAAACACCAACTCAAGCACCTGGCGTATAGCACTGGCTGGAAAAAATTTGAGCCGATCTGGAATTTTTTGATCAAACACCAGTGGTTGGGAGCCACCCGTGGGGTCTTGGAGGCAGTGCTTGCTGAGGTCAAGCGTACCCAATTCGGCGCATCAGATTTAATCGCGGCAGTTCCCAATTCCGTCGAATCACCTACTCAGGGGCTCTCAGCTGAATCCCCTGCTGTGTTGTCGTCAGAGCTGCTGCGCTGAGGAGGGCTTTTGCGCTGGTACATCTGCACCAAATGGGCTTGGCCTGTGTTGAGATCAAAGTGAAAGCGAAAAGCACGGGAGTATGCATCGATCACGACTTCCCAATGATCTGTATCCAGGGGTTGGCTGTACACCTTTTGCCCCCCGACCCCCATTTGGAAATAAAAATGGGAGAGGGTTTTGGCTGAATGGTTCTGATCTTGAAGCAAATAGGCGGGCAAATGGCCCATCATTTGCGAGCCAGGATCCAGCAAAAAAATCAGCAAAAAAGGCACTGGGGGACGGCTCAACGCTTGATGAGGAACAGCTTGAAACGGACGCAGATCCACTTCGCTTTGGTGCAGGGTCTTGAGTTTATAAATTTGGTAGGCCCTGAATTCTTGGGCGTGGGCCTGCACAAATTGGCTCACTTTTTCACTCAGGGCCAGAAATTGGGGCGATTCCAAATCAAAGGGGTCCGACATCGCCACCAATTCGGGGTAGAGGGCGTATTTAAAGGCCAGGATCTGCTTTTCGAAGGGGTGCTGTATGGCCGCCATGTCGAGATTGGGCTTGAGGGGCCTTTCAGGCTCAAAGCAGCGGTAACAACTGCTCAATCCCAGTGTCAGAGCGACACCCAAAACCAACGTGATGGACCGATTCATCAAATAGTGCATATATTTCATTGTCATGTTTCATTGTACAATGAGCGCAATTCCTGCAGGAGGCCCGATCCCGTGAAAGTTGCAGTCAACGTGTTTCAAACCCTGTTTTCAACCCTTTTGGCAGGCAGTCTCTGTTTGTCTGCACCCGTTTTGGCTGCCGAAAAAGCAGATTTTTACCAATTTCCACCCGGTTTTCTCTGGGGCACAGCCACAGCGGCTTACCAAGTGGAGGGCGGCATTGCCAATGATTGGAGCGCAGCGGGCTTCGATGCCGGTAAAGCCGCTGAACATGCCAATCGCTACGAAGAGGATTTCGACACCCTCGAAAAAATGGGCACCCCTGCGTACCGTCTCTCGATCGAGTGGGCCAAATTGGAGCCCGAGCCCGGCAAATACAATCGCCAGGCCCTCGAAGATTATCGCAAAATGCTCAAGAGCCTCAATCGCCGAGGCATTCAGCCCATGGTCACGCTCTTTCACTTTACGCTGCCGACTTGGTTTGCCAAAAAAGGCGGCTGGACCCGGCCCGAAAATATTCAGGACTTTGTTCGCTTTTGCACCTGGGTCAGCGGCGAACTCAAAGACGAGGTCCATTGGTGGTTTACGATCAACGAACCCCTGGTCTATGCCTTTAAGTCGTATGATGCGGGCGCATGGCCCCCTTTTCAGAAAGACCGCAATATGGCCCTGCGGGTGATCAAACACCTGATTCTGGCCCACGGCGAGGCCTACCGCGCGGTGCATGCCCAAGACCCGATTGCCTGGGTGGGGTTTGCCAAAAATATCACACTCTTGGAGCCCAATGTCGCAGGCAATCCCCTCGATCAGGCCATGACGGGCTTTCAGAGCTATCTCTTTAATGAGGCCTTTTGGGATGCCATCAGCCAGGGCGAACTCAGTTTTAGTGTGCCAGGGGTTGAGCCGATTCAAATCCCTTACAACAAAAACCTGCATGGCAGCATGGACTTTGTGGCCTTTAACTATTACACCCGCTACATGATTACCGCCAGCGGGGCCCAGGTCACCCGCCCCGGCGTGCCCGTCAACGAACTCAATTGGGAGATCTATCCCGAAGGCTTGTTAAAAGTGCTGCGTCTGGCCCATAAACATGCCAAACGTTTACATGTGCCGATTATCATCTCCGAAAATGGCTTGGCGGATGCCGACGACAGCCAGCGCCGGGCCTTTTTGCTCCAACATTTGCAACAGATCTGGCAGGGCCTGCAAGAGGGCATTCCCGTGGCGGGCTATTTGCACTGGAGCCTGATGGACAATTATGAGTGGGCCGATGGCTTTGAAGCCAAATTTGGGCTCTTGGATATTCAGCGCAAATGGCGGCCTTCGGGCCTGATGTTTCAAGAGATCGTCAAGCAAAACGGCTTTCCTGCCGCTTGGCTTGAGCAGCACCCGCTGCCTGCAAAATAGTTTTTAAAAGCGGTGCTGGTAATTCACACCAAGCGCCGTTTGGCTGGCATAGCTGGGATACTGTCCCACTGTCCAGGTCTGAGGTTGGTTGGGCTGAGGGGGATGCTGCCATTGGTAATAGCTGATCAAGAATGTGGCCAGTCCCAATCCAATATTGGCCAGAGAGAGACGGCTTTTAAAACTCAATTCCCCTTGCAGATCTCCGTAGTTAAAAAGTCCCCATCCCACAGTGGCTCCACCAATGACCATGCCCCCCAAGCGGCTGCCCTGGTAGAGAGTCGGATCTTCAATGGGAATCAAATAGGCGAGCAAAACAGCCAGATTGACAGCATCCAAGCTCAAAGAGGGAATAACGACATTGGGATCAGCGGGATTTTCAGGCAATGGTTTGGAAGGAGGATAATCAGGCTGTATCATTGCCAATTCCTGAAAATTCAATCCCGATTTCTGTACCCATTTTTCAAGCTCTTTGCCTTGCATTTCACCCAGATAGGCATTGTGAAAACGCTGATTGATTGCTTGGGCGAAATCCATGCCTGTCGTTTTGGCAATCAAATAACCCACAGCACAAAGATTGCCATTGCGGTCAATAAAGACGGGTCGAGACTGGTCTGGGTAGTCAAAATTTTCTGGGAATTTTCCGGCTTTGGCATATTGGTTTAAAAGATCAAGTAAATGATAGCGCTGTTTCTGCAGGGAGGGATTTAAATACTCTGTCGGCCCTGAGCGTAATTTTTTTTCAACATAGTACAGGTGGGTTTGGATACGCAGTCTGTTTGGCACAGCGAGGGATGGCAATTCACCAAACCGTTTGAGATAACTCTCATCACCGAGCATGGCATTGATTGCAAAGCGATGCTCTACAACAGGGTGAGCGCCTGATAAAAATACCAAGATAAAAAATCCAGCAAAGAGTTGATAAAAATATGTCATGATATATTTATAATCGATTTTAGAGACAATTCAAAGTTGCCCCCAAAGGAAAATGCATGCGTCTGTTTTTTTCTCTACTGCTCTGTTTGAGTTTGTTTTTTCAGTTTTCGGTCATTCCCGTGAATGCCGTCGAAACACTCGCTCCGCAAAGTCAGGGGATACATGTTCAGCTCTTGCAAGTAGAGTGGGGGCCAATGACTGAGACACGGGTCATTCCTCCCCCTGACTATTTTGCTCTGTTCGGGCAATTTGTGGGGGGATGGAGCGCTGGAGCCCTGGCTTATTGGATTACATGGATTACTTTAAATACCTTACAGCCTTTGCTGGGAACGCCCTCTGCAGTAAGAGATATGGGTGCAATGACGGTGTCTGTCTTGGCCAATGCCAGTTTTATTTGGTTGACAGGTAATTTGGGCTGGGGGAATCAAGGCCTTGAAGGGGATTTTGCTATGACCTTGGCGGGGGTGCTTGTGGGGCAAAGTCTATATGTATTGCAACCTGATTTAATCCAAAACAATCAAAATTGGGGATTCTTAAACTATTTCAGCTGGGGTTTTTCCAGTTCGGGTGGTGTGATCGGGTATCAGAATTCTCTGCATTTTAAAGATTAAAACAATATGGGTGAAAACCTGGCTTGACCATAAGGAAAGTCGATTGTCCGAATTGGGCTCTCATGGGTATTGGCGAGATCCAGCTTGGAGAGCAAAAGCTGATTCGGACCTATGAATTTTTGGGTAATTTGAGTGTCAAAATATCCCCTGCTTCCACTTGTTACGCTCTCTAAATATTGGCCTGTGGTTAAGAGTCGCAAAAGTATCAATTGGGTCTTGCCTGGTACGATGGCCATGCTTGTCGGGCTGATATCTGTGCCAATGAGAGTAAAAGGGGGATTGTAACTTTGTTGGTAATAACTCTCGAACAGAAACGCAACACCACAAAGAGAGGCATTTTGAGGTCTTTCTTTGTGGTAATTGGAAACCAGTAATCCTTGCCCTTGAAGGTTGTTTATTTTTAATCGGCCTTGGCCACTCAGACAGGGCCAAGGAAAGTTCGACTGATTAATAGCGCCGTACAACTTTTTAGTTTGTTGATCTTTGAGGCTCAATGTATACAATTCAGGGAGAGGCGTACGGTCAGAAAAGAAAACCAACTCTTGTCTTTCAGGAACAACAACAAAGTCTGTTTCATTGGCGGCATTTTGGGTTAAATTGCCTGTTTCAAGCGTATCGCTGTGCAAACGATAAATTTCAAAATTGGGAGAAGTGGTTGACTCTGTGCTTTGAAAGGCTTTGTCAGAAGATTTCAGCGATAGAGCCAACTCTTTATTGGAAATCCAATCCATTTGATTGAATTCGCCCATAAACTCAAGTTGTTTTTCTGCTTCCAATGTACCTGTTTTAAAAAATTCAAGATAGAGAGTGGGGGGTTGCTTTACATCCTCTCCTGGGGAGGAACGTTTGCTTTGAGAGATAATGGCAAGTCTTTGGCCATCAGGGCTCCAGGCATAACCCAGAATCATTTTATAAAGGTCTTTAAAAATGGCAACAGGTTCGGTTTGATCGGGGTTTGCTTGATAAAGCACAGATGGCACTGACACGCTCGCATACTGAGCTTGTACAACAAAATTGAACTCATGTTTATTTGGCAACCACGCCAATTGAGAAATTTCAGCCAGTTCAACATCTAGAAAGAGTTTTTTTTCTGTTTGTCCATTGGCATCCAAAAGATAAAAGCTTCCCTTTGGACTATATCCCTCCACGTAACTGGTATTAATTCCCAATAAAAGCTGTTTGCCGTCAGAAGAGTATGCAACTACAGGTGGAAGGACTTTTAAATTGGTAATGGCCACTTGGGGTATTAAAAAGTCAGGCCTATATCCAGCAGGGCCACAGGCGTTTAAAACACATAATGTGGCCAAAATAAAAGACCCAAATATGAACTTTAAATTTGAATTCATGTCTGACTTGAAGCAAATTGCCTATTCTGCATATTCTGATTATACGCTTGTTTAGTTCAGAACAAAAAATCGAAGTTCAGATTTTGGACAGAGATCCTATTTTTGGGTTTAGATCCGTTCTAGGCGCAAATCCAACTGGGCCTGCAATTGGTTAAACGGCATGGCCCCTTTGAGCTCCATCAGGGTTTTGCCTTTGTGAAAGAGCATGAGCGTGGGAATACTCTGAATGCCATAATGGGCGGCCGCTGCGGGGTTCTGATCGACGTTGACTTTGATAATCTTGAGTTTGCCCGCATAGGCTTCGGAGACCTGTTTGAGTACGGGGTTCATCATTTTACAGGGGCCACACCACTCGGCCCAAAAATCAACAAGCACGGGCACGTTGGATTCATTTAAAAGACTTTCAAAACTGGGTTTGGTTTGAGCGGACATGGCGTAAGCCTCCTATAATTGACCTTCTCTATAAATACTATAGGGGGTATTGAATGTTAGGTCAAGTCATTTCAATCGTTTTTGGGCAGAGCATAATCCACCAGGATGCGTTGTAAATCGCCCCAAAAGACAGGATTTTGATTCGCCCCGAGCAGGCGGCGGGCCTGACTGGGTACCTCTGTTTGCAAATACTGTTGCAATTCTGTGGCGCTTAAGACGCCGTCTTGATTCAGATTGGCATCGCCTTGCAGGCCCTTGAGCAGGTAAAAGGTAAACAGCGAATGGCGTTGGGCTTTCCACCAAATACTCATTTCATGGCTTTGGGAGGCATGCATGAGCAGGGCCCGGCTGAGTTTGGGCAAAGTGTGTTGGTTACTTTCCAAAACCAAGGGTTTGCGATCGGGCAAAAGCGCCCCCGCGGGTGTCATACCACTAAAACAGGCGTCGATAATCACCGTCAGTTCAGAATAATTGAGCTTGGCCAGATTTTGGTAGAGGGTTTCCAGGGCGTAGCCACTGCTGGCGAGATAATTGGGATTGGCGTCTACAGGCAGCAAAAAGCTTTTGCCCGCCAAGGTGGCGGCTCCGTGGCCAGAATAATAGATTAGAATTGGGGTTTGGGGCGTGTGCCAATCGGCCATCTGGCCCCGGGGCTCTTCGCGATTGCCAAAGACGGTCTCCAAGTCCGCTTTGCTGGCATTGGCCAAATTAATTGTGTTTTGTGGCTGAAATCCCAGCATTTGTTGGCTGTAGCGTTTGACCATTTCTGCATCGTGCAGAGCAAATTCACTGCTTGGGGCTTGGCGGTAGTCCTGATTGCCAATAATAACCGCCAGACCTGCGTGTGTTTTTGCGGTCTTGGGCACAGGCTCCAGGCTTAAACTGGGGGGAGGAGCAGATTTCACCGGGTTCTGGGCAGATCCTGCAAAAGCCAAGCGCAGTTTTTGCATCTCTGAATCATTTAATTTCACAGACTGAGCGAGCGAGCCATGGATCGGATCACGCACCTCCAATTCAAATTGCAGGGACGAACGCATGTGCAGTGCTTGCGGCAGTGTGCTTAGGTCAAATTGAGCCTGACCCGAAGCTGCCGTGAGCGTTTCAGCTTGCCAACCGCTTTCACTTTCACTCAGCAGCGCTTTGCGCAAATACAGGGCTTTGCCAGGCGATTCTGAAATCGCTTTCCAGGGGGATTCATTTAAGACGGTGTTTTCGATCCGGGGGTCGGCCATCAAAAGAGCGGCGACCAGATCTGCACCCACCAGAATGAGGCTGGCCCAGCCCCAGAGCCCAATTTCGTCGGAAGCAGATTTGGGCAGGGTCTGTCGATCGAGCCAAAATCCCCCCATCAGCAGACCCAAACTCAGGGTGGTGCCCACTGTGCTGCCCCAAAAAGAGGGCTCACTTTTTTTTTCGATCACCAGCAATTCGCGCGTTTCATACTCTTGGTCGAGATGCAACTGCATGGAGAGGGTCAGGGGCGCCTGTTTCAGCAGCATGACCTCACTGGTTGTGAGCACAGGCCGTTGGGCCTGACGGGTTTCTGTTTTTAAACTGGGAGGGCTTTGGCTCTCTTCACGCCACAGGGCCATACTCAAGGCACAGCCCTGTAAATTGAGCAGGAGCGGGAGAAACAAGAGACAACGTGGAAAGATTTTCAATCGGGCCCCGCTTGACGGCGTTTTGTTTTCTTACGATGATTGTAACATGTTCAATTTTTTGATTCTTTGCTTTTATCTGTGTTTCTGGCTGGGCATCTCTCAGCCCCAAGCAGAGGCGAGCCCCTTGATGGCCTCGGTGGAAGTTTGCCCGGGCCCCCATGACAGCTTTGCTGAAACCCGTGATGCGGCGCTGAATGAGGCCCGCCGGGAAATTTTATTGCAAGGCGGAGAAGTCTGGATTTCAGCCCAGACCGCTGTGGCTGCGGGTGTGGTGCAAGACGACTGGCTGCAATTGTTCAGCTCTGGTGTTGTCAGCCAAGAAAAAGTCTTGGCCGAACGCTGGTTGCCAGCCAAAGAACAAATGCCCCCCTGTTATGCCCTGACTTTGCAGGCCACTGTTAGCGTCTTACAAAAGGCCAGCGAATCCGAATTGGATCTGCGCCTCTGGCTGCCAGAAAGTCAACTCACAGAGGGCCAAGCCGTGGAACTGAATTTACTCAGTGCCAGTGGGGGCTATTTGACCCTGGTGAATGTCTCTGCCGATGGTTCAGTCACGCTTTTATTGCCCAATGCGCGCATGCCCATGCCCTATTATCTAGAACCGGGCCAGCTCAGCCACTTTCCAGCGCTCTTGAATCAAGCGGATCTCAAACTGGTGGCACGGGTTTTGCCCGGCCAAGCCAGCAGCCGCGAAGTGCTCAAAGGCATACTCACCCGCACCCCCTTGCAGCTGGGACCTCCAGGCGCGTTTAACCAGGACCCGTTTAAACAGGGCCTGTTTCAGGTCTATGACCGCTTTGGCACAGGGCTCTATGGCGAATTCATGCGTCTGCTTTTGGCCTTGCCAGCACAGAGCTGGAATGAAAGCAGCTTTGTCTATCTGATCAGCAGAGACACAGCGTCGAACTAGTCTGCTGCCTGGTCTGCTGCCTAGTCTTCTGCTCCATCGACACGGGACTCGACCTTTTGGCCATAGGGGCGTGCTGCAGGTTTGCTCTTGCGCTCTTCGCCACGGGCCTTGCGTTTGGCATCTTCGCGCATAATAAAGCGCACAGGGGTGCCCACAAAACCGAAGCTTTCGCGCATTTTGCGTTCCACATGGCGCAAATAGGGCTCTTCGACAATATCTGGGTGATTGCTAAACAGCACAAAGGTGGGTGGGCAAACGCTGACCTGGGTGCCGTAGTTGATCCGGGCCCGGCGATTTTTACGCGCCGGGGGTGGGGTCATTGCGACGATTTCGTTGAGCACCTCGTTAAACAAACCCGTGCTGATTCGGCGCTGGTTTTCTTCGCTGGCGGCTTTGGCCACGTCGAGCAGGTTATACAGGCGCTTTTTGGTCACCGTTGAGGTAAAGATTACGGGGGCATATTCCAGGAAATAGAGCTTATCGCGCAGGGCGTCGGCATGTTCGGTCATGGTGCGGTTGTCTTTGTCGGGAATCAGGTCCCATTTATTCACAACGATCACACAGGCTTTGCCCAAATCCTGGGCCATGCCCGCAATGCGCTGGTCTTGATCCGAGACGGGCTCGGTGGCATCCACCACCAAACAGACGACATCGGCGCGGTGAATGGCTTTGATTGCACGCACAACTGAAAAGCGCTCGACACCATATCGCACCTTGGATTTTTTGCGAATCCCGGCGGTGTCGATCAGCACGTAACTTTCACCCTCGCGTTTGCAGACACTGTCGATCGCGTCGCGGGTGGTGCCGGGCATATCGCTGACGGTCATGCGCTTTTCACCGAGCAAGGTGTTTACAATTGAAGATTTACCCACGTTGGGCTTGCCGACAATTGCCAGTTTCAGGCCTTCGTCTTCCTCTTCTTCGGGGCCGCGCTCCAATTCGAGCTTGGCGACCACATCGTCGAGCAGATCGCCGACACGGTTGCTGTGAATGGCTGAAATGGCGTGCAGGGTATCACCGAGGCCCAATTCGTAGAATTCAGCAGCGGCCGTCACGTCGCGCATATCGTCGAGTTTGTTGACGGCCACAATCACCTGTTTGCGGCGCTGGCGCAATTCGTCGGCAATCACGCGGTCGAGCGGGTGCAGTCCGGTTTGGCCATCCACCAGGAAGATGATCACCTGGGCTTCATCCACGGCCATCCAGGCCTGTTGTTGCACAGATTCGTGTAAATCGTCGGACTCTTCAAAGAGCAGACCGCCGGTATCGATCACAATAAACGAATGTCCTGTCCATTCACAGGTCAGGTAGAGACGGTCACGGGTCACCCCCGGCATATCGTCGACAATTGCCATGCGGGATCCGACAAAGCGGTTGGCAAGGGTCGACTTGCCCACATTTGGGCGTCCGACAATTGCCACCAATTGTCCGGTATTTACTGAGGCCATATCATTTCTCCGATCAGCGGAGAGGGCTCAGGGGCAGTCTCCGTAATAGTATACGCCCGGCTCAGGGCCGCACGAGCGTCAGTATCCGTATAAGGGGGATTAAAATACAGGCTGGCCAGGGGCTCACCTGCTTCGACGCGGTCGCCGCGTTTTTTGTGTAGGATCACACCTGCACCCAAATCGAGCACGTCGTCTTTTTTGTCGCGGGCACCGCCCAGGGCTTTGAGGGCATTGCCCACTTCACGGGCATACAAGTCATGCACATAGCCTGTTTGGGGGGCATTAAAGGTCGTGATTGTGCTGGCCTGGGGCATGAGTTTAACATCTTCAGTTACGGCAGGGTTGCCCCCTTGGGCGGCCACCATTTCGCGGAATTTTTCCAGGGCTTTGCCTGAGGCGATTTGGTGTTGCAAAAGGGTTTTGCCCTCTTCGAGACTGGTCACGCGGTCGGCATTGAGCAATTGCATCGCGCCGAGGGTCAAAACGACCTCGTTGAGATCCGCCGGGCCTTCGCCTTTGAGAGTGGCAATCGACTCTTCAACCTCAAGGGTGTGGCCAATGGCAAACCCAAGTGGCTGTTCCATATCGCTGAGCAAAACCGAGACCGAACGTTTCAGGTTTTTGCCCACTTTGACCAGCATCTCCGCCAATGCTTTGGCTGAGGCATAATCGGGCATAAAGGCCCCCGAGCCGTATTTGACGTCGAGCACGATCACATCTGCGCCAGCGGCAATTTTTTTGGACAAAATCGAACCGACGATCAACGGGATATTGTCTACGGTGGCAGTCACATCGCGCAAAGCATAGAGCACCTTGTCGGCAGGGGCCAGATTTTGGGTTTGGCCGACCACAGCCACGCCGACCCGTTTGAGCTGATCCAAAAATTGGGGGCCCGTTAAACTGGTCTGAAAGCCAGGAATGGCTTCGAATTTGTCCACGGTTCCACCGGTGTGCCCCAGGCCTCGGCCTGAGAGTTTGGCGACCACCAAACCTGTGCTGGCCACCAAAGGCGCCAATACGAGGGTGACTTTATCTCCCACGCCGCCGGTGCTGTGTTTGTCGACTTTGATGCCGGAGACGGAACTGAGATCGAGTAATTCACCCGAATGGGCCATAATATCTGTTAAGTCTGTGGTTTCTGCTTCGTTCATGCCTTGAAAATACACGGCCATCAGCCAGGCGCTGAGCTGGTAGTCGGGAACACTGCCAGCGGTCACACCGTTGAGCAGAAGTTCAAGTTCTTGGCGATTCAGGGCTTCGCCATCCCGTTTTTTGCGAATAATATCTACTGTGTTCATAAACGGGCATTTTAGCACCCCGAGACAGCCCCGGACAATGGAATCAAGAATTTGGGTCAGAATTCTCTTTCTCATTCAGGGGGGCGATTTCGATCAGTTTTTGGCCTGCACTGACCTGCTGTAGCGGGCTGACACAGACTTCGCGGACCACTCCTGCCAGGGGGGCATTTAAACCGGTCTCCATTTTCATCGATTCCAGCACCAACAGCGGATCGCCTTCAGCCACGATCTGACCCACAGTCACAGCAATACTCAAAACCTTGCCGGGCAGGGCGGCACAAAAATCCCCTGCCTGGGCCAATGCTTGGGGGCGGCGCAAGCGGGGCAAGATCTGCAGACAGAGATTGCCCCAAGAAGCGTGGTGCAGCCAGAGTTGTTCGTCGTTTTGCCAGACTTTGCAGACATATCTCAGGTTTTGGTATTCAAAAACCAATTGCTCTGCGTCGGCGGCGAGCAATCGGACGTGAATTTCTTCGGCTCGGCCTTGGCAGGTCAAAACCAGCAATTTTACACCAGTTTGGCGGTAGGTCAGCAGCCATTCTTGGTTGGCAAAGCCCCACCGCTCGCGCTGGGGGGCGGCAGGATTGTTGCGCCAGCCAGTGGGCAAACCCGCTGCTTGCAAGGGGTCGCGTTTGCGTGTCTGCCAACGCCACAGCGTGGCGGCAGCCAAAAGCGCCAGGGGCGGCTCTGCCGGGGATCTGCCCAAGCCTGGATGGGCTTCGAGCCAGCCTGTGTGAATCTGGCCCTCTGCCACCTCTGTTTCGCCACAGAGAGCCTGTAAAAAGGGAAGATTGGTGGGCACACCCAGGGCAACGCTCTGGCTCAGGGCCCTGCGCAATTGCCCCAGGGCCTGTTCCCGCGTGGGAGCGCTGATAATCAGCTTGGCCAAAAGTGAGTCGTAATCGATGCCAATCTCAGCCCCGGAGGCAATGCCACTTTCGAGCCGGGGCCCGTTTGGCAATTGCCAGCGGGCCATTTTTCCGCTGGCAGGCGCAAAATTTAAGTTGGGATCTTCGGCGCAGATGCGTACCTCGATCGCGTGGCCCGCAGATTGAACCTCTGCTTGACTCAGGGGCAAAGGCGCGCCCGCTGCCAAAATGAGCTGAAGCTGG
This sequence comes from Candidatus Sericytochromatia bacterium, assembly GCA_050248915.1. Classification (GTDB taxonomy): domain Bacteria; phylum Cyanobacteriota; class Sericytochromatia; order UBA7694; family UBA7694. The sequence goes on from JBFWRL010000089.1 coordinate 19,122, forward strand.
ACCAGATCCAGGCCTGTGATGGCCTCCGTAACGGGGTGTTCAACCTGAATGCGGGGATTGACCTCTAAGAAATAATACTGGTTTAAGCTGTCGAGAATAAACTCCACTGTGCCCGCACCGACATAACCCAGGCTGCTGCCCAATTTGACGGCATCGGCACCCATCGCTTGGCGCAATTCAGACGAGAAGTTGACTGCAGGCGCTTCTTCCCAAATTTTTTGGTAACGGCGCTGCAGTGAACACTCGCGCTCGCCCAGGTGAATCACCTGGCCCTGACTGTCTCCCAAAATTTGGAATTCGATGTGGCGCACGGGTTCGAGCAATTTTTCGAGGTAGAGCCGATGATCTGAGAAGGCTTTTAAGGCCTCAGCAGCCGCACTGGCCAAAGCGGGCAAGAGTTCGGCTGTGCTGGCAATCCGGCGCATGCCCCGGCCGCCGCCACCGCCAACGGCTTTGACCAAAAGCGGATAACCTAGTTCCTCTGCCAGTGCTTGGCAGGCCTCAGGCTGATCGGGATCAATGGCCCGGCCTGGAACAACAGGAATGCCCAGTGCTTGGGCGCGCTCGCGGGCGCTGGTTTTGGCACCGAGTTCCCGCAGCACTTCGGCACGGGGCCCAACAAAGACCACTTCTGCCGCAGCACAGGCCTCGGCCAATTCGGGTTTTTCGGCCAAAAAGCCATAGCCTGGATGCAGGGCCTGTGCGCCAGTGGCTTGGGCGGCGGCCAGCAGGGCGGGAATATTGAGGTATGATTCACTGGCGGGTGCAGGGCCCAGATAGACGGCCTGATCCGCCCATTGCACATGTAAACTGTCGCGGTCGGCTTCGGAGTAAACGGCGACAGTGCCCAAACCCAACTCCCGGCAGGCGCGGATAATCCGGCAGGCGATTTCGCCGCGATTGGCAATTAAAACGGTGTCAAACGCTTTCTGTGGCTGGCTCACATGCGGAAGACCCCGTAACCTTCTGTGCCCTGCACTGGCGCGTTATATGCGGTGGAGAGGGCAATGCCGAGTACGTGTCGCGTGTCGCGGGGGTCAATCACGCCATCGTCCCAGATCCGTGAGCTGGCGTACCAGGGGCTCGATTCCAGGCTGACCTGGCTGTGTAAATGCCCGCGCATCTTGGCCAAGCGCTCTTCATCCACCGCTTTCCCCGCTTTGTTTGCTGCTTCGCGCTGCACCATTTCCAGCACCCCCGCCAATTGCTCGGGGCCCATCACGGCAATTTTTGAATTGGGCCAAGTGAATAAAAAACGCGGGTTATACGCCCTGCCGCACATGCCATAATTGCCTGCCCCGTAGGAGGCCCCCACAATCACAGTCAGGGCGGGCACGGTGCTGTTGGAAATGGCGTTGATCAGCTTGGCCCCGTTTTTAATAATCCCGCCCTCTTCGTATTCGCGGCCAACCATAAACCCTGTGATATTCTGCAAAAACAGCAAAGGCACGTTGCGCTGGTTACAGAGTTGAATAAATTGCACTCCCTTTTGGGCCGACTGCGAAAAGAGTACGCCATTGTTGGCAATAATCCCAATCGGATAACCATAGATGCTGGCAAAACCGGTCACCAGGGTGGAGCCGTAATCGGGCTTAAATTCGGCAAAACGGGATCCATCCACTATCCGGGCAATGATCTCGCGGATTTCAAAGGGCAGTCTCGGATCCGCAGAGGCAATCCCGAGAATCTCTTCGCTGGCATAGAGCGGGGGATCCGCAGGCAAAAGCGAGCGCTGTGAGGGTTTTTGGTAAAAGAGCGTTTCAATCGCTTCGCGGGCCAGCAGCAGCGCTTCTTCTTCGTCTTGGGCCACCGCATCAGCTAAGCCCGAGAGGCGGCCATGCATGTCTGCGCCGCCCAGGCTCTCTTCATCGACCACTTCGCCGGTGGCCATACGCACCAGCGGCGGGCCCGCCAAAAAGGCGCGGGCCTGGTTTTGCACCATGATCACATAGTCCGACATGCCAGGAATATACGCGCCCCCAGCGGTACAGGAGCCAAAGACCACCGAAAGGCTGGGAATGCCCTGGCGGGAGCGGCGGGCAATATTGCGAAAGGCAGCGCCACCAGGATTAAAGATCTCGGCCTGCCGGGTCAGATCGGCCCCGGCAGATTCAATCAGATAAACCAAAGGCAGGTGGTTTTCTTCGGCGATGCTGTCTAGGCGCAGGCCTTTTTGCAGCGTCATGGTGTTCATGGCCCCGCCGCGTATCGTAGGCACACTGGCATTGATCGCACATTCCACGCCAGAGACCCGGCCAATGCCCGCCACCATCGAGGCCCCTGTTGAAATGTGCTCTTGGCCCAAACCGGCCAATGGCATCAATTCGAGAAAGTGGGAGTCGGGGTCGAGCAGGGCTTCCACGCGTTCACGGGCGGTGAGTTTGCCTTGGGCCCTGTGGCGCGCGAGGTATTTTTCTTCGCCCTGATACAAGCTCTGGGCCAAGTGGCCTTGTAATTCAGCCACCAATCCCAACATGGCGTTCAGATTGCTCTGGTAACGCTCACTCAGGGGGTTGACGTGACTCTCTAAAACACGCACGGAAGACTCCTGATTGGGAAATGCTTGCAGGTTTTGCTTCAGACTTCTGGTTTAGGTTAGCAGGTTTTTGGGTGGGGGGGAAGGATGGGGGAGGGAGAATTGATAATTGAGAATTGAGAATTGAGAATGATGAATGGGGGAAATGAAAAGCGGTTGTGAGTATGATTCACAACCGCTGGTGGGGTGGGATGTTTGCCCTGTTAGGGGATTAACCCAGGGGGATTTGAGCTTTGTGTTGGGCCAGCCACAGAGCAAACGTCTGCATCTCGGGGTTCAACTTGCGCGCTGTGTCTAAATTGCGGGCGGCACAAAAATCCGCTTCAAAATCGTGTTTGAATTGGAACATATTGCCCAGATCGTCAGCGCCGGGAAAGCCCAGATTTCGGTAGATTTCGAAAGGCACGGCATTGTAAGCGATCTCTTGGCCGAGTGCAGTAGAGAGGGCCTGGGCCATCTCAGTGCCGGTCAGATGTTCTCCTGCAATGCCCACTGTTTTGCCAATATATGCCTGGCCCGCTTTAAAAATGCCGTAAGCAGATTTGCCAATGTCGGCGCCAGCAATGCCCGGCAGCTTTTTATCGCCCATGGGCAGGTTAAAGGCCCATTTGCCGTCGGGGCCTTTTTGGGGGCCCATGCCGAAGTTGAGCAGGTTGTCCCAGTAGAAGGAGGTCAACATAAAGGTGACAGGCAGTTCCAAATCGCTGAAAAAGTGGTTTGATTCGCCCTTTGCGTCAAAATGCGGGACTTTGTATTCATTCATGAGGGTGGGCATGCGATTGTCGCTGAGAGGCACCCATTTGCGCGTGTCTTCGAGGGTGGACCAAACCACATGTTGCACACCGGCTTCTTTGGCGGCTTCGGCGATGTTTTTGGCCTCTTGTTTTTCTGTCTCTGGCGAAAAATGGGCCCAGAAAAAGGTCACGCCAAAGACGCCGTAAGCGCCTTTGAATGCGGCCAAAAGGC
>JBFWRL010000090.1:0-22561 GCA_050248915.1 Candidatus Sericytochromatia bacterium
TGTTCAAGACCAGATGTATTCAGCATTTCAGGCTCTTTTTATAGTAACATAATCTCTGCTTTTTCCTGTCGGAATAATTTTGCAGTTTTTTTTAACCTGGGCTTGACCTGTCTCTGGCAATCGATTACAATCAGGGTTAATCTCATTTAGACCGGCTGAGGGACTGGCCCTTTGACGCCGGGGCAACCTTTAGAGTTAACCCCTCTGAAAAGGTGCCAACTCCTGCAGATACCTCAGCCGTATCTGAAAAATGAGCGATCAGTCAGCCATTCTGGATGGAACTGGTCTTCATCCCTGCTGTGGGTCTGCAGGGTTTCCAAGTGAGTAAGACACTTGGAGTATGTATAGTTTATGACGCGGACCCTTTTCTTTGCAGATACCCCGCCCCAACTCGATTTTCCGCCTTTAAACAGCGGTATTTTTCATTTGCCAGCCCCTTTTTTACTCGATTCGGGCCAGGTTTTGACCCAGCCCCGCTTGGCCTGGCGGCGCCTGGGCCAACCCCATTTGCCCGCCGTGGTAATTCTAGGTGGCATCTCTGCGGGGCGCTACGCTTGGCGGGCCGACAAAGCCGACGAAGGCTGGTGGCAAACACAAATCGGCCTCACTCGGCCCCTCAATCCCGAACAATACCAATTGATCAGCGTGGATTTCTTGGGAAGCACGGGCAGCAGCAGTGGTCCCCACAACAGCCCCCAGGCAGGGCCGGACTTCCCCAGTATCAGCACCCGTGATCAGGCACGCGCATTGGCTGCACTGGTCGAAAGTCTGGGTTTGAATCAATTGCAGAGCATCATTGGAGCCTCTTATGGCGGTATGGTGACCTTGGCATTTGCCCAACACTTCCCCCATTTGCTCAAACGCGCCCTGGTGATCTGTGCTGCTGAGAGCCCCAGCCCATTAGCCACAGGTTGGCGCCACATTCAACGCGAAATCATTCAATTTGCACTGGATCAAGGTGAGCCCGAAAAAGGGCTCAAACTGGCACGGGCCTTGGCCGTGACCAGCTATCGCTCAGAACAGGAATTTACAGATCGTTTTGCTGCTGGCCTGGGCCCAGATAGCTGTTTACCCTATTTGGAGCACCAGGGAGAGTGTTTTTCTCAGCGCTTTGATCCCCATAGTTATCTCTGTTTAAGCACGTCTATCGACACCCATCAGGTGGAGCCCAAAAGCATTGCTATTCCCGTTGATCTGTTGGGTTTTAGCTCAGACCAACTGGTGCCCGTGGCCCAATTGCAACAACTGCAAAAAAAATTAAAACGACCTGGTTTTTTACAATTGCTTGAAAGCATTTACGGCCACGACGCCTTTCTCAAAGAAGGTACCGACGTTTCTCAGATTCTCAAACAACATTTGGAGCAATAATCATGATAAAGATCTCTCCTCTCACCCTCAGTGCCCGCGCAGGCATCAACAGCGACAGCCAACACGGGGCGGTGATGCCCCCGATTCAACTCAGCTCCAATTTCTCTTTTGCGGGCCTGCACCAAAAACGCCAATATGACTATACCCGTTCTGGCAACCCGACCCGCGATCAATTGGCTGAGGCCCTGGCAGAACTCGAAGGCGGCAGCCACTGCGTGATCACCTCCACCGGCATGTCGGCGGTGACCCTGATTCTGCAATTGCTGGAACCCCAAGACCTGATTCTGGCTCCCGATGACTGTTATGGCGGCTGTCAGCGCCTACTCAAAGCCAAAGCAGCCCAGGGCCATTTTCAACTGCAAATGGCCCGGTTTTCAGATACCAAGCCACTGGTCAGCCAGATTTTGACACAGCGGCCCCGCCTGGTCTGGATCGAAACCCCCAGCAATCCACTTTTGCGCTTGACGGATATCCAAACGGTGGCCCAAGCCGCGCACCAAGTGGGGGCACTGGTGGTCGCCGACAATACCTTCCTCACCCCCCTGTTACAACAGCCCCTGCTCTTGGGTGCAGATATCGTGATGCATTCCACGACCAAATACCTCAATGGCCACAGCGATGTGGTCGGGGGAGCCGTGATCAGCAAAACCCCCGAATGGGGTGAAAAATTGGCCTGGTGGGGCAATTGTTTGGGTTTAACCGGTGCGCCTTTTGATGCTTGGCTGACCCTGAGGGGCCTGCGCACCTTGCCACTGCGCATGCAACAGCATATCAAAAGCGCAGAAAAAATTGCCCAGTTTTTGGCCGCTCACCCCTGTGTCGAGCAGGTCTATTACCCAGGTTTGCCCACACACCCGCAATATGAGCTGGCACTGCGCCAGCAAACGGGCTTTGGCGGTGTGCTTAGTTTTGAACTCAGACCAGATGTGGATTTGGCACGTTTTGTCGAAAATTTACAGCTTTTTACCCTGGCAGAATCCCTGGGAGGGGTCGAAAGCCTGATTGCCCACCCTGCGAGCATGACCCACGCTTCAATGCCTCCTGACGCCCAAGTACAGGCAGGTATTGGCCCTCATTTGCTGCGCCTTTCGGTGGGGATTGAAAGCGGCGAAGATCTGCTCGCGGATCTGGAAGAGGCCTTGGAACTGTCATCCATCCAGGCCTCGGCTTGCTTCAGCTCCGTCGCCTGAGAGGAGTCGAAGGCAGGAGTCAAAACCAGCTATTTGACAGCCCAAGCCACCCCCGGTAATCTGAAGGAACTTCTCAGATAGAAAAAACAAAGGGCAAGGTGGATACAATGATTCAACGGAAAATCAGACGGTTGGGCCTGGGCCTGATGGTGAGTTTGGGACTTTTGTTTTCTGCAATCACCCCCGCTCAGGCCGGCTGGCTGACCCACGAAGCGGCGGGTGTCAAAGTCAATGTCCCCGATGACTGGCAGCAAGATGCCGCTGGCGACGAGGGAATGATGATTGTGGCCCCCAAAGACGACAGCCTGATGGTCATGTTCTGGGTCGTAGAAGGCGCTGATCTTGAAGCCATCCTGACCGCCTTTGAACCTGAATTTAAAAAATTGGTCACCGAGATCAAATATGCCAAAGAACAACCCACCGATGTTGAGATCAATGGAATGAAGGCCTTTTATATGGAAGGCTCCGGCAAAATCGAAGGTGAGCCTGCCGATTGGGAAATCGCAGTGGTGATGGCAGCCAAGCCACTGATCATTGTCTCTTTGGCAAAAAAAGGGGCCTTTAAAACCCACCAAGCCGACCTGAGCAAAATGGTGAACAGCATTCAAGCCCTCTAAAACCAGCATGGGTGAGCGGTTTTGAACCTGAGCCCCAGCTTATCGCTGAGGGCTCTTTGGTTTTGGCCTTGCAACCTCTGCCCTTTCTGGCTCTGACTGTGTTATATTAAAAATAATGTCCTAATTTTAACCGTACTTAATTTAAAGCTTAATGTTGAAACTTCGATAAAACCGAGGTTTTATTTTATCTCAAGAGCTGTGGGTAAAAAGTACGTCCTTTGAAATGGGACGTCCCTCAATCGTCCTTATCTGCCGATCGGCGCTGCTGAATATATTCCCCGTTGCCGTTTCTGTCTTTGGGCCCCTGAGGCATCCTATACAAGATATGACTGGAATTTCCCTATGTCCCAAGAACCCCTTTTGCCTGAACATTTATTTTTGACCACCCTCAAAGCCCCCTCTCAGGCTCCTTTAAACCAAGCCACAGTTGTGGCTACCCTGCCTGAATTAAACACGGCCAGTGAAATGGACCTTGCGGAGTCTGACGACACCGACATGCCCGAAGCCGACTTATCAGATGCAGAATTTGCAACAGACGATCTGTCTGAAATCGAAGTCAACCAAGTCGACGCTGAGCTGGACCAAGACGACGAAGCTGAATATGCTGACGAAGCTGATCTTGATGATCTCGCGGACGAAGCTCAAGCTGATGAAACAGCCTCGGGCTTTGCTGCTTTAAAGCTGTCTGCACCTGTTTTAAAAGCAGTTTTGGCCGCCGGTTATGAAGATCCCACGCCGATCCAAGCCCGCATGATTCCCCATGTTTTGGCCGGCCAAGACGTGCTCGGTCAAGCCCAAACGGGCACCGGGAAAACCGCTGCGTTTGCCCTGCCCCTGCTCTCCCGCATGGATACCAATGATTACCACACCCAGATTCTGGTTTTGGCTCCGACCCGCGAATTGGCTCTGCAGGTCAGTGATTCGTTTCAGCGCTATGGTTCAGGCCTGCCCGGCCTGCGCGCCACAGCCATCTACGGCGGCCAAAGTTATGGCCCCCAATTGCGCGATCTAAAACGCGGCTCGCAAATCGTGATTGGTACACCCGGTCGCGTTATGGACCACATGCGCCGGGGTAGCCTGGATTTGTCTCATCTGAAAGCCCTGGTGCTGGACGAAGCCGACGAGATGTTGAATATGGGTTTTGCTGAAGATGTTGAATGGATTTTGTCGCAAACGCCCAGCGAGCGCCAAACAGCCCTGTTTTCGGCCACCATGCCACCTGAAATTCGCCGTCTGGCCCAAAAATACCTCAAAAAGCCTGTGGAAATCACCCTGGCTGTCAAAACCACCACAGCAGATACCATTCGCCAGCGCTATTGGATCGTGCGCGGCTTAAACAAACAACAGGCCTTGATTCGTCTGCTCGAAAGTGAGCCGATCGAAGGCGTTTTGGTCTTTGTGCGCACCAAAGAGGCGACTCTTGAAATCGCCCAAAAAGTTGAACAAGCCGGTTACAAAGCCGCTGCCCTGAATGGCGATTTGCCCCAAGCCCAGCGCGAACAGACCGTTGAGCGCCTGCGCCGCGGCAAATTGGACGTGCTGGTCGCCACAGATGTGGCTGCCCGTGGCTTGGACGTAGAGCGCATCAGTCACGTGGTCAATTACGACGTGCCGTTTGATGCAGAGTCGTATACCCACCGCATTGGCCGCACAGGCCGCGCTGGTCGGTCTGGCGAAGCCATTCTGCTGATTGAACCCCGCGAAATGCGTCTGTTTAACACCATTGAGCGCGCCACCCGCCAGCCCATGGCGCGGATGTACATGCCTGAAGCTGAAGAAATTAACCAAAAACGGGTCGTGCGCTTTATGGAGCGGATCACCAAAGCCCGTCAATTGCCTCAGATGGATTATTTCCGCGATCTGATGAAAGCCTATGCCAGTGATCAAGATGTGCCCCTCGAAGAAGTCGCTGCCGCTCTGGCGCTGCTGGTTCAAGGCCGCACCCCTTTGCTCTTGCCCCCCGATCCCGCTGGACTGCAAGAAGATCCCACCGGATCTGCTTTTTCCAGAGATCGCAAAGACAAGTTTCACCGTGAAAAAAGCTTCAAAAATGACAACGAACTGGGCCTGGTGCCATTTCGCGTCGAAGTGGGCCGGATTCACGGTCTGCGCCCCAGCATGTTGGTGGGTGCCATTGCCAATGAAGGCGGCCTCGACAGCAAGTTTATCGGCAAGATCAAAATGCACGATACCTACAGCACCGTCGATCTGCCCCAACATTTGGAAAAACATCTGGTCAAGGCCTTGGCCCGCACCCGTGTGGTCAACCACCCCCTGCGCCTGTCTCGCTCAGGTGCCAGTACAGGTGGCGGTTATACCCCCGACAAAGCCCCCAAAAGCTGGGACAAAAAACCCGCTTTTTCACCCAGCCCCAAAGGCCGTCCTGATCACGCGCCCCGTGCCAAAGCTGGCAAACGCGGATTTTTGGGCAAATAACTTGAAGCAAAAACTTCGCTAAAAGAAGCCCCTGAACCAGACTGGTTCAGGGGCTTTTGTTTGTGTCGCAAGCAGCCCCGTTCACCCGGACAGCGGATGAAAAGGGCCCAGACTTGGGCTACGAAGTGGCGCGCTTGGGAGCTGGCTTGGTGGCCGGAACCGCAGCAGGTGCAGCGGGAGGCTCGACCTTGGCTGGGGCAGGAGTCTCTTCTTCCAGTTTGGCAGCCGGTGGCGTCACAGGTGCAGGGGTTTCCACTTTCGCCGGTGTAACGGGCGCAGGGGTTTCCACTTTGGCAGGAGCGGGCGCCTCTTCTTCCAATTTGGCCGTTGGTGGCGCTACCGGTGCTGGGGTTTCAACCTTGGCAGGCGTCACAGGCGCGGGGGCCTCTACCTTGGCAGGCGTCACAGGCGCAGGCGTCACAGGTTTGGCCGGTGCGGCTGGGGCCACGGGAGCAGGAGCCACCACTTCAACCACCGGATTGGCTGGAGCCACGGCTTTGGGGGGCGCAGAAGTGACAGGATCCTTTGGCAATGCCGTGCGAGACAGAATCAATTGGCGGTAATCCTGATATGCATCAAGTTTTTCACCGTGGCGATTGCCCACACCCCGTTGTTTCATCATGGCTTCCAGACCGGGATTGAGTTGGAAAATTTCATGTACCCGCAATTCATTGCCCAACTCTCTTTTTGCAATGCTGAGAGGCGTATCCCCCGGTTTGACTTGATAGGAATAACGCTCTCCTGCGGCAGGCCCTGTGGGAGTGGTAGGAGCAGCAGGCCCGGTAGTGGGAACACTTTGGCCACTTTCTTCCATTTCGATTTCGTTGAGCAATTGAATGATCAACTGGGCGCGCTGAACCCCAGCTGGGTTCATATAACTGGAGAGGTTCACTCCCTGGAAGGTGAGTCCACTCTGAGAGACATTGCCACTGCCACCGGTCACGGCAGCAATACTCTGAGACTGTTGAGCCACAGCTTGACTCACGACGGCACCGGCTAAGGCCCGAATCTGAGAGCGATCTTCTTTTTTGACCAGTTTCAGTGTGGCTTTGAGCTGGGCTTCGTCCACTTTCATGAGAATGTCGAATTGCTGATGAATGGCCAATTGGCCAAAATTGCTCAGGGTCAAGATCTGACCTTGAAAAGTCAGCGGTTTGCCACCACTGAGCAAAGTATCTGGTGGCATATTGGCCACGGGCTCCGCCACAGCAATGCCTTCACCGGGATTGATTCCGGGTGCTGCTGGAGCAGGGGCCGACGGAGCTGCTGGCGTGGCCGGAGCAGCAGGCGCGGCAGGTGATGCCGGAGCAGCGGGGGCGGCTGGCGCAGCGGGAGCCGACGGAGTGGCCGGGGCTGCAGGGTCAGAAGAGCCTGTGGGCGTTTCTGCTGGAGTAGAAGGATTCGCAGGCGTTGCCGGAGCGGGAGTCGCTGGAGCCGCAGACGTTTGGAATTGCTGCACCAATTTTTCAAATTTGGCCATCTGGCTTTCGCGGGTCAGGCCTTGTGCCGTGCCGGGTGGCAGGGTTTGGGTCTGTTTGAGGTTTTCGAGATGGTAATTGGCGCGCCGAGCCACCTGGGTCTTGTCTTCGGCACTGAGCAAGGCAATGAATTTGGTCTGGTCTTCAGCCGACATCTCAGCCAAGGCCAAAGTCTTCTGATTGACGTCCATTTTGGCGAAGTCTTCATTGCTGGGAACCGGTTTTGCCGGGGCCGTTGTGGCAGGGGCTTCAGCGGCGGGGGTGGCCGGTTTGGGGGCTGTTTCAGCGGGCGCAGCAGCATCAGCGGTGGCGGGTTTACCCCCTTTACGCAGGGCCTCTAATTCAGCTTTGGCTTTATCAACCTGCTGTTGCACACTCTGCACGCGGGCTTCGCTATTGCTGACACGGGTATTGAGTTTTTCCAAATCTTCGAGGGAATAAGACGTGACAAAAATATTGCCGTGTTTTTCTTTAAGTTGGGCTTCTGTCTCTTGTTTTTGTTTCTGAAAGCGGGTTTTTTCGCTTTCTGCGCCGCGAATAGCCCGCTCCAAGAGCGTCTGCTGTTTGGCTTTGTCGGCAGCGGGCAGATCTTTGTTGTCTTTTAAAGCAGCCAAATCGCCTTTGTAACGCTTGAGATCGCCTTCAAGGGCTTCCAATTGCTCACCGCTCTCTTTGAGCTTGGCACGGGCTTCTTTGAGCTGATCCTGGGATTTATCGCCAATGCGACCGGCAGCGGTATCGCGCTCGTCTTTGACATCCCCATGGGATTTTTTAACCTGTTCGAGTTGGCCTTCGAGGGTCTTGAGATTTTGCTCGGCCTGTTTGATGGCCTTTTCTTGTTCGAGCACATCAAAACTGATCGACGTGACATCGACAAATTTGACATTCTGAGAAGAAGTGCCTTCGGGCAGGTGTTTTTTATCAATCAGATTGAGGGTAAAGGCCCCATTGAGATGGCGCAATTCGACATTGTCGCCTTTGGCCAAACCAATTTGGGGGTCGGCCAGGTCAAAAGTCAGCCCGGCTACAGCTTCGGGATTTTGGGCCAAACGTTGGATAAAGGCTTTGACTTCTGCTTTGTCGAGCTTGCTGGCCCCCGGTTGGCTTTCAATAAACCGTTCAATTCCGGCATCGCTAAAATCTTTTAAATAGCTGCTGCCCACGTGCAATTGAATATTGTGCTTTTGGAAGGGACTGGCAGTCTGGTGATTGAGAACCTCGGGTTTGACTGGCTGACCGGCACTGCCATTAAAACGAATACTGCTCAAAGGGAGCCTCCTCATGTAATCAACGATCTGGGTTAACGATTTGGGTCAACGATCTGGGTTGCTGCTTTTATTTTAGCGCAAAGCATGTCAGAACTTGCCCCGCTTTTGATTTTATTGCTCGGCCTGAGCAAGGCCCTCCTCCTGTTTTGCTACAATACAAAAGAGGCTCAATCGGCCTGGATTTTTCATGCGCAAAGGAAACCTCTCCCTATGTCAGATATTCGCTTCCAGGCCAATGCCGTCAACGCGCTGTGGGCTGCCAAACAAGCCGGCAAGGCCCCCAGTGGTGAGATGGCGAATCACCCCCTGGCCAAAGCCCTGTCCGACAACCAACTCACGCGCAAAGAATACGAACAACTCAAAACCCTCTACCTCAAAGAACATCCCAATGGCGATTTTGACGCCTTTTTGCTCGACAGCCTCAATGGCAAAATCGACAACGTGGCCCTCGGGGGCATTTCTGACGCGCTGAAAGAACTCTCGCGCAAAGGCTCAGCCCTGTCTTCGGTCTCATTTCAACTCAATGACCAGAGCAACGGCTACAAAGGCATTGGCGCAGCCATGTTCCAGCCCAACAAAGAACTCCTCGCAGCCGTCAAACAGGCCGATCAAGATGGCAATGGCCGGATCGAAGGAGCCGAACGCGAGAAGATCAAAGCCGCCCTCAGAGGGCTGGGTGATGATGCCAGCTTAAATATGTTGGCCACGGCTCTCGACGATGGCATGACCACCCTGGCTTATGATCCCCAAAAAAAGACCCTCAGCCTGTATTTTGCCGAGCGCCCCCCCACCCTCTCGGGGCAGGCCCAAGATGTCAAATTCAGTGGCGAACTCGTGCTCGAAGACATCGACGGGGTCAATGATCTCAGCCGCAACGATATCAAAGGCACGGCCAATGGCAAGGTGCAGATCAGCTACCCCTTTCTCTCTGAGGTGATCCGCGACGCCCTCAACCCCAACTTGCCGAACATGTCGGGCTCGGCCCTGGGCATGAGTGGCGGCTTTAAATTTGCCCTGCAAAACGAGCGCTTCGACGCTCAGCGTGGGGTCTATGTGGTCAACGCCACCAGCACACTTTCAGCAGGAGTCTCGCGTTTTTCTGGCTCTTACGATATCCCGATTGAAATTCAGATCAAACACACCCCCGAAGGCGAATTACATATCCAAATTCCCGCCCTGGACAATGTCTCCGTGCCCGGCGTGCGCGCCGCCGCCTGGAAACTGCGCGATGAATTGCTCAAACGTGTGGCCAGCGGCGTCAATGGGGCTGTTGATCAGCAAAATATGGGCGTCAAGCTGCATCCCCATGTCAAAACCGTTGAAGGCACGTATACCAATTGGTATTTTGCAGAAGAGCGCGGCCCGGTCAGCCAGCGCCTGGTCTTGCAGCCCAGCCTCGAACTCAAACTCAAAAATCCGCTGCCCCGCAGCGATGGCCAGCCCCCGGCGGATATGTTGCTCGATCTCAGAGCCGACCGCAACAATACCCGGGCGCGGGTCGATGCCAAAGGCATTACCCTGCAACTCAATCAGGTCCCTGTGGTCGGCAGCTCCGATCTCAATTCGCGCCAAGAGGCAGCCCCCCAGCGCGATCGGGCCTCCGACAGCGCGCGTTTGGAGCTGGACTATGGTCTGGACATCAATATTGGCAAAGGCGGCAAACTCAAGCAAGAGGCCGTGATCACATCTGCCGACTTTAAACTGGATATTCAAGCCGATGAAATGCAAGATTTTGCCTTTATTCCTCAGACCGAAACGGTGCTGGGCAAAGAGGGGCAGGCCCAAATGCAATTGCGCGGCGGGCTGAGTGTTGACGAGAACAACCGTGTCAGAGGCGCGCTCTCGGGTAAAATTGCCGGTAGCACCAATCAAAGTCAGGGCTTTAGCCATTTTCAAACCCGGCTCGACACAGGCAAAACCGACACCCAGCGCATTTCGCTGGCAGGCACCGACCTCAAATACACCCAGCCCGCCGGTCAAAAAGGCGAAGTGCATCAGGCTGAACTCAAGGCCCATACCGGCGAAGTGGTCACCGGCGCCAACCAACCCACCCAGATCAGTTTGCAGAATGCTCAGGGCAAAGCCCAAATAGATTTGCGCGTCTTAGAGCAATTACAGGCGGCCCTGAAAACAGGCAATGCCCAATTGCTACAAACCCTCAAATCGGTGGGGCTGAGTGACGAAAGCCTGGAAAAACTGACCCGTGGCTCACGCAAAGAGCTGGGCCAATTGCTCAAACTCGACGACTTTTTACCCCGCCTCGAAAAAGCCCTGATCAGCCTCGAAGCCGGTCAGTGGAACTTGAATATTAGCCGCGAGGGCTATCAGGTCAGCGGCGAAGGCCTGCGCCTGCAGGCCGAGAGCAAAGCCAGCGACACCCAAGCAGGACAAACCGGCGTGAGTTTGGATATCAAAGCCGAGCGTGTTTCGGGGCATTCGCTGTTAATTCCGGCCAATCTGGAAGGCCTGCAGAGTTTGCAAAAGCAATTACAAACCCCTGGCAACCTGCAAGAAAAATTGCTCAGCCGCTTAAAAGTAGCGGGTCTGAGCGACAGCCAAGTGGAAACCCTCAAAAGCGGAGATACCCCAGCCCTCGAAGCCCTGCTCAACGACGAAAACCTGCCGACACAGGTCCAGTCGGTTTTGTCGGATCTGGAATTACAATTGGATCAGGTTCAAGGCGAAGTCACAGCCGTGCGCGCTGATGCAGAGACCTCGTTGGCCGCCAATGCCAGTTTTAAAGCCGCCCAGATGCGTCTCGATGCCAGCGAAAATCTGCTCACACAAGAGGTCTTACAGGGCCTGCAAACCCGTCTCAAAGCGGGAAAAGCCGATGCCAATAGCGTGAAAGAAGCCCTGCAAGACGCTGGCGTAACCCCCGACCAACTCAAGACCTTGGGCAGCGGCAATGCCGAAGCCTTGGCTCTCTTAGCCAAAGATCCCGATTTGATTGCCAAATTGGCACTTTTGCCGGTGCGCAACCAGCTCGGTCTGAGCCTGAAGCAGGGAGCGATTTCAGCCCAGGTTGAAGCCCGTGAAACGGGTGGAAACGCGCTTTCGGTGTCTGCTTCCGCGGCGGGCATTGAAGGCCGTCATGCCACACCTGGCAGTTCTCAGCTCAGTGCCGAGAGTCTCAAAGCCCAGGCCGATTACCAAGACGGCCAAGGCAATCGCATCCATCTCGAAACCACCTTGGCCAATAGCCGCTTCAGCAAAGGTGCTGATGGCAAATTTACGCTCGAAGCCCCCCAGGCCAAATCTGAGGCAGAGGTTCGCCTGGTTTTAAAAGACTTTGCCCTTTTGGTTGAAGCAGTTGGCCCCCAAGAGCTTAAAAATCTGGTCGATGCGGGCCGCAGAGAAGATCTTGAGAGCGCCTTAAAGACCATGGGCCTGACTGAGCAACAAATGGCCCGCACCCTGTCGATTCTCTGGCATCCCCAGGTCAAGGCCTTGCTGGGCACCAGTGATTTTGTCGAGGCCCTCAAAAAAAGTGAAACCCTTGAAATCAAAGTGGAGGCCCAAACCTCGCTAAAAGTGGACAATGCCAGTGGCAGCACCGTGATCGATGCCCAGGGCACAGGCCAAGTTCAGGGCAGCGTCAAGACAGGCACTGGCCAAGCCGTACTCAGTTCAGAAGGTCAGGCCCAAGGGCTGGACATACATGTCGATCAGACAGGGGCCCAGGTCAATGCCAGTACCATCAGCGGTGAAACCCGCGGCATGCGTGAAAACGGTGAACCTTTTGCAAAGGTCTCTGGCAGCATTCAAGATTTGCGCAGCCATTGGAGCGATGCCAAGAAATCAATCAGCACCGGCAAAGTCGAGGGGCAAGGCCAATTGGACACGGTTTTGGATCCCGAAACCCTGACCAAAATGCAGGACATTCTCAAAAATTTCAAAGACGAATTGCAAGAGCGTCTCAAGTCCTTTGGTTTGAGCAAACAGCAACTCGAAAACCTGCTGCGGGCCTTTGGCCAAGACCAATTGGGCAAATTGTTCTCAGGGGCCGACAAAGAACAAATTCAATCGATCTCTCAGCAATTGGGGATCAGCCCCGAACAATTGGAGCGTATCACCGGCCTCTTACACGACCAGGAATTTACCCAGGTACTTGAAGAAATCTACAATTTTTCGGGGATTCTCGAACAGGCCCGCTTGCAGGGCAAAGTCAATTTTAGTGGCGAAGGGGTGGATTGGTCCGAAGACGATAAAAAAATGGTGCTGGGCCTGCGTGGACTCAATGCCGACTTACATATCGAAAGCGAAAACCAAAAAGGCACCACCTCACTGGATATCCGCGCCAGCCAAAGTGATACCCGGCGCGAACGCACAGCAGATCAGAGCCAAACCACCTGGGGCAAAACCCGAATCGAAGCCCAGGCCCGCGCCCAGGACAAAACAGGCAAACAGCTCTCAGGCCAAGGCACTGTTAGCTATGAACCCGGAAAAATCACCACAGATTCTGTCAGTGATGTTTCCAGATTGGAATTTGGCAAAATTGAAGCCCAGGCCCAAGCCCAAATGTCAGGCCCAGGCATTCACAGCTCTCGGATTGAGGGCAGCACCCAAATTGGGGCGCTGGAAACAGTCAATCAACCCGGCCAAGAAGCAGAGCTGGAAATCACCGATCTGCAGACCCGGGGCCGCATCCAAATTGAGGGCCAGGGCCAGAGCACCGATCTCAAAGCCGGTGTGAATATCGCAGGCATCGCAACCAGCCCCGAAGAAGTTCGGCTGAGTCAAGTCCAGATTGACGGCGAATACACGGGTTCGGGCACCCGGCAAGTCAAAGGCAGCACCCAACAGGACAATGGGCAGGTCATCTTGAATGCCGGTGTGGGGGATGTCCGCGTGGGTGATGACGAAGTGCGGATTCAAAATACCCGCCTGGATCTGAATGCCAATGCCCAGCTGCAAGAAAATGGCAAGCGTTCGGCCAGTCTGTCTGGCCAAGTTCGCAACGGCCAAATCGACGATTTAAGGGCCAAAGAGGGCAAAGTCACCATTGCACAGAGCCAAGCTGAACTGACAGCGGGCATCAAAACCCCCAGCTCAGACATTCAGCTCAGCGGCACCCCGCGCATGAGTGGCATTCAGGCCCAAGACGGGGTCGTGACCGCCCAAGACTTTCAAGTAGACGGCATTCAGGGCAACGTCAAAATTCGCATGGACAAATTCCGCGATATGCTCAAGGCCAGCCCCCAGGCCCTGGCGGTGATCAACCAAGTGGCCGCTCAATTTGGGCAAAAACCCGGCGAACTCTTTACCAATGACGCCATCACCCTCGCTCTCGACAAGGCCCAATTGCGCAGCAACCAGGGCCCTGCCGATGCCCTGCGCAATCCCAAGGACTTCTCAGGCCAGCTGCGTGTGCCGGGTCTCAAGACCCCGATTGGCACCGCCGATTTGGACATCCATCTCAAACATCTGACCCTCAAAAGTGATGCCAAAGCGCCCCCCAAAGTCGATCTCTCAGGTCAGGCCCGATTTACCCCCCAACAGCCGGCTTTTAACCAATCGATCAACGAAATGCTGAAAAAACAATTTGCCCACTGGGGTCTGCCCAATTTAAATACCTCAGTGGAAATGATCAATGGTGAATTTCGGGTCAAGATCGACCGCTGGTTTGCCGATGGCTTGGTCAAAGCAGATTTTGAAGGCGATCGCATGATTATCGAACTCGACAAAGTCAAGCTGCTGCGCTTTATCAGCGCCAAAGGCCTGGTCACAGGCAAAGTGGCCTCTGCACTCGAAAATAACCTGATTGGCTTTGAGCGCAACGAGAACCGTCTGAGCCTCTCTCTCAACGATTTGACCCAAGCGGTCTTACACAAAGACAATTTGCAAATCCGCAAAGTCACCCTTGATCCCAATAACCAGTTTAAAATCGACTTCGCTTATACCGAAAGCCCAGAGTACAATGCCGGGGCACGCACCCGCCAAATCAACCAGGTTGAAACCACCTTACTGCGGGATGCCTCTGGCAAAAAGCGCAGCCAAGACAAATTGGAAGACATGGTCGAAGATCTCGGCAGCGACACCAGCCGCAAACTCTTTCAACGGGCCAGTGCCGCTCAATTGCGGGAAATGCTCGAAGCCGTGGGCAACGACTACGACAATGTGCTGCGCAAAGCCCTCGAAACTGAAAATGCCTGGCGCGATTACCCCGTTGAAAACCGCGCAGTCATGGCCGCTTATTTGGCTTCCAGCAAGGGCTTTCTCGAAGGGGTCGACAATAGCGAGAAGCGCCTGATCAAAGCCCTGGTGGCCTCATTGCAGGGCCAGGAATACCAGCGCTTTCACCAGGCCCTCTCAGCAGACGAACTCAAACGCATCAACGAATATGCCCATGCCGAGTTACAGGCCGCCTATCGGCGTATGCAAGGCAAATAGCCAAAGTCTGGGGTTGATTCAGGCTTCAGTTAGGCAACTTGGTCGGAGCAGAACCAGTTTATCCCCCACCTGCACCCCCAGTTGGGCCTGGGCATTGCCCTGATTGACCGAGATTTCAAGCAGATCGCTGCTGCCCCAAAGGGCCACCAAGCTGTGGGGGGGGACGGCCGCATAAGTGGGTTCGATCCGCCCCAAACGGGCCGAGGCAATCTCAATTTCACAGGGCAGGGCCTCATGCACTGAGGCCTTTTGCGCCAAAAAATCCAACACTTGGCGGCGGGGCAAATTGCTGATCAGATTGCCAAAATGGTCATACAACAAGATTTCACCCCGAATTTCTGTGCTGCTGATCTGGGGTTCGGGCCAGTCAAAAGACACGGGACTTGCCAATGGGGGGCCCAATTCAGAAGCCGGTACCCCGCGACAGAGATGGGCTGCAACCGGCGCAAAGATATCCCGGCCATGAAAGGTGGCACTGACAGGGTCGAGAAAATAAGCGGGATTGCTCAAACGGTAGACCGCCAAAGGGGGGTGTTCGCGCAAAACATAGCTAAAGAGCCCATTGTCTGGCCCCACCAGCCAAAATTTTTCTGTCTGAATGCAAATGCCCGCGCGTTCACTGCCCACCCCCGGATCCACCACCCCCACCACCACTGTTTGGGCAGGAAAAAAAGACAGGGCCGTCATGAGCGTGTACGCCCCCCAACGGATATTGCCAGCGGGAATGCCGTGGGTAATGTCCAAAATAGGGGTATTTGGCGAAAGTTCGCTGATCACCCCCTTGAGGATACCTGTGTACGCATCCTGATAACCAAAATCTGTGAGCAAAGCAATACGTTGAGCAGACATCAGCACAATACCTTAGATTTTATGATCAAACGAAGCCTGGGGCGGTTCTTCCACTTCCTCGGACAGAAGGGGTGTCGGCCTGATTGCCGGGGCCTGATCGGCCTGGGGCTTTTGCGCAAAGACGGGGGCCTGGGTCGGAGTCGGGGCCACAGGCGACACAAGTGGTTGCGACACAGGCGTCTGCGGGGCCTTTTCCAACTCGGCCAAATGCGCCATCAGGGCTTGCACATGGGTTGGCAATTGCCCCAAATAGCGTTTGAGGGCATCTGCAATTGTCTCAAAGTGGGCGATCAAGACCTCGGGACGGGCATTGAGTTGTAGACCCGTTTCGGGAGCCAGACTGACTTGAACCCCCATTTGGCCCGGCATCTGTGCCAGCAAAGCCTGGCGCAAAGGCAATTCCAGCGGCTTGAGTGGGGGATTTTTATGAATCTGACGGAGCCCCTGATTGGCGGCCTGAATCCAAACTTCAAATTGCTGTTTCAGAGAAGCCCAATCAGGGGACTGCACTTTGAAATGGATAGCCTCCAGCCCCCACGGGCTGGGGCCCAAAGGGACAAGCTCAATTTCGGGCCCCGAAAGATGTAAAAACCCAGTGGCATCCAGCCAGAGTGAGAGCCCTGTTTGGGCCTTCACCGCAGCAAATCGGTCCGCCAATTCAGCCCGAACTTGGCCAGGACGGTGTTGGGAAATAATGCCCCAATCAAAGGTCTGTCCATTGAGGCGGAGCGAGCCCAAGGCCAATTTTTCAACCGGGGTTGGGAGCTGTAGCTCCACCGCTGCGACCTTGCCTTCCGGCAAATCCAGGGCCTGCAACTGCGCTCCCAAGGGCCAAAGGGGATCGGGCAAATGTCTCAGTTCGAGTGTTTGCCCTGGATGCTGTGCTTTAAAAAGCAAATGGCCTTCTGGATCAATCCAAGCCGTGATACTTGAGGATGCCAAAGCGGCATTACACTGAGCCACAAGTGCCGCTCGCACCCGCTGCAGGTCAGGCTGGGGGGGATGGCTTTGCAAGAGCGTCAGTTCAACCCCATTGAGGCTGTATTTGCCCCAAGCCGTCGCTGGTGAGAGCCCCCTGGTTTGGCCTGGCTCGGTGCTGGAGAGACCGGGCTTGAGGCCCAAATAGCAAGTCTGGGTCTGGGGGGGCAAAGGCAAGAGCAACAGGTCTTTGAGTGCCAGATTCCAGCCCGCCGCTTCAGGGCTGGCCTGAATCACCAATTGCACATCATTGCGCAAGGCCCTAAAACCAAAGGGCTGCAAATCCAAATCCAACAAGGTGACGGCAAACTCCAATAAATGCCTTTCAAGCACGCCTTCGGCAAAGGTTTGAAAAGGGGGAATCAAGACCTCCACACTCTGGCGCTGACCTTCGGGATCTGTCAGTTCAAAGTGCAAAAGAGGGAAGGCATAACGGGTATTGGGCAAGAGTTTGCTGAGTTTTTCGCCCTGAATTTGGGCCCGTTGCCCCTGGCCAGAGGCGCACAGCACAGGCTGAGCCGAACGCAAAGTGACCCATTCTGGCGTATTGCCCGGCAGTTCCTCTGGCAGAGCCAGGGCCTGGGGGCTGGTATAGTGAAACGCGGCTTGAGTGGCCATGTCTGTTGGCAAAACGGCCAAGAAAGCACGGGTCTGCGTTTCTAACTCAGTCAAAGCTATTTTGAGGCCAATAAATATATTAACGGGGGAAACCATCTCAAACGAAGGTCATCCTTGTTATTCTTCCTGATAATCGCGGTATTTCCAAACAAAGCGTCCAGCCATCGCCAGGGTAAACAGAATGGCCAAGGAGAGACCGATACCATAGCCCTCACCGGGATTGCTGGAAAAATTGGAGCCAAAATAGAAAATCAGCAATTTGCCAAACATCAAGGGACACAAAGACATAATAAAGAGGTCTTTTAAATCCAGCTTGGATTTGCTATTTTTTCTGGCCTCTTGCGCCAATTCTGGCGTGATTTCTGATGTCATTTCTGATACCATTTCTGATACCATGGCTGGCGTTGTTTCGTGTGACATGCACCCGACTTCCTCTTGATCTCTGCTACAAGCTTAACACAGACCCCCTGCTCAAAGAGGCTAATAGGGCGGATATTTCATGCCAGGATCAACATGTTTGCGGGTGCTTCTGCGATCTTTAAAGCGGGCTTCAAAATCCCCCATTAAAAAACCGGCTTTGCGATGAACGGCCTGCGCCAAAGGGGCTTTAAGTCCGGGCGGAATCGGCAGCAAAATCCCCAATTGGGTCAGATTGCCCCGTGCAGCCTCACAGCCATGGGAGAGCCCAATCCGTACCGCCACCTGCGGTCCCGCGATATGGTGAAAGGCAAAATGGGTCAACATATCTTTGCCAAAATAATACTCACACTCCCCATTGAGTTGGTTGAGGGTAGCCAACAACTCTGATGTAGAGTTGTATTTGCGCTTGTTGGGGGCTTTTTGCAAAGCCTTTATCACAACCGCATCCGCCAAAAGGGATTTGAGAATCTGAGCATCGGGAAAGAGCTGATTCAGGGAGACAGCTTTGCTGGGCGCACGCAGATCTTTGACCTGGAATTCGGTGAACATTCCCGGATGGGCTGTTTTCATGCAGCCCCAATAATTTTCTTGGCGATAACTCAAATAAGGACCCACCCAGGAAAGCGGTGTCAGGCCCCATTCGTACTCACAGCGAATCTCGGGGTCGGGATCCAGCTTCGGCACAGGCGGAAAAAGTGAAGTAGCGGGTTGTGAACCCGCTTGCACACGCAAATCCGACTCGCTCCAGGTGAGTTGAAAACCCGCAGAGGAGCCACTCCAAAGCATGGCCGGGGCAGCCCCCATCAGCAACAGCGAACAAACAGCGCCAAGTAAGATTTTTTTCATCGGGTTAGACCTTGTTCAACATTTGCAACCAAGGGGAGCTGTCTGAACCAGCACCCCCTGTCAGCTCCGCCACAGTCAGCCCAGCAGCTTCGACATCGGCATCATCAATGGCGCTGCAATTGTACGCCAAGCGGAAATAATTTAAGAGCCCCCGGCCTGTGGCCGCATCGTCGAAGACATCGCCACTGAGGGTGGCTTGGGCAGCTTTGGCGACAAAGTTTTTCAAGCGCAAAGTGGCAGCATCGAGCTCGGGCAAGAAGAAGTCGAACAGGGTCGCATAACGCGTGATCAACTGAGCTGGATGCAGATCCCAGCCCTGGTAATAGGCATGGCGCAGCGAATGGCGGATATGGTCGGCATGCAGCCGCCAGGCAGCGTGAACAGCGGCCGTGTTTTCTTGAATTTGAATCGCATTGAGGGGTTTGCCACCCGCCACTTCGCGGTGCACTGGCACGGGCATAATATTGGTGGCCCCATCAGAGAGCATGACACCCGTGCTGGCATAAGCCACCTGCATAATGTGCCGCGAGAAATCGCAGGCAGGGTGGTCCATGGCCTGGTGTTTGGCGACAATACTGCAACTGGCGGTATAGTCGTAGGTGCCAAAGTGCGCCCCCCGGCAACGGCCCGCAGCGGCATCCAACATGGCGGGCAACATCACACCGCCACCCTCAAAATTGAACATCGACTGGGTGGTTTCAACCATGATCTCCAGGGGAATACTGCCCTGGGCCAGGCCGTTTTCGGCCTCAATCCGCTCCAGCAATTGCACCAATCCGGCCACCTGCTGCGGGGCTGTGACCTTGGGCAAAGTCACGACAAAGTTTTTAGGCAAATGGCCACCGGTTTGGTCGATCAAGGCGCTCATAAACACATCCAATGTGCGCATGCTGCGGGCATGGAGCTGATCGGTCCAGGGCTTAATACGAATGCCAATAAACGGCGGCAAAATACCTTCACTCATGCCTTTGGCCACTTCTTGGGCATTGCGTACGGCATCGGCATCTTCTTCGGCATCGGGGCGGTTGCCATAGCCGTCTTCAAAATCAATGCGGAAGTCTTCGACCGCTTCACGGGCCAGTTTCTCTTTGACACGCTCATAGATCGTCCAGGCCAACCAGGCATGGCGATTGTAGATTTTGGCCTGGGCGGGATTGGCGGCAATCGCCTCGGCCAGGGCTTGGGCCTCGTTCCAACTGCTGGGCAGGTATTGGGCCCCACTCAAGCCCGCGGCTTGGGCCAGCACGGCAAAATTGGGGGCATAGGTGTCGAGGGCTTTGAGCGAAAGGCCTCCCATTTTTTGGGCGGTATCTGCTTTAAAGAGCTGAGCCCCACCATAGAGGGTTTGCACAGGCTGGCGACCGGCGATCACACCCGGATAACGCTGAGAAAAAGCGGCGTTGGCAAGAGCCAAAGGTTGTGAGACATGTTCAATCAAACTGGCGGGTAAAGACGTGCGCATGAAAGCCTCCAGAGCATGAATTGCAGACTATGATACCACAGGAGTGGGGAATAGGTTTTGGGCGAGAAGGTGTTCGGTTTTAGGCAAAAACAGCTCGGCCAGCATACAGCGCAGACTGCCGCCCCCCACCCGCTCAATCGTGGGAATGGCAAAAGCCTTGATGGCAGTAAATGTCTCTAATTGTGAGATTTGGCTGGGCAAAAGGGCCTCTTTGGCCGTTTGTGACATCAACAGACAGGGGCCACTGGGGGTCTGCACCTGCAGCAGATTGCCAGCAAAGGCCTGCACCTGGCTCAGGCTCAACTCCAGACTGAACTGGTCTGAGTCGGCCCATTTTTGCCGCAATTGCTGCGCCACTTCAGCTTGGGCAAAGCCCTCTGGGGCCCAAACCAAAAAACCCTGGCCCTGCGCCATTAAAACATTGGTGTGGTAGACCGGCTGATGTTGACCATCTGGGCCAGGCAAGCGACAGGGCTCAAAGCAAAAAGCTGTATAGCCAAGGATTTCGGCCCAGCGCGTCACCAAGGAGGCATCGCAGCGCTCAGACAGGGCAGCATAAGCCAAACGCCGGGCCTGATCAAGCACCAGACTGCCCGTGCCCTCCAAAAACAGCCCTGCTTCAGCCAATCCAGACCAGTCTAAAACCTGTTTGACCTCAAACCCCCATTGCCGCAGGCGTTCAGGCAAATCCAAACGCACTTCACGGCGCCGCGAAGGGGCTTTCATCGGGTAATAGACCAGCCGCCCATCTGCATGGGTGCTAAACCAATTATTCGGAAAAATCGCGTCGGGAGAACCAGAGCTGTCGCGCAAAACACAGACCTGCAAACCCAAGGCCCTCAAACCTTCTGCCAGAGCATCAAATTCGGCCAAAGCCGCTTGGTGTGCCCCGTGATCCCCCTGCCGCGCAAAGGTATTGTCGGCATTTTCGGGATTATAGCCAAAGAGCTGGGGGCGCACCATCAAGAGGGCAGAGGCAAACATTGTTGTATTCTGCCCTCAAGCCATATTTACTCGCCCCGGTGGGCTTGAACGTGCAAGAGCGTATCGACAATATGCTCAAAATCTGTCACCTGGCCAGCATCATTAAACGTCCAGAGATGGACTTCATTGCGAACCTGATAGGTTTTGGGGCTGGTCGGAAAAATCACTTCCAGATCCACCAGGGCCAGCACCTGTCGCTCATTTTCAAAAAAGGTATGGGGATGAAAGACTTTAAACTGGGCTTCAGCCAAAGATTGAAAGAAGAGCGGCACTTCGGCCCGGCCCTTGCGCGGGGCCATCCAGGGCACTTCGGGAATCGGCGAATGGACATCCCAATTGACATCTTCTGTCAGTTTTTCGAGAATACTGGGAATGTCACCTTGCCCAAAAGCCTGGTAAATCGCCTGAACGGTTTGAAGGTTTGCCATCACTAAAACTCCTTATTATTCACGGTTTATTCGCAGGATTTGCGAAAGATTCACGATTCTAACAAATTCTGCAGGCAGATTCAAGCCTTGAATCGCCCCCAAACCCGACACTGGCCGCCCCCAGCAAAATCCGCTAAGCTAAAACATGCCTTATTTTGTGTATATCCTGCGCTGCGCCGATGGTTCGCTCTATACCGGTCTGACCACCGATCCTGTCCGCCGTTTGGCCGAACACCAAGCCGGAGGAAAAAAAGGGGCACGTTATACCCGCTGCCGCCTGCCAGTTGAACAGGTCTGGTTGAGTGAGCCCCTGCCAAACCGCAGCAGCGCAGGGGCCCTGGAGTGGAAGATCAAACACATGACCGTCGTCCAAAAACGGGCGCTGATTGGAAATGGCACAGCCCCTCATTATAATCAGGCTTGACAAGGATTGACGGTATCACAGATGATACCATTATGACAAGACAACGGATAGTGATGGACACCAATATCCTGGTTGCAGCTCTGCAGTCACAGCAAGGGGCTTCGTTTAGATTGCTTTCCTTGGTAGGACAAAAGCGCTTTGACATTTGTCTCTCTGTTGCCTTGTTGTTGGAATATGAGGATGTGACAACACGCTTTTTAGATAAAACAGGTCTCAGTCAAACAGAACTTGATGATATCCTCGATTATCTCTGTTTGGTTGGCCATCACCAAAAAGTTCATCAGGTCTTGCGCGGGAGACTCCGGCATTCATGCCGGAGAGGCAGAGCGCATTTAGATGCCCTTGGGGTACCGGTGTAAGCCGGACGAGTTTTTTCCACACTCCTTTCTATGTGTATTTTGTTGAATACTTTGTGATATCATATGAATATGATTATTCAGCGAACGATTAAACTTAGATTGCGCCCAACACCTGAGCAGGTGCCTGTCTTGAATCAGGCGATTCAGGCCTATACAGACTCCTTTAACCAAGTCTCTGCTTATGGTTGGACGCATAAAGTGTTTAATGGTATCGAACTGCATAAAGCCACTTATCTTGCTCAAAGAGAGCTGTTTGCTTTGCCATCTCAATTGGCTATTTCTGCCAGAATGAAAGCAACTGAGGCATTGGTTTCTGTCAAAGCACTTTTGCGCAAAGGGAAAAAAGCGCATCAACCGCAATCTCTGCGCTGCCCGATTCGCTATGACCAGCGTTCGTATGGACTTTGGTTTGACAGAAGCGAAGTCTCTCTGCTGACTTTGCA
>JBFWRL010000091.1:0-22025 GCA_050248915.1 Candidatus Sericytochromatia bacterium
ATGCAGGCTTTTAACAGCAAATCGTATCCTTTTCCCGATGGCTCGGTTTCGGTCAAAGAAGGACATAAATCTGCCGATGGCCCCACGGAAGCGCTCTTTGTCATGAAAAAAATCAAAGGCTACGATTCGGCCAATGGAGATTGGTTTTACGCGATGACGGCCCCTGATGGCACAGCCATGCAAAAGGGCAAGGTTCAGATGTGTATCTCTTGCCACTCCACCGTCAAAAACAAAGATTATATCTACGGATTTAATCAATAAAAGACCCTGAAACATCGTTGGGGAGGTAGTCAACTGCCTCCCTTTTTTTAGAATCACACGAGGACGTACCATGAGAAAACGCTATCTCCCCCTTTTTTTGACTTTTTTGAGCCTTTTGGGCTCAGTCAGTTTTCCCGCGTTGGGCCATTCAGCCCTTCCTGCAGAAGAAGACACGGACTACTCCCGTGTCTTTCGTGAAGGGACTTCCAATTTAATTTCGGCCCAGACCTACCCGGCAGATACTTTTTATCTGCTTTTTTCGCATAATTTCTTTGGTTCATCTTTTCCCAGGGGCAGTAATCCGGCTTTTTATGCCAGTTATACGCCCATCGAGCATTTGCAGATCGACAGCATTCTGACGCTGCGGGAATCCCCTTTGGAGTTTGAAGTGGGGGCCACTTACCAAATCTTGGATGAAGCCAAAGGCGATTGGTTTAATCTGGCTCCGCGTTTGGCGTATAACAATCGCGGTCATGTCTTTGGCCTGGATCTCAGCGCCAGTCGCTTTCTGATCCCCGAAATCTGGCAAGTGGGACTGAATTACCGTTTATTGAGCAATGCCCAAGGAGATAGCTTTAATCGGGTGGTCAATGCCCTGGGGGTCAATACCGTGGTGCGGGTTTACAAACACTGGCATCTCTTTACTGACATTGTTTTGCCACTGGATACCGAAATTCTCGAAAAAAGGGGGCCGGTCTGGCAGGCCGGTGTCAAAAAACGGATTCCCCATACCCCACATATTTTGACCCTCTACGCGGGCAATACCCAACAGGCAACCTTGTCTGGCCGCACCATCTCTCCGGGAGCCAATTTGGCTGATGTCTTCAGAGTGGGATTTGTCTTCTCCATTGAAATCCCCTCCCTCACCCGTTTACCGGAGCGCTTATTCTGATGAATCTTTTGCTCTGGGGCATGAATTATCTGACCGCAGATTTGGCTCTGCGTGAAAAACTCTCCTGGTCAGAAAACGAATTGGCACAAGTTTTACTGGATTTAAAATCCGCGCCGGGCATTGATGAAGTGCTGGTCTTAAATACCTGCAACCGCACCGAACTTTATCTGGTCAGTGCAGATCCTGAAATGGCAAGGATCGCGTTGCAGGCCTTTTTGCAAAACTATCTTCCCCTGGGATTGGAACATGCCCAAAATCCCTTTTATCACAAACAGGGAGAAGCTGTGGTGAATCATCTCTTTCGGGTGGCCTGTGGCCTGGATTCCCATCTTCAGGGCGAAAGTCACATTCTGCACCAGATTAAAACGGCGTTTGCCCAGGCCCACACGGCCAAAAGCAATGGAAAACTCTTGAATACCTTGTTTCAGCGAGCGATTGAAGCAGCAAAAAAAATCCGCAGCTTTTGGCAGACCCACCGTTTTTCCCCCAGTTTGGATCAGCAGGTTTTAAAGCTGATCGCCGATTTTTCTGTTGAAACTACAAGTCTGCCTATTTTGCTGGTCGGAGCAGGGCGGGTTAATACCGGTCTGGTCCATACTTTACGGCGCAAAGGATTTCGCAATCTGACCCTGATCAACCGCACCGACAGCAAAAGTGAGTGGTTGGCACACGCCCTGGAGATCCATTATCAACCCTGGCAAAATTTATCCCAAACCTGTGAGCAGGCCGAGGTGATTGTGGTCTGCACCCAGGCCAATCAGATTTTATTAGACGTTCCCCAATTTGCTCAGCGAAAGTCAGAGGCCCCTGTCTTGATCTTGGATCTGGCAGTTCCCCGCAATGTCTCGCCTGCGGTGGGCGACCTCACTGCTGTAAAGTTGATGGATATTGACCAAATCCATGCGTTTCGCCAAAAGGGAAAACCCGATTTTGCCATTCAACAGGAATGGCAGATTTAAACCGAAATCAGGCTCAGCCAAGAACAGACACGTTTTATGGATTGGTACACACAATGGGAGACCCATGATCAGATGCAAAGCCTGGCAAAAGAATTGGAAGCCTTACGCCAGAGCATTTTGACCCATCCCAAAAACCAGGGACTGAGTGCAGAGGCCTGCACAGAGTTGTTTCTGCACAAAACCCTGGCTCAATTGGCTCAGAGATTGAAATCACAAGCAAGTTTAAGGCCCTCAGAAAGCAGGTTTTTATGAACACAGAAACCCTCAATATCGCCCCCCTGGACACTTACAACCAGACCCTGATTCAAAATGTTCATCCTCACAATTGGCAGAATCCCGTGCCCGAGGGTGTGTACAATCTGGTCGTGATTGGCGCAGGAACAGCAGGTTTGGTCACAGCAGCTGGGGCCGCCGGGCTGGGAGCCAAAGTGGCTTTGATTGAACGCCATTTGATGGGAGGAGACTGTCTAAATGTGGGCTGCGTGCCCTCCAAAGCCGTGATTCGGGCGGCTCGGGCAGCAGAAGACGTGCGACAGGCCCATTTATTTGGCATTCAGGCCCACACAGAGGCCATCGACTTTGGCCAGGCCATGGCCCGCATGCGCCAAATTCGGGCAAAGATCTCACACCACGATTCCTTTGAACGCTTCAAAGGGCTGGGTGTGGATGTCTTTTTGGGCGGTGGGGAGTTTATCAGTGGCCATCAAATTCAGGTTGGCGGGCAAATTCTGACCTTTAAAAAAGCGGTGATAGCTTCTGGAGCACGGGCCGCGGTGCCCCCCATTCCAGGTTTAAAAGAAGCTGGGTATTTAACAAACGAAAACGTGTTTAATTTGACCGAATTGCCCAAACGCCTGGCCTGCATTGGCGGGGGCCCAATTGGCTGTGAACTGGCCCAGGCTTTTCACCGTCTGGGGGCCCAGGTGACGCTTTTTCACAATGGTAACCATTTGCTCAACCGCGAAGACCCCGATGCCGCAGCCATTGTCCAGCAGCAATTTATTCAAGAGGGGCTGGATTTGCGGCTGAATGTCCAGTTCGAAAAAATTGAAACCCAGGGAGCCGAAAAAATTCTGCACTTTACGGTCGCAGGCCAAAAAGCCGAAGTTCGGGTAGATGCCATCCTGGTTGGGGCAGGGCGCGCGCCCAATGTAGAGGGCCTCGGTCTGGAAAAAGTCGGGGTCGTTTTTAACAAACAAGGGGTGCAGGTCAATGACCAGCTCCAGACGACTCACCCGGCGATCTATGCCGCTGGGGATGTCTGTATGGAATGGAAATTCACCCATGCAGCCGACTTTGCCGCCCGTGCAGTTTTACAAAACGCCCTGTTTATGGGGCAGAAAAAGCTCTCTTCTTTGCTCATGCCCTGGTGCACCTATACCGATCCAGAAATTGCCCATGTCGGGCTCTACGAACACGAAGCCGCGCAAAAGCAGATCGCCATTGATACGTATATTAAACACTTCAAAGATGTGGATCGGGCTTTGGCAGATGGTGAGACCGAAGGATTTGTCAAAGTACATACTGTCAAAGGCAAAGATAAAATTCTCGGAGCCACCATTGTGGCCCGCCATGCGGGAGAAATGCTGGGTGAGCTGACCCTGGCGATCAAACATGGCATTGGTTTGGGCAGCATTGCCTCGGTGATTCACCCGTATCCCACCCAGGCCGAAGCCATTCGCCATTTGGGGGATCAATACAACCGCACCAAACTCACCCCGGCGGTCAAACAGCTCTTTCAAACCTGGTTAAAGTGGCAAAGGAGAGGATAGTGGCCGCTTTTTCTCAGACAAGACCTTTGCTGGCTTCGGAGCTAGAGGGGCAGTTAAAGCGTCTACGGCCCGGATTTGAGCCTGTATCTGCGCCTGTGGCCTTAAAGGGCGGGTACCTGAACTATGTCTGGCGATTGCAAGGGAAATCGGAAAGCTGGATAGCCAAACAGGCGCTGCCTTTTTTGGCGGCGTTTCCTGAACAGGCGCTGTCTCCTGCCCGCTTGGCATTTGAGGCCAAGGCGCTAGAGGCCTTGGGGCCCACTGGGTCTTTGGCAGAATTGCGCACAGAAACCGTTCGGGCCCCACAATTATTGGCCTACGAACCTGAATATTCGCTGCTTTGGATGGAAGATATTGGATCTGGCCCAGACTTGTACCATTGGCTGTTGCAAATTCCCAGCCTGGAAATCATTGCGCAGCGGGCCCAGGAATTGGCTTCGTTTTTAGCGGATTTTCATGCTTATAGTGCCTCCCATGTCCGTTTGGCCAAAGATTTTCACAATCTTGAAATTCAAACAACCCGCCTGAAACTTCAGTATGATTTGGCCACTTGGCTGCCCCAAAACGTGTATGAACATGACGTCTACGCAGATTTGCAGCAAACCGTTTTTGCACTGGGAGAGCGGCTTTTAAAACCCGGAAAATGCCTGATCATGGGAGATCTCTGGCCCGCTTCGATCTGCATGACTGAGCAAGGCATTCGCCTGATTGACTGGGAATTTGTGCATTGGGGCCAACCGGCTCAAGATTTGGGGCATTTAATGGCCCATTGCTGGCTGATGTCTGAGGCCCATGCCGGTACAGCCATCCAGGTCTGTACCGACCAATTCTGGCGGGCATTTTCCAAATCTTACTGGCAGCGGATAGAATTCTGTTGCCCCCAACTCTGGCAGGAAAACGATTATGATGCCAAACGCATTCATGCCGGAGCTGAAATTTTAATTCGCACCGTAGGCCCCTTTCAAAAGGGGGGCTATTTTGCCGGAATTCCCGTGCAAGATCCACAGATTCAGAAGGCCCTGGCCCTGGCTCAAAAGCTGATTCTGGATTTTCAGGCTTGATGAATAGTGTGTATCCATTTTTCAAGGTGGCTTTGAGTGCCAAAATTCTCATCAACTCATTCAAAATTGCCCTGGTGGTGGGAACGGTACTGAATCTGATCAATCAGGGTTCAGCTTTGACCTCAGGCCAGGGTATTTCCTGGTTGTATGTCTTTTTGAATTTTTGTGTGCCTTTTTGTGTGGCGACTTACAGCGCAGCCAAAAATCAAATGGATTCGGAACACTGAAGCGCTATTGAGCTGCTGTAAAGTCAAAGAATATATGGTAAATATCAATGGGGTTTTGACTGCTTCTTTGATGCCTGCTTCTCCATTCATAGGCCAAATCCGAATGAATTTTGGCTTCGGACAAAGGCTCAAGAACATGTGAAGGAGATTCTTTTGCTGCTTTTTGCAGTGATTGATTTAATTGTGAATACCAGTGTTGGGTGCTCGCATCCTGTATATAGCCCAGCATCGCCGCTTCATTTTGATCGGGAGCATATTCATCTTTGAGAAAACAGCCCAAACCCTCTGCGCCCATATATTTTGCAATGGTATGCGAACCTTTTTTTAAACGCTTGGCCTCGCAACAAAATTGTGATCGGGGACTTGTTTGACTGTAAGTGATTACAATATCAATTCTTTGACGGTTCTTGCCTGTGCGATATTGATCATGCACGGGTTTCTCTTCATGGATGCTGTAATGCTGATATTCACGCGGTGTTTGGGGGGCATTCAATTGCTCGTCCATGGCTTTAGCCAACCAGCCTGTGATCTGCTCTTCTTCATGCATTGCTTCGACCTTGTCTTTGATGGCTTCGTATCCCCAGGCCAAAAGCTGATGAACACAGGTGATATAACGATTTTTGTAAACATGCCACAGGCCATCGGGCTGCCCCGAGATCATGTAAAAGAACCCGCATAGTTCAAGATTTCAGCAATGATTTCATCCGCATCTATCATGGCTTGCGTACGTGTCCAATCGATTAAACGCGGCGCTTTCCAAATATGGTAGTTTTTTCCCTCCAGTAGACGCAAACTCTGCTGAACATAAATCCATTGGCTGAACTCTTGTTTTAGGCTTTGCCAAAGTTGTTGATCTTCTCTGGATAAGTGGGCTTGGGTTTGAAGCAAAGGGGGAAACGCGTTTTGTTCAGAAGTAATTTCAATTCGGCAGGCCACCCATTCGGGGTATTGGGTCAGGGTAATCAAGTGATGCTGATGTGAGAAATGATAAAGCTGATCGCGCAGATAAAGCGCGTAATCCATGAAGTTTTTTTCTGAAGGGGGTTGCAATGCCTGAATTTGCGTCTTACCTTCGTGCAGTTGATATCGAATCAAAGTAAACTCCTGGGCAACAATCAGCAAATATTCGGGAATCTCTAAAATTTGTCCAAGTGCCTGATCGAGTTGTTCTATCAGCTCATTTGGATTGGCCCCTGCCGCAAACAATGGGTCTGAAAATGTGTGAGATAATCTTTGATGAACTTTCGCCAAAGCCTCAATTTGTTCGGGGGTAAAATTGGGCACAGAAACCCGCTTGATATCCTGGGGCGTAAAGGCATTTCTGCCGACGCCCCACTCGGTAGATTCAAAAAACAAAAGGTACTTTCCAAGGCTGGAATTCAAATAAACGGAAAGCGCCTGTAAATAAGCTGCGTCTTTTGAGGGGGCAGATAAACCCGGTTTTGTTTTGGGCAGCAAAAAATCCCGATCACTGTAAGCTGCACATGTAGGGGTTAAATAAAGATGCGGAGCAAAGGCTACTTCTAAACCTATTTTACCGATTCGGGGCTGATAAAAATATTGTGCATCTGCATCCAAGACATCAATCGCGTTCGTTGGAACTGTTAAATAATTTTGCCCCGTCATGGCATTGGCATTTAAGCGATAATAACAGGGCATTTTTTCAATCAGTTTATTACTTGTGCTTTGATTTGTTTCGATTGAGCAGCCTTGATGTAATTTCCAATGACGCTGTTTGATCAAGCCCCCCAATTGAAGTGGAAAAATGCGTTTAAAGCGCTTGAGCACTTGTTGATCCCAGTTATTTCCCCACAAAGCCAGTTTCCAGGTTCTTGCATCTCCGGTTTGCGCATCTTGCGGAGCAATCACTTTGATTTCATTTTCGTACAGGGTCAGATTCCAAATGCGTTTTTGATGCACATGGGAATACAGTTTCTGATTGGCAACAAAAGGGCCATAATGCAGAATAGGCCTGTCTGTTTGGGTTGCCTTTGTGTATATAACTGTCGCAGCTCGGGCTTTGGCTCTGCGTTCAAATAAAAGATACACCAAATTTGAAAAATTTGTGATGCGTCTGACCTGATGTCTGGTAAAAAAGGCCTGGCGGTATTTCTGGGATTTGGCGTTGAACAAGCTCGTTGCTTTGACCAACAAACCCACGTAGCCGTCTTGATTTAAGGCCTGTGTCACGCGCCAACTAAAGGCTTCAGAGGGGCTCTGATCACCCACAGGATAAAGTGTCTGATTTTCTTTGATCCATGCAGACATTGTTTTTTGAGCTAAATTTGTGGGCGTAATTTTATCCCAGGGAGGATTGCCGACAATCCAATCAAACTTAAGTTCTTGTACCCAAACGGGGCA
Source organism: Candidatus Sericytochromatia bacterium (assembly GCA_050248915.1). GTDB lineage: Bacteria > Cyanobacteriota > Sericytochromatia > UBA7694 > UBA7694. The sequence goes on from JBFWRL010000091.1 coordinate 7,534, forward strand.
TTGCTCGTCAAAAAAATCGCTTTGAAAGATATTTTGTTGATGCAAACTTGGCAAACGCCAGGTAGAAGCGTTTTGGAGTTCTTGGGGGTCTGCATAACTCAGTAAGGTCAATAACAAACTGAATTCAGCAACATAACAGGCTTCTTTAACCAGTTCAACGCCAAAGATACTCGTTGTTAAGAGGGTGCTCAATTCTTGCAAAGACAGTTTTTGACATTGCTTGTCTTGAATGCTTTGCTCGATCAAACGGCGATAAGCCAAAACCAAAAAGATGCCCGAACCACAAGCCGGGTCCAGAATTTTTAGGCCTTTTTTTAAAGGTTTAACGCTGTGGAGTTCACTCAATAAATAATCGGCAAGTGCTTCTGAGGTATAAACAGCACCGATTGATTTGTGTTTTTCTTCATCGCGCAAAAACTGTTCGTAGACCGCTGAGAGCATTTCAATCGGAATACAGGAGAAATCATAAATCTCAAAATCGGGCAAAGCCCTTTGCCCAGAAACGTGATCCCCCCGAAAAATGTCGGCCACAAACTGAATAATTTCATCTGCTTTTTCGCCCAGTTCTTGCACTGAGAGGGGAAAGATCTGACCATTGAATGACTGATCCAAGAGGTCAATCAAAACCTGTAGAGCCTGAGCATTTGCCTCTTTCCCGATAATCTGAGCAAAATCAATATGGTGTTGGGCACACCAAGCGGGCGTTAAAATCTGACGTTGATAGAGATAATAAATATAGATGTATTTGCCGATTAAACGATGGGCAAGCGAGCGCTCTACGCCCTTGTTTTTCAATTCCTTTCCCAATTCGGAGAGGCTCTTGAGCAAACGTTGATCCACTTTTTGATTCAGATTGAGGAACTTGGATTGTGTTGTCCAAATTCGGCCCGTGTCAATTTCATAGGCCCGAAAGCTAGCCAGGACTTCTGAAATAGCGGAGGCAGAGAGCGGCGCTTCGGCAATGGGTTTATTTTGTCTCGCTTGGGCCTGAAAGTCAAAACCTGAATAGACTTTGACTGTGTGGGGCAAAATCACGATTAAAAAGGGCGTGATGCCTAAATTCCAGATTTTTTGATGGGCTGATCTCGCGGCCTCTTCAGTCTCGGCTTTGAGAACATATACCGCCGGGCGTGGGGGTAAAAAAGCCGCTGCCTGTTGGGTGCTGGAATGCTCAGCGACTGGTGGACTGCAGCGAAAAACATAGGTTCCACACACTTCGATCAGCGATTCGTTATCTAAAACCCGCCAAACAGGAAAGGTAAACGCATCTGCTTTATTCTGGGTGATCCAATGGGGGGATTGAATATAGCCGAGCTGTTCCAGAATTTGATTTGGCTGCATCAATTTCCCAACTTTATTTCCCTGATCTTTTGCCGAAGACAACATAGAACTTGATATTTGAGATCGGCTCAAAACAAGTATATCACAGCATTTGACGGTCCGAAGAAAAATATTTCCAGGTCAAGTAAACGTGAAGGATTAGGCCTGCCCCTCAACCAGCGCGATTTCTGAGGCACTCAAGCCATACAGCCCATAAACCAGCCGATCAATGGCGGCGTCTAAGGCTGCCATCTGCCCCCGCAAATCGGCCAAAACCTGTACCTTACCAGCGTGCCAGTCTTGCCACTCTTCTTTTTGATTCAGGCTCAGATTGATCTTTTGCAGGCTTTTTCAAGCCTCTTTTTCATGGCGTGTGTTAAAAACAGTCTCTAAATACTGAATAATGTCTTTGGATTCCAGCATGGGTTGGCCATCGATCAGCAGACAGGGAACCTGGGTTTTGCCAGTGAGTTCAATCAGTTTTTGGCGATACTGGGGGTTTTCGCGGGTATCCCGGTAGACGACAGGCCAGTGATGTTCTTCTATCACGGCCATCACACGGCGGCAAAAAGGGCAGGCATCAAATTTGTACAAGACCAGTTCATCGGGACTGAGGTTGAAAGGGGGTTCACTCTGGGGGCGACTTTTAAAAAAGGCCTGAGAAAAATTTTTTTTTGCAAACATATTTTGGCTCCAAAGAAGTGTTATGTTGATTATAGGTCTTGCCCTGATTGGTATTCTGTCATTCAGTTGACATTTGCCCCTTCTTGGTCATGAGGCTGCTCCACAAAAATACATAAGAAAAGACCTTGATGCTTGATCCTGTTGCCCTAAAACAAAAATTTCAGACCCTCAGACAATTTGAGGGCCTCGACCGCACATTGATTGAACGCCTGGAAACGCTCTTGCCCCAGTTGGATGCGTGGGAATTACACCGTTTAAACCCTTTGGCACTGGCAAAAAAACAGGAAATTGAACTGCTGCCCCTGCTGGATATTCTGATATATGCCGTTAAAATTGGGATCTTTGATTTTTTCTGGACTCCGATTTGCCCTGGCTGTGGCGGCATTGAATATACCGCTGACAGTCTCAATGCCTTAAAAAAAGGCAGTATCCAATGCACCACTTGTGTGATGGAAATAGCCTTTGATCTGGCTCAACACATCGAAGTGGCTTTTCACCTGAATCCGGCCATGGGAGATCTCCGTCAGGAGATTTCACCTTTTTCAAGTTTCGAAAATTATCTGCGCTATTATTTCTCGGCCCATTTACAGCACTCAGAACCCCTCAAGGACTATATTCAACGGCATTTTAAGGGTTTTCGCGTCTTGGAGCCCGAGCAGCAATTGGAATTAAAATTGGAAACCCAACCCCAAACCCTGTGGCGATTGATCAATTTACAATCCCACTCACAGCTGCTGTTGCGGGTGGCTGATGCAGATCGCCCCACTCCAGATCACCCCACCCCCTCATCGCTTCAGAGCGATTTGGTGGCCAATGGCTTTTCGCCAGCAGAACAGATCCTCTCAGCCGGGCACAACCATTTTTGGGTTCAGAACCATGAGCCTGTGGCACGGGTGCTCACGCTCTGGACCGCAGACTTTGATCAATTGCACCAAATTTTAAGTGAACATCCCAATCGTTATGCGCCATTTTTAACGGCACAAATGCTGCTCAATACCCAGTCATTTCGCGATCTGTTTAAAATTCAGGCCCTGGACCCTGATTTGCATCTCAAGATTGGGAGTCAAACGCTGCTGTTCAGCGATCTCAAAGGATCTACCGCGATGTACGATCAAAAAGGCGATTACCAGGCTTATCAGTGGGTACAAAGTCATTTTCAGACGCTGACGGAAAGCACTCGTCACCATGCGGGTTCGGTGGTCAAAACCATGGGAGATGCAATTATGGCCACATTTTCGCGGCCCCAAGACGGTATTTTGGCAGCCCTGGAGATGTTAGAGCGTATTCAGTCCTTGCAGCGCGTTTCACCATCAGGTATCACATTGGGGTTAAAACTGGGATTGCACCAAGGCCCGGTTTTGGCTGTCAATGCCAATGACCGCCTGGATTATTTTGGCCAAAGTGTCAATCTTGCGGCACGGATTCAGGGCCTGGCAGAAGCAGGAGAACTGTGGCTCAGTGAGAGCATGATAGAGATTGCAAAACCGTTGCTGCAACAGGCCAACTTTCAATGGGAACGGCGCGAGGCCAATCTCAAAGGCATTACTGAGAAAACGGTGGTGTATCGCTGCTGGCCGGTCGTGGCTTAAACGCTTCCCAGGCAGGCCAGAGTTCAATTTTGAGATCTGGATAGGGTTTGGTTTGCTGCTCCAGTCGTTTCAGAGCCTGCTCTAGGTCTTCAATCATGCGGGGCAAAGGCTGCAACGCCTCTGAGAGCGGAAGGGTAAAATCGTCCCAATGGACGGGTACAATTCTGCGGGCTTGGGTTTTCAGAATCAGGGTTTCAAAATAGCGACGATGTTGTTCTGGGCTCAATCGGTTCAAGCCTGGCGTGGTTAAAAAAACCGTGTCAAAACGGTAGGACCCGTTTGCTTCGTGGGGCAAAACTTCAATGCCATGTAAGAGGCTGTTGCCTTGAGGATGTTGCACAATCACGGCATAGGTCTGACCTTCGCGGTAGGCCCAGAAGGGACTCGGCTGCTGTAATGGGGCCTCAATTTTCCCACTCATGCCAAGCCACTCAGCCAAAGGGCCCAAGGGCATGTGCTGAGAAGGTTCTAAAACAACCGTAAACGCTCCAAAGTGATAACGCTGACCCGTTTGGGCAATTTTGATTTGGGAGGAAGGCACGCCTGAGCCGATGGCAATCTGAGCTGTAGACTCTGACCCCAGAATCAGAGCCCCTGTTTCAACGGCAATTGTGGCGATATCCAGGGCATGATCAAAATGGGAATGCATAACGACCAAGGCGTCTAATTGTTTGAGATTTAAACGTTTGAGTGTGTCTTTAACCACTTGCGGATCCGAGCCAATCGGTCCAGATAAAAGTTGCCAGAGTGAAGGGCGACTAAAATAGCCATCCACCAACACACTGTGGCTGCCATCGCGAAACAGCAAACTGCTTGTGCCCAAAAAAGTCACACAGAGTTCTTGGTTTTGGAGGCTGCAATCGCTGCCTGATGTTTTGAAATACGGGAGTAATTCTGGGCGCAGGGCAGGCTGGCAGCCCAAGACAAGCAGCAGAGCAACAAGTGCCCCCCAAAAACGAGCAAATAAAATAAAGCTGCATGACATTTCTTTATCTAAACGCTTCCCAGGTCCGTCTATCTGTCAGACACGTGACATATTCAAACAAAAAGTGGGTCTGCAATTGTCAAGCCGCTGACAGTTCTGGCCCCGTTGTTTTTGTTAGCTTAAAAGAGAAGAATCGTCATTCTTCAATTTAAGCAAATTACGGTGGTTCCTCAATGAGCGCAGAACACCCCTCTTTGGACATGTCTCACTTATCTCAGGTTTTGTCAGAGATGCCGCATTTACCAGGCTTACCGGCTCATTACCAATTAAACAGAGAATTGGGGCGCGGGGGCATGGGCGTGGTCTATCTGGGACAGGACACGCGCTTGGAGCGGCCTGTCGCGATCAAGGTCTTAACCCTCAACAGTGCCAATGGCTCCGAACATCAGCAGGAAAGCATTCTGCGTTTTCAACGTGAAGCCAAGGTGATTGCCCGCCTGAACCATCCCCATATTGTCAGCATTTTTGACGTGCAAGAAGCCGGCCAGCAGTATTATATGATGATGGAATATGCCGATGGCAAAACCCTGGCAGCCCTGGCGGGCTCAGAACGGCTCACGCCACAATGGGTTGCTCGGATTGGTTTTCAGGTCTGCCAAGCCCTGGCATATGCCCATGAACATCAGATCATTCACCGGGATATTAAACCCGGCAATATTATCCTCACACGTCGGGGAGAGGCCAAATTGATGGATTTTGGCATTGCCCAGCTTCAGGTCGAAGGGGCCCGTCTGACCCAGGCCGGAGCGGTCATGGGCAGTCTGGCTTATGCCTCCCCAGAACAAATACAAGATGTGAGCAGTGTCGATCATCGCAGCGATCTCTATTCTCTGGGTGTGACCCTTTATGAGCTGATCACGGGGCAATTGCCTTATCAGGCCACCCAGCTCAGTGGCCTGATTCTGGAGGTTCTTTCTAAGCAGCCCTTGCCCTCGGTGCGGGATTTGCGGCCCGAGATGCCTGAGGTACTGGCGCATATTCTCACACGGGCTTTAAGTAAAGATCGCGAAGAGCGCTACGCTTCAGCGCAGGAAATGGCCAAAGATCTTGCGATTTTGGCTGGCGAGCAGGCCCATTCAGGCAACACAGCTTTCACCCTTGATTTTACCCAGACAGATTCTGGCAAAACCTCGCATCGCAGAGGCACCCAACTCAAACGCACCCGCTTGGATCCCCAGTTGATTCAGACCTTAGAGCGCAACCGCCACTGGGTTTTGACCTGGACAGAAAATTGGAAAAAAGATCAACTTCCGGCTTTGAAACTGAAACAGGTTTTTGCCAAACTCGGCGAATCTGTGCTTTTTGGAGAGAGCTTCAGCGGATTGCTGGTGATTGATCAGACCTTTGTCTGTTTTATCAGCGAAGGGCTGTTTACAGGGATCGTGCATCTCAGCAGTGGAGAATTTGGCTCGGAACTTTTTGCCCGGTTGCCCGAATCACCCCAGAGCCTTGTATTGCGACAGGCCCCCGAAGGGCAGGCTCAAATCCCGTTGCTTTTGGCCAATCTGACCGCCCGGCAGGGGGATGTTTTACAAAGCCAGTTAGATGCCAGCCTGATTGAAGCCGAGAGCTTATTGGCGAGCTTAAATGAGCCCGAACGCCCTTTTTCGGGTTATATTGTCTGCCATGCCGCTGAAAATATTTATTATTTTGGCTATATCAGCGGAGAACAACGCTTTGTGGCATCGGCTTTGCCAGATACGGCCCTACAAGCGACAAGTTCCTTGGCCGCCTTTCTGACCGAAAAAGGCTGTGTGATTAGTATTTATCGCTGTCAACCGGCTTTGGTGGGCCCCAGCGTGCAAAATCTGCTCCGCCAAGCCCATCTGGAGGTGAGCTATCACAATCCAGCAGGCACCCGTTTGCAAACCCTGGTAGACCAAGGTGACGACGAATTGCCGCCCCATCTACTCAAAGAAGTCAAAGAAAATGTGCATGTCTCTCTGCATTGGGAGGGCAACCCACAATTTCAACTGGCAGGCAAAACCCATGATGCCACAGATTTTATCAGCGGAAGTCTGAATGACCATTTGGCCCGCTGGCTCGTGTTGGACTATTTCTTTCGTATCAACGCCTCGGGCAATACCACGGCTTTAAAGTATATTTACAGCTGGATTGCCGCCACCCAATCGCTCTGGTTTGAACAGGAATTGATGGGAGCCGATGGTCAGCCCCGCTGCTTTTCGCTGGTCAGCCACGGTGAAATCCCCGGCGAGGGCCGCAGCAAGGTTTTGCATCTGTGTCGGATCGGTTCTGGCCAAGAGAAAGATGTGCTGCGCTTTTTAGAAGATGCCCTTTCTGTCAAAAAACACCTGATGAAATCCGGAGACATTGGCGGAGCCCTCTATCTTTCGACAGAAGAATACACTTCAGAAGCGCTGAAGCTCTTTTATGCCCGCACGGTGGAACCGCGTAAAGGCCTGGGTTTGGGGGCCCTGGATAAATTGACCAAATACAAAGGTTTTGTGCGTATGGGCATGGGGCGGGGCTTTCACCTCAATTTGCTGCACTACCAAGACAAACGGATTGAGGTGGTGGCCCCGCTGCTGAAATAGAAAAGACTTGCATTCAATATTAATTAGGGCTTAAAATAGTAATCAATTAAACACTTGAATAAAATCGGTGAAAACATGAATCCTTACACAGAAGCCCTTTACCAAAATTACGCCCGTCTGGGCAAAGCACTGAGCACCCCAGCCCGAATTGCGCTTTTGGCATTGCTCGAACAGGCTCCCTATTCGGTTGAAGATCTGGCCGAGCTGAGTGGTTTGAGCGTGGCCAATACCTCTCAACATCTTCAGCATTTGCGCAGAGCGGGATTGGTCAGCGCCCACAAAAAGGGCTTACATGTCTTTTACCAACTGGCCTCTCCACAGGTTCAAGCCTGTTTACAGAGCCTGGCAGATTTGGCCCACAGTCAATTGGCCGAGGTGCGCGAAATAGAAGCCCATTTTTTGGTCGAAGCCCAAGCATGGCAAAGTGTGGCCCTGAATGAACTCCAGACCCGGCTAGAAGCAGGGGCCCTGCTGGTGGATGTGCGCCCGGCTGCAGAGTACCAAGCGGCGCATTTGCCCGAAGCGGTCTCGATGCCTTTGCCCGAATTGCACCAACGTCTGCATGAATTGCCCAAAGATCGCGAGGTCATAGCCTATTGCCGGGGGCCGTATTGTGTCTTTGCTCTGCAGGCGGTTCAATTGCTGCAAAAAGAGGGCCTGCGTGCCGCCCATTTTCGCCCAGGCCTGTCCAAGTGGCGAGAGGCCCAAAAACCCGTGGTCAGCGGCTTATGAAAACAAAGGCTGCCCCGAAACAACCTGAATTGGGTCTCAAAGCCAATTGGGCCCAATTTAGCCTGCTGGTGCTGGTCAACGCCTTTGTGGGGGCCATGGTCGGCATGGAGCGCAGTATTTTGCCCGCTTTGGCCGAACAGGAATTTCATTTATTGGCCCGCAGTGCGGTTTTGAGCTTTATTGTGGTCTTTGGCTTTTCCAAGGCCCTGACCAATTATTTTGCCGGTCGCTGGTCTGAACAATGGGGGCGCAAAACCCTGTTGGTGGCAGGCTGGATAGTGGCCTTGCCCGTGCCTCTGCTTTTGATCTGGGCCCCCAGTTGGAATTGGATTCTGGCGGCAAATCTGCTGCTGGGGATCAGCCAGGGGCTGACTTGGTCGACCACCGTGATTATGAAAATCGACTTGGTGGGCCCTGCGCGGCGCGGCTTGGCCATGGGGTTGAACGAATTTGCGGGTTATCTGGCCGTGGCACTCTCGGCCTGGGGCACCGGTTGGATCGCCAGCCACAGCCATCTGCGGCCCGAGCCCTTTTATCTGGGCGTTGGCTACAGTCTGCTGGGGCTGCTGCTGAGTTTGTTTGTGGTGCGCGAAACCCTGCCGTATACCCGTCTTGAAGCGGCTCTCAGCAAAGAGCCTCAAGAACCGCTCCCTTCTGCTGGAAAAATATTTTTGTTTACCAGCTTTCAGGATCGCAATCTGAGCGCCGTCACCCAGGCTGGTTTTGTCAATAATCTCAACGATGGCATGGCCTGGGGGCTGTTTCCCCTGTTTTTTAGCCAGGTCGCAGGACTCAATCTGGCCCAAATTGCCACGCTGGCCGCGATTTATCCCCTGGTCTGGGGTCTCTTTCAGCTCTGGACGGGGCACTGGTCTGATTCGATCGGACGCAAGCCCTTGATTGCCGCAGGCATGTGGATTCAGGCCTTGGGGCTGGTTGTAATTGTGCTCTGGCCGGTATACCTCGGCTTTCTGCTCGGCAGTGTGCTGCTGGGGCTGGGAACCGCTCTGGTCTATCCCACGCTGCTGGCGGCAATTGGCGATGTGGCGGCCCCCCATTGGCGCGCCTCGGCGGTGGGCATTTACCGGCTCTGGCGCGACAGCGGTTATGCCGTGGGGGCCTTGATTGCAGGTATCACCGCCGATCTCTTTGGGCTACACGCCGCCATTTGGTTGGTGGCTGGCATGACCGCCCTCTCTGGGGGGATCGTTCAGATCCGCATGTCCGAAACACGAAAATTGAAGGAGCCCTCTCAATGAATTCTTCGATACCTGTAAATGAAATACAGAAATTGATCCAGACTGAACCGCCTTATTTGATAGATGTGCGGGATCCCGATGAGTTTGCACTGGGCACATTGCCTGGGGCGGTCAATTTTCCGTTGAGTGAGTTGGAAAAACAGATCCCAAACCTTCCCCAAGGTGGAATGATTGTCACCTTCTGTAACAAAGGTGGTGGACGATCAGAAAAAGCAGCAAATATATTAAAAAAAACACGTCAGGCCCCCGTTTTCTATCTTGAAGGCGGATATTTGGCTTGGCAAGGAGTTAAAAAATGACAATGACTTTATTTATTCTCAACGATCCGCCATACGGCAATGAGCGCAGTTATAATGCTTTGCGTTTGGCGGGTTCTCTGGCCCGCAAAGAAGGGCAGCAGGTAAGGGTTTTCCTGATGGCGGATGCTGTACTTTGCGCCAAAGCCGGTCAGAAAGTGCCCAATGGCTATTACAATCTGGAACTGATGCTCAAGAGTGTTCTCCGCCACGGTGGAGAAGTGGCGTTGTGTGGCACCTGCATGGATGCCCGTGGCCTGCAGGAATCTGAAATTATCGAGCAGACCCGCCGCAGTACCCTGGAGGAGCTGACGGAATGGACCATTCAGGCCGACAAGACTCTGAATTTTTAGCCGCACGTTTTGCCCAGGCACAGGCTTACGATCAGTGGTTTGAGCTTTACGCGGGGACCTTTGCCTCTGAAGTTAAGCTACTAAAAAGTTTGTTGCCAGACTTTCATTCAGCCCTGGAAATTGGCGTGGGCTCGGGGCGATTTGCCCAGGCTTTGGGAATTTCCATCGGCGTTGAACCAGAGCTGGCCATGGCTGAGCTGGCCCGAAAGCGCGGAATTCAGGTCATTGCGGGCCAAGCGGAGGCTTTGCCTTTTGCCGAGAATACCTGTGATTTTCTGCTGATGGTCACGGTCCTGTGCTTTGTTAGCGACCGAATTCAATCTTTGCAAGAAGCTTGGCGTGTCACACAGCCCGGTGGATATTTGCTGATCGGCACCCTGGATCCGGCCCAAAGCTGGGTACACAATCGCTTACAAAAAGGACAGTTTTTGTCCCAGGCCAAGCCGGTTTCGCTCTCACAATTGCAGGCCGAACTCAGGGCTATTGGCTGGCAAGAACAAAAATGCGCTCAAACCCTTGTCAATGAGCCCCAGCCAGGGCATCTGCTTGAACCTTTTTCACAGAGCAAGGGAAAAGGTGGTTTTGTTGGCTGGCTCTGGCAAAAACCTGTGTAAAATTGAACGATGTGGAATCAATGAGAGCAAGAACAAGAGGTAAATAAGATGGAAAACCAGGAAAAAAAGACAGAGTTGGGAATGGCCACCCGCAGTATTCATGTCGGTGAATTGGAAGATATACACGGTTCACCGCATACCCCAGTTTATACAAGCACCACCTTTCGCTTTAAAGACACCGCCTCTTTGCTGGAGGTGGTGGATGGAAAAAAACCGGGCAGCCTGTATACCCGTTATGGCATGAACCCCAGTATTTTCAGCCTAGAACAGAAACTGGCCAGTCTGGAACAAGCCGAGGCTGCCTGGGTCTTCTGTTCTGGCATGGCAGCTGAAGCCGCCCTGTTTTTGACTCATGGCCGCCAGGGGATTGTCTGTTTAGGTGATGCCTATGGTGGAACACTGGAACTCTTACAGCAACAACTGCCTTTGCTGGGAATCCCCACTTATTTTTTGCTCGGGCATGAGCTGGAGCAATTGGAAGATCTGCTCAGTGCGGGCAAAGTGGGACTCATTTTCTTTGAAACCCCCACCAATCCCACCCTTGAAATCTTTGATATCGTCCAGATAGCTGCACTGGCCAAGCGCCATGGGGTGCTTGTGGCGGTGGACAATACCTTTGCTAGCCCTGTCAATCAACAGCCTTTACAATGGGGGGCCGATCTGGTTGTACACAGTGCCACCAAATATTTGGGCGGACACAGTGATCTGACCGCAGGTGTGGTGATGGGAAGCCAGGCCCTGCTGCAGCCCATTTGGGGCTGGCGAAAAAATCTCGGGCAAATGCCCTCTCCCGAAACCGCAGCAAAACTTTCCCGCAGTGTGAAAACCCTGAGCGTTCGGGTCCAACAGCAAAACCAGACGGCGCAGTATTTGGCTGAAAAACTCGCTCAGCACCCCCGTGTTCTTAAGGTGCTTTATCCAGGTTTACCAGATTTTCCGGGTCATACCCTGGCCGCTCAGCAGATGTCGGGTTTTGGTGGCATGTTGAGTCTGATCCTGGAAGGGAATGCAGAAAGTACCAGTCAGGTGGCTGACCGGCTTCAACTCTTTGCTCTGGCTCCCAGTCTGGGCGGGGTTGAAAGTCTGGTAACGCAGCCTGTAACCACCACACACCATGGCCTCGGTCCTGAAGAGCGCCAACAGAGAGGCATTTCAGATGCCTTGTTGAGACTTTCGGTAGGATTGGAAAATGCCGAAGATTTGCTGGCAGATCTTCAGCAGGCTTTGGATTGAAAAGCACAAATAAATTCAGCAAAGCCCCATGACACCCTTAACAGAAACGGCCTGGGTCTTCTTTAAACTGGGCGTACTGGGGTTTGGCGGCCCTACTGCGCATATCGCCCTGATGAAACAGGAATGTGTCGAGCGACGCCAGTGGCTCAGTGAGGCAGAATTCCTCGATTTACTCGGTATCACCCACCTGATTCCCGGCCCCAACTCCACCGAAATGGCGATCCACCTGGGCTTTCGCCGAGCGGGCTGGCCAGGGCTGATTGTGGCGGGCCTGTGTTTTATTCTGCCAGCCATGATCATGGTCATGTTCTGTGCCAGGGCTTATGTGTTTTATGGCCATTTGCCCGCTTTTGCCGGTCTGTTAAACACGGTCAAACCCGTGATTCTGGCGGTGGTCTTGCATGCCATTGCCGGACTGCTCAAACCCGCACTCAAAAACCGCTGGCTGAAAGTACTCGTGTTATTGGTTCTGGGTCTGGCCTTACTGGGCATCGATGAATTGGGCCTGCTCTTTGGCGCGGGCCTGCTAACAGCCAGTTTTAAAGCCCTTCAACCGAGTGAAAAGGGGCTTCGGCGTGTTTTATTCAAACTCTACCTGGCCGTACTCCCCCTGATGACCTTGCCCACTTTGCTCTTGCATTGGCTCTTACCCACAAACCTGGATGCAAAAACCGCATTGCCTTTTGCACTGGCACCGCTTTTTGGCTTTTTTCTCAAAGTCGGGGCCCTGCTCTATGGCAGTGGTTATGTGCTACTGGCCTTTTTACACGAAACCCTGGTGACCCAGTGGCAATGGCTGAACCCGGCCCAATTGCTGGACGCAATTCTGATTGGCCAAGTCACCCCCGGCCCGGTCTTTACGACCGCGACCTTTATTGGCTATTTGCTGGGGGGGCCTTGGGCGGCCGCTGTGGCGACCTTGGCCATCTTTTTGCCCTCGTTTCTGTTGGTGGCACTGAGCCAGCCACTGGTCACACGCTTGCGCCAATTTCCCCTGACGGGTTTGTTTTTGGATGGTGTCAATGCGGCATCCTTGGCCCTGATGGGAGCGGTGATCCTTCACTTGGCCCAGACAGCCCTGACTGATTTGCCCAGCCTGGGGATCTGTGCTGTCAGCCTCTTGCTTTTGCAGCTCTGGCGCGTGAATTCCGCCTGGTTGATCTTGGGCGCGGCCTGTCTGGGGTGGATAGGGCGTAGCTAATACAAGCAGGCATCCAACAGGGCCAAGACTTCGTTTAAAATTGCCAAGTCATTTGCAGCAGTGGCAGCGTTTGGGCCTGGGCGGGCAATTCCTGCTGTGCCGTTTTAATGGCTCGGTTGCGCTCATTGGCCAAAGCCGGACCATGAATAACGCCAAAAATACGGGTGGCGGCCAGGGCCAGCCAAGCGGTTAATTCTCCACCGGGGAAGCTCCATTGATTCACGATCAGGGCAATTGCGGCAATGATGTCAACCGCGAGCAAACCGCCGAACCAGCCCCATTCTTCCATGTAAAAATAGCCAAAGGGGCCGGGGAGATTGAGCAGAAAAACCGTAACAGGCTCTTTGTAACTGGCATTGAGGGCGGGAGCAATGGCGGGGGTTTCGCCAGAAATCAGGGCTTGAACCAAAGAGGGAGAAACCTGCATTAAAACATCTTCTAAACTACAGCGGCAATCGGCAAAACGTTCATTGATAATCTGGCCCGATTGGGTATCTATAATCCGCAGATTGAGGGAATAAACCTGCCCCACCTGGGAGAGGCTGCCGATCATGAGCTGTCTAACAGACAGTAATTTGCCCAATTCAATGGCACAGGCCACTGAATCACAGTCCTGCATGCTGGCCTGAAAGCCCTGCTCTTTGATGATGGCCTCCATCTGTGAGCGCTCCATCACACGGTATTGTCTGCTTTTAATCACCAAAGCCCGAATCCGGTCGGTTAAAATCTGGCCCATTTCTGCGGGCACATTGCCTTGGGTTTTGAGATTGAGCACGGCCAAACCCTGCTGATTCTGGTACGAAACCTGCAAGGATGCTGGCTCGGCCAGGGTAGAAGTATGTGTAGCAGCAGATGTAACAGCCTGGGTCGCAGCCGAAACGGGTAAAACCAGGATTTGCAGCAATAACGAGAAGAGGACAAAATAACGCATGTTTGACTCGGTTTCTGTGCAGAATGAATGCGTAACATTCTAACAGGCTTACCCAAAAGAAACCAGAGCATAAAAAAAGGGGAGGGAAAAAGCCCCTCCCGTCAGATTTGGAGAATACTTGAACGCTCTACTTGCTATCGCAAACGTGTATTGCTTAAAACCGCAAAGGCGTTGACGCGCCCTGCGCCAAATTGGTCATCAAAACCTGGGGTTCCGAGGTCAATGGCAGAGCTCATCAGACGTTGTTTGACTTCGCTATTTTTGAGCCCTGGATTTTGAGATAGCATCAGCCCCACTATGCCGGTGACCATGGGGGTAGCCATTGAGGTGCCCGTTAAATTGCCATATTTGCCATTGGGCAAGGTCGACATGATCTGGGTGCCGGGTGAAGAAACGGATTTCCAATTGCCATAAGCCCCTTGGCGGCGGTTATTCAGATCCACATTGCCCACTCCGATTACGCCTTCAAAACCGGCTTTACCCGCCAAGTTGTCGGGGGTACTACTGGGATTATTGTTGCTATCATTGGAAAGCGCGGCACAGATCACCACATTTTTGTCCAAGGCATATTTGACAGCCCGCTGAATGGTTTCTTCAACCGCAGAAGTGGGGTAGTCCCAGCCCAGACTCAGATTAATCACACGGGCCCCATGATCTGCGGCCCAAACAATGCCATCGGCCACTTCTGCCACACCACCGTTGCTGATGGTGCGCACGGGTAAAATTTTGATACCTGGGGC
>JBFWRL010000092.1:0-21789 GCA_050248915.1 Candidatus Sericytochromatia bacterium
CTCCACTCTTTAAATTCCTGGATGGTATCCAGTATGCGAAAGGGTTGGAGGGTGGGAAAAAGTTTTACCACTGTCTCTCCCAGGCGTTCGAGCCATTTTAAATCGATGGCCACATTTTCATCGACATTTGGCCTTTGTATTTTTACGGCCACCCAATTGCCATCATACAAACGGGCTTTGTGAACCTGGGCCAATGAAGCCGCAGCTACAGGTTCGGGTGAAAAATATTCAAACAACTCTTCTGGCGGAGCACCCAGTTCATCAATAAAGGCATTGCGGATAGAATCATAATCACAAAAGGGCATCCGTGAACGCAATGTTGAAAGTGCCTCAATATAATCGGGGGGTAAAATGTCCCTTCGTGTGCTTAACACTTGGCCAAATTTGGCAAAGATTCCCCCCAATTTCTCCATCACATTGCGTAATTTATAGGGGGTGGACAATGGACCTGTCCCTTTGGATTGTTCAATTGCATCGTCATAGGTCTTGCGCCATTTAACAGGACTTGGAACCCATTTTCGTTTGATACCCTGTTCAACAACCTCACGAAAGCCATACTGAATCAGGACAGCCATAATCTCCTGTAAACGGCGTAGTTCTTTGGTTGTCTCTGCCATGAATAGGTGCCAGCCTTTGCCTTCACTTTTAAAATTGTCGATTGGAAAATGGACCTCAGGAAGGTCATAACCATTCTAGCACAAAGGTTTTGGGCCCGATATGTCGATTTTGCTTGAAAGACAGGATTGATTATGTGATGATTACTGTTAAACGTCTTTTCATCTTTAAGTTGGGTTCAGGAAATAGTTATGACAGTTAAAAATCGTCTCTTAGGAGTATGCTTGCTGGCTTATGTGGGACTCGCTGGTCCGAGTTCAGAGCTCTTTGCAAAAGATGCTCCAAGAAGGGATTTTTACAGTTCAACTCAAATCTTTTCTGAACTTTTGCCCTTTCAGCCCTCAGAGAAACAGCTCAAGGTGTGGACCGAAGAATTGCTTTACATCTATCTTTGGACCAAAGATAATTTTGCGATTCAACAGGAAAGCCAATTAGAGCTACCGATTCAAAAATTTACGGATGCTTTGATGCGTTGGGAAAAACAGGCAGAGACGATGCCGGCTTCCAGCCAAGTTGCACTGAAGAATTTGAATGCGGCTTTTCTTTTGATGATGCATGAATATGATGCTGCTCTGGCTGCGGTGAAAACAGACAACGGGCAATTTGCGCGACTGGTTCGCACACTTGTGGGTGAGACGCACCCTGAATACCCTCAAATTTGGCAAATCTCTCTGGAAGAAGCCCGTCAATTATTCATAACTTATCCAGATTCTCTTTTGGTCAAAATGACCTTTTTAGAAGCTGCCTTGGAAATGGGAGAAGGCTTGCAAAAAAACAAAGCGCTCTTAGTGGATCTTGAGCGGATCTTGAGCAAACCAAACCCTGTCAATCAAGACAATCTCTATTTAGATTATCAAAAAGCGCAGCTCTTGTATTATATGGGTAAACAAGCAGCGGCCATTCAGGCTTTTGATGGGCTTTTATTGCAAGCCCCTAAAAATGCTATTTTGGCAGAGGCGGTGGGCAATTTTTATCGCTGGGTGAAACTCTACCCCCGTTCGTTGCAAACCCTTGAAAAAGCGCAGAAAATACAGCCCTATCAGCCCCGTTTATACCGCAAGTTAGAGCACGTCTATTTGGAGTTGGACAGGCCTTTAACGGCGATCAAGATGTATCTTTCGGGTTTGCAACTGATGCCGAAAGAGAGCAGTTTTTATGAGGCCTTGCTGGAGCTATCTTCAAAAGCTGAGCTCCAGCAGGTGGCTGAAGCAACCGCCCACGCGCTCAAAAAAACGCCCAACAATACCTATTTACTGATATTTCAAGCTGAAACACAGCTACAATTGGGCAAAAAACAGGCTGCCAAATTGGCCTTTGAAAGTGCTGTTCGACTTTCTCCCCCTTTGCCTCAGGCTTTTAGCAGTGCTTTTTATTTTTATTGGCAGGACAAAGATTGGGATGCTCTCAAGCGTTTGCTTGAGTCAGCCAGGCAATTACCGGATATTTTGCCGCTCACTTATTATTGGTCTGGACTTTTGGCGATAGAGTTAAACCAACCCAAACAAGCGATTGAAGCTTTGAGCAAGGCCTCGTTAAAAGACAGTTCTGTACAACAGGCTTTGGTGATGGCCTACAAGCAGGATAAACAATTTTCCAAGGCCCGAGAATTATTGCAACTCATGCTCAAGGAAAATCCCAAAGATGTTCGACTTTTGCTCAGCATGGGGGATATTTATAGTGAGGAAAAAAAATTAGAAAAAGCCGAAGATTATTATCTTTGGGCGCATAAAATTGATCCGTATAACCCCAATATTTATTTTAGCCTGGGAAATCTTTATGCAGACTCAGACAGGCCAAGTTTGGCTCTTGATGCCTTTGAACGCAGTATTTTGATTCAACCTGAAGATTTGGATGCACGCAATAATTTAGGCAATGTCTTGTTGAAAAATCAAGATTATCTGGAAGCAGTGCTTCATTTTCAGCGAATTTTAAAATTAGATCCAAATTATGCTACGGCTTATTATAATATTGCCTGTGCTTATGCCTTGAACCGACAAAAAGAGGCTGCTTTGTTATTTTTAAAACAAGCCCTTGAAAAAGATCAAAAGTTAAAAGCCTTGGCGGGCTCTGATCCAGATTTTAACAATCTGCGGCAGGAGCAAAAATTTCAGGAATTGGTGCGTTAGACCTTGGTGCAGGTGGGTTTGGATATTGTCGCTTTACATCGCGACCCGCAGATGGATAAACGCTTGGTATCAGGTCGTTTTCGGGTCAACCGTGAATTGAATGAAGAGTGGATTGACATTCAAAACAACGGCCCTTATGTTTTAAATATGCAGGGGCGGGTTTTGGCCTGTATGGAGCGCATCGGTTTGCGAAGTGCACCCCGTGGGTACCGCTGTCTGCGCAAAGCCCTGATTCGCGCTCAGACCACGATTCCTTTAGAGCCGGGACATAAAATCCGGATTTATACGGGAGAACAACCCGCTACTGCTACTCAGTTGGGCGGTCAAGATCGCATCAGTCGCGTGCTTTGGATGGTTCAGCCCTCTTATCTTTGGCTATCTGAAGGCCATGAAGTGCATATCTATTTTAGTCAGGATGATCTCAAGCAGGGCAAGGAACCTTTATCTCGCTTCGTTTACCGTTGAGGGATTTTAAACGGTTGTCAGCCAGAGCAGCAATTGGGCAACCACAATTTTGAGAATCATGGCTGCAGGCATCATACCTACATAAGCAATATTGGCGGCTTCTGATCCAATGCGTTGGTTTACAAATGCCAGAATCGCAGGTTGTGTCTGCCCTCCTGCCAAGGTTCCAGTGGTGGTGACCCAGTCCCATTTTAAAATGAGATAAGCCCCAATCAGCAAAACCAACGAAGCTCCCAAGCTAATGCCGGCACCGGTCATTAAGAGCAATGGGCCTTGGCTTTGTAAGGCCTTCATAAAGGCACTGCCTGAACGCAGGCCGACCGATGCAAAAAAAAGCATCATTCCCAATTGGCGAAAGGTCATATTGACTTCCAACGGTTGATTCCAAATAATGGGACCCGAACGGCCCATCCAGCCTAGAATAAGCGCCACTATCAGAGTCCCACCAGCCATACCCAGTTTGAGGTGCACTTCTCCGATTGGGAGAATCAATTCACCCAAGAGAATCCCCAGCAAAATCCCCAGGGAAAGAGAAACATAATCTGTTTCTGCAAGTGAACGCTGGGAATCCCCCATTAATTGGGTCAGCGCCCCCATTTTTTCCGTGGGAGCCACAATTCTGAGCCGATCCCCCCGTTCCAGAACAGTATCATCAGAGGGAACAAAATCGATATCCCCTCGGCGCAAGCGGGTGACTACAACTTCCCAATCTTGTTCCAATCTGGTCTCTTTCAAACTTTTGCCAATCAGTTCGGGATTGGTTAGCACCATTCGCCTGAAATCAATCTTTTGGCGGGATGTTTCGGGCCCAGCCAACTGAACCCGTGGACCGATCAATTTTTCAAGTCTGTTTAATTCGGATTCTGAGGCCACAATATGTAAAATGTCCCCTGTTTTTAAACGGGTTTGGGGTGAGGCCAATAATATATCTTTGCCTCTCTGAATCCGACTGACTTTGATTCCGGGTTTAAACAGATCGGTTGAGTTGAGTTGCCTGCCTTCCCAGACCAAACTCTCGAGCTGAAAATTAGCGGAAGCCGCTTGAGGATGGCTTCCTGCTGCTTTTTCTGCCTTTTCTGCTTCTTTGGGTAAATTGAGTTTTTGTAACCAAATTAAGGTTTGGGCCAATAAAATCGGAATGATGACAGCCAGCGGGTAGGCAATCGAATAACCAACGGCTGGTTGCGCTGCTTGTGGGGTCAGATGCAAACTTTCACTGACCAGAGCCAATGCGGGGGTATTGGTTGTGCTGCCACAAAAAAGACCTACTGCTATGGCCGGAGAAATATGTAAAAATTTAACAGCCAATCCAGTTAAGAGGGCTGCAACCCCAACGGCTGCGGTTGCCAACAAGAGCATTTGTAAGCCGCGTTTGCGAAACAAGCGAAAAAAAGAGGGGCCTGATTGCAAACCGATGGGATAAATAAACAGCAATAACCCCAATTGCCCAACGATCTCAGGGAGGGTAAATTTTCCCTCTTCCCAAGCTCCGAGCGCCAAACCAACAAAGAGGACCGCAGCGACACCCAAACTGATGCCCGCAAATTCAAGCCGACTCAGTAAAAAGCCCAACCCAATGGTTAGAAACAGCATTAAGAGGCTGTGGTTGGCCAGAAAATCTTTGAAGAATTCAAGAGATAGCATCATGGGCTGTTTGGCGGGCGTTGGAGTTTGCGGGTCAGATCATTGCCCAAAATTGATTGTAAGGCAAAACGCAGATTGGGATTGCGTTGCATCAGGGCAGAGAGGGCTGTTTTGTTCCAAGCTAAATAACGGGTATTTTCACTCAGGGTTTTAACGGTTGCCGTGGCTTGGGTGCCAGAAAAAAAACTCATTTCACCAATAAAATCGCCGTCTTTGAGTCGGCTGATCTCTTTGCCTGAAACCTCGACACCCGCTTCGCCGCTGTAAATTAACATGACCTGTTCAAGGGGTTTGCCTTCTTCGGTTAATTTTTGACCTTGGCTTGCCTCGTGCCAAGTACTGAGACGCATGAGCTTTAAGAATTCAATCGGAGAAAATGCTGTGAAAATGGTTTCATAGAGTTCGGACTGCTCCGCTGAAAAGGCAATTTTGCGTTTTTCATACATACTCATCCCGATTTGAAATAGATTTACGCCAATAAAGGCCAAGTTCCAATTGATGACCAGCCACAGTGGTTCTGCAGGGGCATAATAGTTAAAAATAATGCCTGCTAAACTGGCGACAATCGAAAGAATCCGCAGGATAAAGATGTCTCTGACCAGATAAGATAAAGCAATTAAGCCAAAGGTAAGATGCCCAATAAACGCCATAGATCCTAATTTCTTAGTGTCGTATTGATTAGCCCGATTCTAACATAAAATAGAGCAGATTAATGGCGATGGACAATTTTGAAATGGGAGCGAAAACGAGATGATAGCGTGAGACCCGCCGCCATTAAACCCAAGGTAAGTCCTATCCAGAGCCCGGTTTCTCTGCCCTGTAAGGGATAGGCAAAAATCAGTGCGCTGCCCAGACCTATACCGCCATAACAGAGTAAGCCGAGCAGCATGGGGATGCGGGTGTCTTTGAGTCCGCGCAGGGCTCCTTGAGAGGTGACCTGCAGGGCATCAAATATTTGAAACAAAGCGGCTATTTTAAGCAGATGGCTGGCCAAATAAAATACGGCCAGATTTTCGCTTTGTTCCAGATTTAAATACAAGCCAATAAAGAAAGCAGGAATACTCCAAAGCAGAAGGCCCATTGTGCCCATAAAGCTTAGCCCGATCATCATACCAACCATGCCGGCTTGATAAGCTGCTTGTGGTTGGTTTTTTCCCATTGCTTGGGCCACGCGAACAGAAGAGGCATTTGAAATCCCCAAGGCCACCATAAAGGTGGTGGAAGCGATATTCAAGGCAATTTGGTGGGCTGCCAGAGCGATAGAGCCAAAATGTCCCATTAAGAAGGCGGTTCCGATAAACAACCAAACCTCCGTTAAAATGCTGACACCCATAGGCAGACCGACTTTTAACAGTTCTTTCATCACCACTGGGTCGATTTGCCAAAAAGGAAGTGTTGGCAAATGAGGCCTGAGTTCGGGGGTTTGACGGGCCCAGAACCACAAACAGATAAACATCCAAGTATTGACCAAAGTGGTCGCCCAGCCTGTGCCTGCAATTCCCAAGGCAGGAAAACCAAATTTGCCAAACATCAAGATCCAATTGACCAGGATATTAATTAAAACACCTGAAAGAGCGACCATCATGCCCGCCCGTGGATGGCCCAAACTGTCCATAAAATTGCGCAAAACAGCCACGCCCAAAGCTGGCAAAAGGCCCCAGCGTGCCGCTTGCAGATATTGTTCTGCCAAAGGAAGCAGTTCAGGGGGTTGGCCAAGTAATTTGAGCAGAGGCTGAGCAAAACTTAAAATCAAGAATAAGGGAACAAATAGGAAACAACTGAGTAACAGGGCTTGATGCAGTGATTTTTTAATCAAGTGGGTATTTTGTGCCCCATAGGCTTGCCCACACAAGGGAGACACTGCGCTGACAACGCCTGTGGCTGGTAACCAAAGCATGGCCAGGAAAGAAGACCCCAGACCTGCACCTGCCAAAGCCAAGCCACCTAATCGCCCACACATCATCGTATCGACAATGTGCAAAGAAAATTGGGCCAATTGTCCAGCAGCCATGGGCGCAGCTAATTTGAAAGTTGCTTGAATTTCTTGTTTGATAGTCATCGTCTGTTAATTATTCGGGTATGTAAATGATAAACGTCAACCATTTTTAAATTATATTTGTTCAGTGAAAATGGGATTCTTGGTTTATAATCGGCTTACTGGCTATGAATGCAAAACAACACATGAAACATTATCTGGATGCTTTATTGCTTGAACTTAAGCAAGTGGTTCTGGTTTTGCGTTTTAGGCCCCATGAGCAAACACGTATTCATCAATTGCGTTTAATACTTAAACGATTACACTCTTTTACATTTCTCTTGAACCTACTCGGGGCGAAAAAGATTCGATTGAGTAAACGGCTTTATAAGCTGTTTCTGGCTGCTGGCAAAGTCCGAGATTTAGACGTTCAACGGGCGTTGGGGACAAAAATTTGCGCTGATTTTTGGTGTGAGCACATGCAATCACTTTGGCACTTGCAAAGCGAAAATGCGTTAAGCAAATTTTTGCGTGTTTTGAAGCGCTTGTCGTTTCGGCATGTGAAGCGGTTTTTGCAGCGACTTAAATGCCGTGTTAGGGCATTGGGGAAAAAACAGATTTTGGCGCAAATGATCAATTTGATCAGGCAAAAACTCAGCGAAATCGGTGATTCATCTATTCTCGCCGAAGACAAAGCCTTGCATAAATTGCGGACAAAATTAAAACGTGTCCAATATTGGTTAGAATTTTTGGTGAAGACCTTAAAAGCAGGTTCTCCTTATTTAGAGGTCCACCAGACTTTAAAAAATATCACTGAAAATCTAGGGCAATGGCATGATCATGTCCTGTTGATGCAGCAAATAGACAAACGGTCGGTGGATATTGGGGGAGAGCAACGTCCTTGTGTAAAAACAGCTCAGATTCAATGGCCAACGAAGACGCCGGCAAACGGGTTGCAAGAGCAAATAGGTTTACTTGTAGTGGCTTTGAAGGCATAAAAAATCATTTGGAACAAGGGGCGAAAAGTTATGTTTGAATCCGCAGAAATTGGACACACGCTCTCTAAAACAGAATACAATCAACGGGTGCCTCTTATCAGGCAAGAACTTTTGAATTTACAGCAAGAATTGCGTGAAAAAAAAACTTTTCAGGTGATTATTTTAATTGGGGGAGTTGATGGGGCCGGGAAAAGTGAAACGGTTAAGATATTAAATGAATGGATGGATCCCCGTTTTATTGAGACCCATGCGATGGGGTTGGCAACAGAAGAAGAGTCTGCACATCCACCGATGTGGCGCTTTTGGCGGGTTTTGCCCCCCAAAGGGAAAACGGGGATATTTTTTGGCTCTTGGTACACGCAACCAATTATTGATAGGGTATATGGCTTAAATGCGAAGGCTGAGTTGGATCAGGCCATGGAGCGTGTGGTTCGCTTTGAGCGTATGCTCTTTGATGAAGGTGCCTTGATTCTCAAATTTTGGTTTCATCTCTCTAAAGAACAACAAAAAGAACGCCTCAAGCGCTTGAAAAAAGATCCCGAGACCCGCTGGCGGGTGACACAGGAAGAAGAGGCCCATTTTAAAAATTATGATAAATTTCGCAAAATTTCTGAACGGGCCTTGCGTTTGAGCAGTACAGCAGAGGCGCCTTGGATCATTGTAGAAGGTATGGATCCGCGTTTTCGTTATGTTACAGTGGCCCAAACCCTTTTAACGACCTTAAAGCACAGAGTAGAAAATCCTGAGCGACTGCGTAATACAAATTTGCCAGTGGTCTTGCCCCCGCTGGACAATAAGTATCTTTTGCAATCGCTCGATTTTTCTCGTAAAATTAGCAAAAAAAATTACGAAGCGCGCTTGGAGAAACTTCAGCGAGATTTGAATCTTTTGGGTCGCAGTCCGCGATTTAAACAAATTTCTGCCATTTTGGTCTTTGAAGGCTCAGACGCTGCTGGCAAAGGAGGGGCTATTCGACGCATTGCGGGAGCCTTGGACCCACGCCATTACCAGATTGTTCCGATTGCTTCACCGACCCAAGAAGAAAAGGAACAACCCTATTTGTGGCGCTTTTGGCGCCATATCCCACGCAGGGGGAATTTTACCGTTTTTGATCGCTCGTGGTATGGACGGGTTTTGGTTGAGCGGGTCGAAGGTTTTTGTGAAACCTCTGATTGGATGCGCGCCTATTCAGAGATCAATGATTTTGAGGAGCAATTAAAACAGGGTGGGGCAGTTATTTTAAAATTTTGGTTGAGTATTACCAAAGAGGAGCAATTATTGCGCTTTCAGGAACGAGAAAAAACACCGTATAAGCGTTTCAAAATTACAGATGAAGATTGGCGCAACCGTGAAAAATGGGAGCAATATGAAGTTGCTGTCTCTGAAATGATTGAGCGAACCAGTACTGATATTGCTCCCTGGACAGTGGTGGAAGCCAATGAAAAATATTTTGCCCGCATCAAAGTGCTTGAAACGATCTATACCCAATTGGAAAAATCGTTAAGCTGAGAGGCGCAGAATTTTTCCCCAATGTGGATAGAGGTGAATGTGGGTAGGCCATCCCTGTTTGCTTAAACAACTTTCCTTGGGATTGAGCAAATCTTGCCAATGACCAGCATAAGGCAGATGTAATTTGATCTGGGATTCTTTGGCTGCGGCGTTGACGATAACCAGTATCACCTCATCTGAGTGCAAGCGCAAAAAAGCAATTTGTTCGGTTTGTACCTGTAGGAGTCGGTAATATCCACGTTTTAATGCGGGGCTGTGATGATAAATGGCGATCAGCTTTTTGAGGGTCTGTGCCAAATCTTTGTGGGGGCTTCGCTGCCCCCATTCGGGATGAGGTAAATGTGGCCGTAACTCCTTGTCTGACCAGCGCTGTCGTTTGCCTTCAAGCCCCCATTCACTGCCGTAATAAATGGAAGGAACGCCTGGTAGGGTCATGAGCAAAATGTGCAAAGGATAAAGTTTTCGGGGATCTTTTAATAGGCTGGAAATGCGGTTAACATCATGATTGTCGACAAAATTGTACAGGGGTAAGCCTTGGTATGCTCCCTTTTTTCCATATTGGCGATCAAGGGCTTGGGCCAGCAGAGCATAGTCTTTTTGATTGTGACTGGTATGTAAATGATGATAAATATCGTAATTGGTGACCGAATCCAAGGTATGGGCGTTGGCCCAGCGACTATAATCGCCCATGACCACCTCGCCCATCAGCCAAAAATCAGAAGATTGCTTTTTGCAAAAGTGATTCAGCCGCTTCATAAAGCCAAAATCAAGGCAATCAGCAGCATCTAAACGGAGCCCATCGATTTCATAGCGCTCAATCCACATTTTTATTGCCCCGAATAGGTGCTCGCGTACTGCCGGGGTGCGCAAATTGAGTTTGGCCAGGTCCAGATGCCCTTTCCAGCCTTGATAGGTAAAGGGGTCTCCTTTGCGGCTGCGTTTGCCAAAACGCAGATGGCGATACCAGCGCACATAGTCAGAATGTTGACCCTTCTGGCGAATATCTCGAAAGGCCCAAAAATCTCTGCCAGTATGATTAAATACAGCATCTAAAATGACACGAATGCCTGCGCGGTGAAAGGCTTTTACTAAGGCCGACAGGGTATCGTGGTTTCCCAGTCGCCGATCGACATGGTAATAATCAACCGTGTCATAACCGTGAGAGCTGGATTCGAAGAGCGGACCCAGACACACTGCATTAATGCCCAAAAAATGAAGGTGGGGAATCCAGTGATAGAGACTTTCTAAACGAGGCACGGCTGGGCTATTGAAAGAATTGTGATGAGGTGCTCCACACATACCCAAGGGATAAATATGGTAAAAAATAGCGTCGTAAGCCCAATGGGCCAAATGATTTTGAGAGGACATGGGCTTCATTATACGCACACCGAAGCAAGGTCATTTATATTTCACCCCCTTTCAAACGAAAAAACGACCACTTTGGTGGTCGTTTTGAGCCAGTGAATCTGATTATTTTACGGGCGTTTATTGGGTTTTAAACGGCTTAAAACTTGGACTTGAGAAATGAGCTTGCTGGAAAGTGCATTAAAATCCATATTTTTGGGTTTTTCCATAAAGCCCACAGCGCCGAGGTCCATGACTTCTTTGCGTTTTTCTTCAAAGGGTTCAGCAGAAGTGATAACCATAATGGGTTTTGGGTTGGAACTCATAATTTGTTTTATGGCAGCTGGCGCATTTTGTTTGGGCATGCATGCGGTAATCCATCAAGATAATATCTGGATTTAAACTTTTGGTCTTTTCGACCGCGTCCAGGCCATCGCCGGCGATGCCGACTACTTCAATGGTTTTGTCTTTTTTTAAAACGTCAGACAGCAGCCGTTGAATAATGGTCGAATCTTCAGCGATTAATACTTTGGTCATAGAATATAATATCCCTTTTTTAGAAGAAGTTTGAATCCCAATGCTTAACATTAAATAAAATTGGGTTGTTCTGTCAATGGAGAGAACGTATTTATTTTGTCATATTACCATTAACTCAGAGTCTCCCTTCTACAGGCTGTTAAGGGATTTGCCAAAAACTTGACTTTGTTCTCGCACTTGATTATCATATTTTATTATCACTCACATTATTAGAGTGCTAATAAAAAGTGATAATTTATAAGGTACCAATCATTTCCTCATGGAGGCATACCCAATTATGTTTTTTACTGTTTCAAACCCATTTGAAGAAATTAATGCCATGCGCCGTGAAATGGAGGATATTTTTAAACGTTCTCAACGTGTGTTTACACATCAGGGGCGTAATTTCCCCTTGATCAATATTTACAATCAGCCGGAAGAAATTCGGGTTGTGGCTGAAGTGCCGGGGGTGGCCAAAGAAGATTTGGATATCAGTTTTAGTCATGGTGAATTAAAAATCACCGGACAGCGCAAACCCCTAAATTTGCCTGAAAAGTCACTGCAAATGCGTGCAGAAAGACAAACAGGATCGTTTGAAAAGACCCTGCGTATTCCCTTTGAGGTCAACGCGGATAAATTACATGCCGAATTACACAACGGTATTCTACAGATTGGTTTACCCAAAGCCGAATCGGCTCGTGCCCGTCAAATTGTGATTAATGCATAAACGAAATTAATAAGAGGAGATCCCCAAAATGAGCAATTGCACTGTTTTACAGATGAATGAAAAGGAGCCTGTTCTGCAGGCCACTGCTGAAGAATTGGTCAGCCCTCAAAATGCCTATCGCCCGGACGTGGATATTTACTATCTGCCCGAAGAATATCTGTTTCAGGTCGATTTGCCTGGGATTAAAGAAGAAGATATTCAGTTAGAAATTGATGAAAAAAACACCTTAATTTTGAAAGCGCGGAATTATCAGGAATTCTCCGGTGAAACTGTGTTTAAACAGACTTCGATGGGGAATTATTATCGGGCTTTTAGCTTAAATGACGAGGTGGACCGCCAAGCTGTGAAGGCCCAATATCAAAATGGCGTTTTAGAGATTCATTTGCCCAAAAGGCAAGAAGTTCAGCCCAAGCGGATTGAGATCAAAATCAACTGAGGCAGATGGGTGGAAGAGAGACTTTGAGGCCTCTCTTCTACCTCTCTTTGTTGTCGATTAATGGGACTTTTTTCCCTGTTCTGCAGAGACCGTGATGGCGATGCCACCACGGGCGCTAAAATGGCCAATAACCTGAATCCAAGTTGGTTTCATGGCTTTGACCAAGTCATCGAGTATGCGGTTGGTGACTGCTTCGTGAAAGCTGCCAATATTGCGAAAGGCAAATAAATAAAGTTTGAGAGCTTTGGATTCAATGCATTTTTTGTCGGGAATGTACTTTATTTCTATCCTTGCAAAATCGGGTTGTCCTGTGATTGGGCACAGAGTGGTAAACTCAGGGCAATTTAAGACTATTTCATAATTTCTGCCCATGGCAGGGTTGGCAAACGTTTCCAGCTCTGCCGCTTCGGGAGTGGCTGGGTATTCTGTTGTTTTGCCGAGATGTTTAAATTCGGGCTTTGGATTTTTTTTACTCATTCAACTGATTTTCCAAAAAGATATTTAAGTCCTGTGGCCATGCGGTGGCTCCAATGGGTCCAATTGTGGCCTTCATTGTATTCTTGGTAGCGAAAGGTATAACCTTGGGTTGCGAGTACATCAGCCATATGGCGATTGGCTTGAATCAATCCCTCTAAACAACCTGCGCTGAGATAAAAGCGGATGGGGCACGTGGGGAAATCTCTTAAGGTGTCCACCATGCGTTCCCGGTAAAATTGATATGAGCTGGATTGGCCAAAGACATTGCCAAAAACATGGGAATATTGAAATGCCATATAGGTGGAAACCAGTCCACCGAGCGATGAGCCAAGCAAGGTTCTGGATTCAGCACTCGGTTGCGTTTTGTAATTGGCATCGATATAGGGAATGATTTCTTCGACCAAAAGATGACAATAACTATTGTTGAACGTATATTCACTGAACCGATGAATGGGATCGATACATACTGCAATCACAGGCTCTATGGCTTCTTCTGCAATCAAACGGTCCAAAATCCAATTTAATTTTCCGTGGCGCATATAGTCATTTCCGTCATGGGCATAAATGACAGGGTAATTTTGGACTTTGTCTGGATCATAGTTGGGAGGCAAATAAATGTGCAGGCCTCTTGGGCCTGGAATTGCATTGCCTTGAAAACTTTCTTTGACCACTTGACCATGCGGGATGTCGGGTGCCCAATGAGGATAAACATCTCCCTGGTAATCGGGCATTCCAAAGGCTGAGTTTTGCCCACCTATGCCATTTTCCAGCTTTGTCTGGTTCCAGGGGTCCATTGTCCACTCGCCATTGACCAGGAATTTGTATTCCAGGCGTGCGTCTCTGGGTAAAATCACGGAGAGATAGAAAAGATCTCCTGGCAAACGCTGCAAATACAGGCCACGGCTGTGCCAGCCTGTAATTTCTCCTGCAAGTTCTACCTCGCGGGTATGAGAGGTGCCTTGATAGAGAAAGGTTACCTGTGTGCCCTCAATCCAGGGCGAAATTTGCTTTTCGGCCAATTGGCGAATGCGGGTTTCTAATTGGGGGGTGGTGGGAGCAGATGCATGGGCACTACGGGACATAACGGAAATAATCGGTACATTAAACATAAAACAAACCTTGTGTTAGTGGTAGATGGTTGTTTGCTTATTTTACGGGAGGTTTATTCTAAAGGCAGTGATCGATGCGATATAACCGTCGAGATGCTGTTGTCTCGGCGATCGAAAAGGGCGATGTCTGCTCTGTTTTCACCGAGGCGATTGGTGTACAAGACCCGCGTATTGTCTTCTGACAGAGAGGGGTCTGTGCCTGGCGTGATCGCAAAAGATTGGGACAAAGAGAAGAAATACATGTGGATATTACTTAGGTAATTAAAGACCATCAAGGAGCGATCTTTGGACCATTCTGCGTCTGCAAAGGTCAGGGCTGATGGGTTGACATCGACGCTCTGGTGGCTTTGCGAGGCCAGATTATAAGTGTGGTACTCCAATACCCGCTGATCCAATTCTTTGGACTGTGGCGTTTTGGTACTTAACCAGAGTATTTTGAGCCCATCGGAAGACCAAGCGGGTGCATAAATTTCGCGTTCGAGTTTGACAGGGAGGGCGGTTAAAACGCCGGTTACCACATCATAAAGCCGGATTTGACGTTGACATTGGGTGCCACCTACCCGATCATTGGCTTCACAGGTATTGTCATAAGTACTGACAAAACGCGCCTCAGTCGGATGCCAATTGGGGTTATCACCATCACTGAGTTTGCGAAAATTTTCACCGTTTTTATCCATCAGATAGATTTCTTCAGTATCTTCGCTGGTTAAGAGGAAATTCTCTCCACTGGCATCCCAACTGACAGTTTTAAAACGGGCTGGGCGCAGTTCACGGACTTTGACCAGATCGCTGCCATCGAGCAAGGAGGAATAGAGGATATCGTGCACTTCTTGGCTATTTTCTTTGCGGGAGCGAAAAAGAAAAGCTATCCGCTGCCCATCGGGAGCCCAAGTCGGAGAATAGGCCATTCTGACCAGACCGGGTACAGGTGTACTGGCGGGTGTTGGGTTATTGCCTTGGGCTGCAACACAGCCACTGAAGAGTAAGGCTGTGCCAACAACCAGCGCTTTAGAAATTGAGTTCCAAAATGGTTGAGTAATAGCCATGTTCCTGCTGTTTCAAAGTAATTTCCCGAATTCGGGATTCTATCTGTTGATTAGAAAGTTCAGTCTGATAATAGGCATCGGTAGCACCCCAAGCCATATAAGCGGAAGGTGGGGCAACATTAACGATCACGGCCGCAGTGCGGGCAATGTCAGAGTCGATGCTACTCAAAAGATAACTTCCCAAGAAGCTAACAATCAAAGTGGCGGCAAATCCACCTAAAACCCACACACCTCTGTTGGTATTTCCCGCGTAGAGATGCCCTGCACCGGGTACAATTGAAAAAAGAGTAGCCACTTCAGGGCTTGCTTTGAGGCCAGCCAAACGCTGTTTTTCGGCTTCGAGGGCTTTGAGGTCCATCCCTTTTAACGGGTCAGAAATACTGGCCTGAGCCAAAGTATAGGTAATTGCTTGCACTTGAACTGGTTCAAGCGGCTTTTCAACGGCTTGAACGGCACTCGGAAAGGCTGACAGGAACATTGCTGCTGCTGTCACTATGGAGAGCGCGGATCTGAGAAAATGCTTTTTGTTTTGCTTTAAAACTGCCATAATGTCACCGATACCAGACTCCCTTTCATTATATACGCATTTTCGGCCGGGTCTAGGGTGTTTGTCACCTTTTGGTTGTGGGTGTCAGCCCGGCGCCATGCATCACCAAAATTCCAGATCCACAAACCAGGCAAAGCCAGTTGTAGGGCTAAAGTAAAGGCTTCCCAATGCGCATCAGGCAGTCTTTCTGTGGTGGGCACACCATTGAGGGTGACCGTTCGATACTTCAGCGATGCTGTGCGCTGCTGATCGACGAGAAAAAATACCACAACACCCAGAGCCAAACCTGCCGTAATTAAAACCTCAGGCCATACCCGCTCTTCAACATACATTTGTCCTGTGCCTGGGACTGCCAGAGAAAAAGCAAAAGCCAACCAGGGACTTTTTTCTTCTTCTGAAGGCTCTTCTAACCCTTGGTTGGGGGATTTAAGAGTGTCTTCTGCCAAACTGACCGGAGCCAGAGTTGCAAAAAGCAAACACCAGACTAACCCAAAGATTACCAGATTTTTTTGCATTCAGCCAAATATTTTTTTCAACTCCGGGTGATAGAAGGTGAAATTGAATAAACCTTTCAGGACATGGATCTGCTCAGGATGAAGTTCTGCAATATTACACAGTTCTAGACTGATTGTCAAAGTTCCCAAACCCATGATCAGCAGATTCAAATTGAGTTTGTGTAAATTGGGCAAAGGCAGGTGACGAGAGCGTGCTGGGATGATTTGAGGCGTGCTGATATCGCCGGTTAATTGAGGCGGGATCAAAGAGGGGGCTACTTGGTTCGCCATTTCCAGCAACCAGGACCTGACCAAAGTACTGCCTGCTTTGACCAGGTGCTTTTGACCGTTGAGGCGAGTGACAATATGGTGCTCATTCAAAATAGAGGGCACGGTGCCCAATGTGAGTTCGGATTCATCGATATCCAAATCTATCCGGCCTGTATCGAGGGCCTTAAAAATAAATCGCCGGTTTTCAAGCTGTAATTCTGCCTGTTGTTGATTATCTAAGGACAGGGTAATCGGTTTTTCTTGGCCGAGGCGAATACGCAATTGTTCGGGTCGGCGCTCTTCTCCTTTGCTTTCAACCACGGCAATTTTCATTTTTTCGTGATTATAAAGGGGGCCCAAATTGACTTCAATCTGTTTGACCCAGGCATCGCTACAAGTGTATCTACGCACGCTGTCTTGGGTGGGCACGCCCAAAAGTTTGCGCAACAACTCGTCGCGCTGTGCACCTTCTTCTGAATTTAAACTGGTGAAATTTTTACCACAGAGACTAAAAGCACTGAGATTGAGTGCCGTTAAAAGAGACAGATCAAAAACACATTGGCCTCCCATAGCCGGCCCCAAAATCCCGACACGGGTCAAAAGCCGATAGGGTGAATGATTTAACTGGGTGGTATTTCGGGCTGATATGACCATTTTGCCAGTGGCAGCCTGTAAAGCTCTGATGCAACTGGCCTGTAAATCAGCCTGCTTGATAAGCTCGTACAGACTCAATTTATTCCCCACACTTGCCCGAATGTTTTTCTAAGTATACCATTCACTTTCTGCTTGAACGCAGAGAGCATGGTATATTTGACTGAGAATTAACTAAGAAATTAGAGTGGGCCTTGTGGCTCCAGGAGCAAAGGAGGAAGATTAAAAATGCGCAACCGTTGTCTGCCACTCTTCATGTTGTTGATACTGGTTTGTCTTCTGCAATCAGCAAAAATGCCAACCAAACCTGCCAAGACTCCTTCCTTGCCTGTTAAAACTCAGCCCATTCCCAACTCGGCCTTGATTGCGGCAGGCAAATCCAATTATCAAAGTCAGTGCAGTTTTTGCCACCAGGCCAAGCCCGTCACTGTTCTACCAGATTTAAAAGCTTGGACAAAATTGCTTTATACCAGTGCCTGTCCCCAATTTTCCATTCCTCTGACAGAGAAACAGCGCAAAGAGATGCTTGCATTTATTGAGTCCGAGTACAAAAAAACAGCTCCGCCTTCCACGCTTAAATAAGTCGGATCATGGCTGAATCTCAGTCACATTTTTCTCCCGTCTGGCCACCGCGCTTGAAAAAGATCTTGCGGTCACTTTTTGCTGCGGGGGTTCTTTTATTGGGGTTGACCTTGGGGGTGCTTTTTTATTTTCAGCAGCGTTTGTTAGTGGACTACCGCAGTAATTATCAGACCTCTGCCCAAAAGGCCGCACAATTATTGACCGAAGAATTAAAACCGCTGCTTTTAATTGCTGGTTTTGATGGGCTCTATTCTACGCGTACTTTGCAAAAAATACGCGATGCGGTGTTCAAAGTGGAGGCGGGAAACGCCGCTTATTTATTTATTGCAGATAAAGAGGGCATTTTTGTTCATCACCCCAATCGGGAATTGTCGATTGCTTCTGTTAATGTTCAGGCTTTTTTTCCTGAAAAAACCTTGCCCACTTTAAAACAGGCATTGGCACAAAAAGAGCGTAAATTTATCCGCTATCTTGATCAGGGTCAGGTTTTTTGGTTGTTTATGGAGCCTTTGGCAGACACCTCTTTTTTCATGGGATTGGTCTGCAGCGAGTCTGAACTGGCTTTGATACCTGAGGTTCAGCGTTTTTATCTGCTTTTGTTTTTATTGGCCAGCACGGTACTTGTGTTGGGCTTGGCTTTGTTCCAAAACTTATGGCAATTGAGATACCGCGATTTTAAACGGCTGTCTGCTTATGCTTCTTTGGCATTGATCGCCAATATCTCTTTTGCTTGGTTTTTGCAGATTCATTTGAATGTTGCCCAGGCACTGCCTCAAAATTTACTCTCACCCACCGACCTGACCCGTTACCGGGCCTTAATACAGGTGACAGCTTCTGCCCAAGCAAAAGGTGACCCCCTGTTTGTGCCCACAGGCCTACAGATTCGTGCTTTGAGCTTTGAAAAGCCAGACCTGGTCAGGATCAGTGGTGATTATTGGCAAAAATTTTCGCCCGGCCGAGGCAGCCGTATTCCTGAAAGGGAAAGAGGGCTGATTTTTCCCCAGGCCCGTGAAGTGCACTTTCGGGATAGCTATATACGTGAGACACCCCAGGAAGAACTTTTGGGGGGGCGTTTTGAAGTGATTTTACAACAGCCCTTGAATCATACCCGTTACCCGCTCAACCGTGAACAAATTTTGATTCGTTTCAGTGCCCCAGAGAGCTCGGAAAATTTGGTTTTAATTCCTGATTTGGAAGCCTATTCATCTCAACACCTGGGTTTGGATCCGGCCTTTCAAATTGATGGCTGGCAAGTCTATCAGACAGGTTTTAATTATGTATTGCCAGAGAGCTCTGGTTTGCAATTGAGTGCAAATATACAACGACAAACACCAGAACTCAGCCTCAAACTCTCGATTCGGCGCAGTTTTTGGGGGGTGGTGATCTTGAACCTGCTCTATGTTGGCATGGTTTTGCTTTTGCTCTTTTGGGTCTTGATTCGCACCACCCACCGCTATCATGAACTCTATCGCCCATTGGATATTTTTGGCCCTGCGATTGGTTTGCTCTTTCCACTTTTATTTGCCCATTCCAATTTACATTTGGGTGTGACGGGGGTAGAACGTCTTTTTTACCTCGACTTTTTTTACTTTATCGTCTATTGGATGATTGTGGTGGTGGTGGCCCATTTTTTGTTTCAAGACAAAGATCCCCAAGCACTTTGGAACCTAGATGAGGGTATTTTGCTCAAAGCAGCTTATTGGCCTTTTGTCTTTGGCTTTCTTGAAGGGGTGACCCTGTTGGTATTCTGGTGAATTTTGTTAAAGAAAAAATAAAGCAAAAGTTAAAATTAGTTAAAGTTTTTATTCTGCCCCCGTTTTAGAAACAAGATCAAAACAAGCAGTTCCTAAATAAAAGTTATGTGTAGGTCATTCTCAAGTTAATTTTTGTGTAGGGAGTCGTTAGAGCCATGTCAAAACCATACGCCCGTCTTGTGTTGGTTTCACTGTTTTCATTTTCGGTCTTAAGCAATGTGGCGTGTGGACGTCGTTTGCCCAATCAAGATAAGCCCCCCGGTACAGAAGAACCTGGCGCGCCCGCTGAACCAGGTACTCCCCCTGCGCCTCCCGCACCCCCTGTGGATCCTGGTATTCCTCCGGCCCCACCAGCTCCGCCTGTGGATCCTGGCACTCCTCCGGCTCCCCCTGCGCCACCCACTGATCCGGGCAATCCCCCTGCGCCTCCTGCACCCCCAACCGATCCGGGTGCCCCCCCTGCGCCGCCCACTGATCCCGGTGCTCCTCCTGCCCCCCCCGCACCAGGAAATCCCGCTGTCGATGCTTTCTTTGCTGAAATGGGCAAAGCCGGTTTTTCTGATGCCGCTTTGGTCAAAGCAGAATTGCAAAAAACCGTCAATTTAAAAGTGACTGGCTGGAGCAAAGGCAAAGCCGAAACCCCTGATTTGAACGTTGAAGGTATGTTTAATGCCACCAAAGCGCTGTTTAAAACCCCGCCAGCCAATCCCAAGGAGTATTTTGAGCGCAGCATGGCTTTTGCCCAGCAGGCAGGTCAATTTACTTTCTTTGTCGATCTCAAGGTTTCAGCTGAACGCAAAGATCTTTATGTGATGAAATTTGATCCCGCCAGCAAACAGATCTTGGGTATCAACGAAAAAGATTTGGATTATGTGGTGCCTGAAATCAGTGCCATGAGCGCCCGTAACACTGTTTTGCGCCGTCTGAATGCAGTAGAAGGCAAAGTTTTCTTTTACGGTGAAGAACAGGGTAAATTTTTGGACCCTGCCCGTTTTATTCCTGTTCCTGCAGAAGTGTTGAATCCCCAACTGATGGCCAGTCGGGTTCGTACCTCCAACGTGGGAACCTACCGAGTGATGCCGACGATGCGTCGCTAACGCTTCAACAATCTCTCTACACTCTACTTCCTACACTTGTCCCAGGCAGAAATGCCTGGGTTTTCTTTTGTGAATGTGCGGGTGGACTTTAAAGGTGGATTTTAAAACAAATTGCGCATATTCTGGCTTAAACTTTCGGCCTGAATACGCTGATTCAGCCGCTTTAATTCAGGTTCTAGTTCCGGGTTGAGTTTCAAGGCTTGGTTGAGGGCTTCAACGGCTTTGTTTAAAGCCCCGGTTTCGAGATAGGCTTCGGCCAAGACTTTAAAATCCAGTCCTTTGAGATTGGGCCGGTTGCCATTGATTTGCAGCATGGTTTCAAGGTTTTGAACCAACGCTTCCCAGGCCTGTTTTTTGAGCAGTTTGCGGGCTTGCTTGCGATAACAGCGGCAAAGCTGGGCATAGGGGTGATTCTCGCCTGCTGGGGCCTCTTGCAGGGCCTGTTGATAAATTTGAAAAGCCGTATCGTAGTCTTTGTCCGCAAAAAAGCGGTCGGCATCAAAAATCAGGCTTTGGTATCGGCTGCGTTTTTGGGGGGGTTGACCGGGTTTGCCGGGTATTTTTCGCTGCATAGAATTTCACCCTTGCTTTTTGCTTAAAACAGACTGGAATAGAACCGAGACCAGGCTGACATTGTACCTAATTTGCTTCCCAAAAGACGAGCGGCTTGAACCAAGGCAAGAAAAGTTGTGAAATTTTCTGGAACAAAATAAGTTTCACTTGCGTCGAAAGACAAAACCATCTTTCCAAATTTTTGAAAAAGGAGTACAGAACCCATGCAATTCTGGATGAATGCCACTGGCATTGCTATTTCACCCATGGCACTGGGTTTTTCTGTGTCACCCTTTTACTGAGTTCTGTTTAACGCCTGCAGGTGTGGACGGATAAGTCAGTTCACCCGGCAGGAACTTCTGTGTTTTTCTTTAAAAATTCAGCCTCTTGCCGGCCATTCTACCGGGGAGAGGTTCTTTTTTTATGTTTAAAAACAAGGAGGAAAGTCACTATGTTTGCAATTGAATGCCATGAAGTCTCTAAGTCTTTCAGTGATGGCTTTTGGTGGTCGAAAAACCGCAAAGTGCTCAAAGCTGTGGACAAGGTTAGCTTTCAGGTCTCCAAAGGTGAAGTGTTTGGGCTCTTGGGTACCAATGGTTCCGGCAAATCGACCCTGATTCGCATGCTCTCAACCCTGCTTTTACCTGACAGTGGCACGATTCGGATCATGGGGCTCAATATTGCTGAACACCCCATGGCTGTGCGCGAGCAAATCAACCGTGTCTCTGTGGAAGCCGCTTTTTTTAAGAAGCTCTCCGCTTGGGAGAACCTGTCTTATTCGGCGCGTTTGTTCGGGATCCATCCCGGTCGCAACCGTGAGCGCATTGCCGAAATTCTCAAGCGCATGGGGCTACC
>JBFWRL010000093.1:0-21410 GCA_050248915.1 Candidatus Sericytochromatia bacterium
AAGGTCGGCGGAAAAGAGCGTGTTGCCACCGGCGACAAAGCCAGTTATAGCGAAAAGAAACAGATGGCTGTGCTTACGGGCAATGTGCGCATTCAACGCGAAAACGGCGATTGGCTCACGGCCCAAGAGGCCATTTTTTACACCGACAGAGAAAACTTTGAAGCGATTGGCACAGAAAACCAGCAGGTGATCTCCGAATTTACACTGGATGAAAACGATCAGCGCAGCAGCAAAGAACCGATCAATGATCCTTTGGCAGATTTGGATCTGGACGGGCACAAGCCGGGCCCCCATTTGCCGGGCTGGCTGCGCAAAAGCGGCCGCCCCTCAGGCACAGAGCCCAATGCCAGCATTACCCCGCGGCCCGACTCAACGCCAGTCGCCCCCAGTCTGCCGCCCAGCACGCCCCCCAGACCCGCTCCCAGTGGCAAACCGACGCCCAAGCCCGTGGTTTCACCCAGTGCCTCAGGCCGCCCCAATCCGACGCCCTCAGCAAGCCCCAGCGTGGCCCCTCCCTCAAGCCCCAATTCACCCAGCGGCAGCTCCCCCACGCCCATCGAGTCCAGCTTTAAAGTTGAAATCTAGCCCCCTTAAACTGAGCCCTGAGCGAAGTCGAAGGGCGCTTAAGAGCTGGCCCCTACCGCTTCGGGAAGGGGTACTTTGCCTGACAAGGGTTTGAGCAAAGAGCCCAAGACCCGCTGACGGGCCGTGAGCAATTGCCGGAGTTTATACGTTTCGTGGCTGGCCTGGCCCTCGATATTATTTTGATGGGTCGCAGCATCAACGATCTGCACCTCATAGGGAAAGAAGAAGCGATAATAGGGTCTCACGGTTTTAAACTCGCGCTGCAAACGCCGATTGGGCAAAGCCTCCTCCTGCACATACTCCATAAACGGCGCCAGCGGGCTGGCCACACGAACCAAATGCCTGACCGTAAATTGGATTGAGCGGTATTGTTTGCTGGTGTGGGGATTGCGATTAAAGAGATGGTGAATTTGACGAGAGGTCAAGGTATCACGATTTTGGGCATCATCCCGCAGGATCTGCTCCAACTCTTGCAGTGACATTTTCCCCTCTTCATAGCGTTTATAAATCTGTTTAAAACTCTGTTTGAATTTCTCCAGATTGAGCAGGGTATTCACCGAACGACTCGGTTTGACATTGGGAAAAGTCACCAGATGCTTCTCGCGCAAAAACTTCAGCACCAGCAAAGCATCGAGCCGATCACGGGTCACAAAGCGCACCCCCATGCGGTCAAAGAGATCCGCCGCGACATTTTCGCGTTTGTGCAATAGCTTTAAAAGAGCCGAATCACGGTCCTTTCCTGCTTTAACCTGAAAATCCACCAAGGGAATATGAAAGTCATTGGCCTTGCCCAAGATGATCTGGTCGCCCACAATTTGCAATTGTTGATAATAGGGAGTGAGAATCTGCTCCTGGATCGCTGTGAAAAAATTGGCCGAGAGATCATTCACAATATGGGAAAGGGTATGCATCACCCGCAAAGTCGCACAGGCCCAGCGCTGAA
Organism: Candidatus Sericytochromatia bacterium; assembly: GCA_050248915.1. Classification (GTDB taxonomy): domain Bacteria; phylum Cyanobacteriota; class Sericytochromatia; order UBA7694; family UBA7694. Next base: position 1,529 of record JBFWRL010000093.1, read on the forward strand.
TAAGAGAACGGGGATGTTTCGAAGCCAAAATCAATAGATCTGCCACCCCTGTATTGCGGATCTGCTCAGGGATCTGCAAAGGTGCATAAGCTTCGTTGCCCAGGCCATCGAGAAAATAGGTTTGAATAAAATCCAGGGCCTCGGCTTTGATTTTGGCCAAATCTTCAGCATCATCCGGATGGTTCAGATCATAGCCATAATTTAAAATGAATTCATGGGCATCGCGGGCATCTTCCACCGCCAAACGGGTCAGGTCAATCGGCGAACTATTCGCAATCAAAACATCAAGGATGCCCCATTGATCGCGTTTGAGCCGCTCCAAATATGGAATAAAAGAAGTCAAAAGCTAAATATCCTCTCTTTAATCACACCCATGCAACCACTGTTCCACAGCTTCAGAAAAGCCATCCTGACAGTGGCTGGCCACTTCGCGGTAATGCTGGCGCAAATCGGAAGGTGCATTGGCAACAACGCAGGCCGATCCAGCCCAAGCCAGTAGGTCCACATCATTATAATCGTTTCCAACCGCAAGAACCTGCTCCCGCTGCAATTGATGCAAATTTACCAGCCAATCGCTGGTTTGGCTTTTGCTGATATGCCGCGGAAAGACTTCCAGCCAGCCAGAAACCATGTCCAAGGGAGAGGTTGCGCGAATGATCTGGTATTGGGGCCAGTTTGTGACCAGCCAATCAAAGCGCTTGAGTGTCTCCTCTGGGGGGGTAATGATCAAAATTCCCGTGATTTCTTCCCAGGGCAAAAGGTCGGTTTCCCAGGGCTGAAAATACCCCGGATACAAAGCCAAACGGCTGAAAAAATCCGGGTTTGTTGCCGTGTTTTGGCGATAGACAAAATGATGATTCTCAGGCATGGGGGCATGCACCATAAAATCCATTTGCTCTGCTTGGAGGGCCGCCAAAAGCGGCTGAATTTCTGAACTTTGCAAATGGGCCGAAAAAATCAATTCCTGTTTGGCCCAATCCATCACCCCCGCACCGGTCGAAAAGATCAGATAATCGATCGGAAAATCAGGTGAAATCGCTTTCCGAGCCGAGAAAAGGGTGCGCCCCGTGGCAATGCTTCTGAGGATACCTCGTTCCCCCAAATGCTCCAAGCATTTGCGATTGCGCGGACTGCACAGCGCATTCTTGTCGAGCAAGGTTCCGTCCAAGTCTGTAATCAGGGCTGCTGGCCTCATAGAAACTCCTTCAGAGATTAAATTCAGGCTTAAAAAAAATTGGTTTCCCATCTAGAAACAAGGTATGATATATAGTATGGCAAAAAAATTTCTGAACGTTCAGCTGAATGTTCTGCAATCATATTCCCTAAAGACACAGATGAAAAGCAAACCATGAAAATAAAATTGGGTATTGTAAATGGCTGGATCTGAGCAGCAGTCTTCCGATCAGTTCAGTCTGGTCTCGCTTGAAAACTCACAAAAAGCGGCCAATTCTTATACGAATATGAGTCGCCGTGCTCGGGGTGAATCCGAAAGCACCTTGAGTATCAATGAAGACGAAGAAAAAGAAAAAGCCGCAGCGCCCAAACCTCCTCCTCCCAAGAAAAAAGAAGCAGATAGCAGTGCTGGCGGCAAGTCAGGCCAAAAAAAATCCCCCAGCAAACCCCCTCCCGTTGACGGTGATCGCCTCGATCAATCGATTGACGATGTCTTGGCCCGGCTTGAAGAATTTAATCAATTGGTGAGTACACTGGTCGGCAATATCAGCCAGGCCAGCCGCAATCTCTTTTTGGTGATCATGACACCGATGATTCCCCTCTTAAATAGCTTGCTTAAACTCTTAAATGGCCCCATCCAATTTATTAATCTACTGGCCCGCAAAGTCAACGACAAAATGGGCAATCGGCGTGGCAACACAGCGAACAACACACAGCGAAACACAAGCAGCAGCGACATTGATGCTGATGGCGCTCCAATGGAAGAAGAGGCAGATGCCCCGCCCCCTCCCGACATCAATGCCAAACACGCCAATTATTCAGACATGCTTGAATTGAATATTGTTTTCACAGACAATATGAAAAAACCGCTTTACAAGAAAAAGCCCAATGCCCCCAGCGTTCGCTTGGGAGCCATGGAAGAAGACCTGATTATGTCCAATGCCATTTTGGCCATCAACGAATGCGCGGAATTCACGCTGGAGCTGCCCAATCCCACGACAGGCCTGTATGCCGGGCAACGGATTTATGATATTATGGCAAATGTAACAAAAGAAGATGTGGCTATTTTTCTGGGTTTTGTCAAAGCTTTTCCCGGAAAATACATTGGTAAAGAATGGAAAATTTCTGAAACCTTTGCCACTTGGTTGATTAACAACGCACCCATCTCGGAGTAACCCAATGAAAAGTCTGATCATTGCGCTGATTGCCGCCTCAGGGGGACTTTATGCCCTCTTCAATTTCAGTGTTTTGCGCAAGATTCTTGGGAATACCCGCGAACTCAAGAAATATCATCTGTGAGGGCTCCATGAGACGCATTTTTTCACTTGCACTTTCTGCTTTGATCTTAACGGCAGGGACATCTGCAGCCCAGGCCTATCCCTCCAACTTGGTAGATCTGATTCTTGAAAAAAAAGTGTTGGGTGCCATGCAACCCGGCAATCGTCCCGTGATTCGTCCAGCCAAACTTGAGACTCTGGGTTTTAGCTCCAACCCCGCTCCTTCGACTGCCGCTCAGGTAGCGGGAAAGAGCGTTTCGCAAGCGCACAGCCTGCTTAAAAAATACCGCATCATGGAGCAGTCTTCGAGTTTTCACTCCTTGATCAGCGTGACAGACGCCAAAACAGGCTTGGAAATTCACCGTATCTCCGTAGGTCGGCGTGCTCAACGTATTTTGGGCAATCCGGGTACCAACCGCCTCTATGTGCTCTGTGGCGGCTATTTTGGCAGTGTTTGGGAAATCGATACTGTCAATGATGTCGTTATCCGCAAATTGGGTACCATGAGCCCAGAGCGCGGCGTTGCCCCGCTCTGGAATCCACAAGATATGGCACTTTTGCCCACAGGCAATACCTTGGCCGTAGCGTCGGGTCAACTACGCCTGATCGATCTTGCTTCTGGCCAAGTAAAAACCATGGTTGACCTGCCCGAAGAAGCGGTCGAAGTCAAACGCCTTTACCCCCTCTCCAAACACACGCTGGCCCTGATTTCACGCAACAAAACGGGTGGAACGGTCTATCACACCTATGACATTGCCAGTGAAAGTTTTAAAGCAGCGGGTTATCTGGGCGCCCCCCGCATTAATCCTGTGATCACCTCTTTGCCCGCCCCCAAAGCTTATTACAAATTGCCCAGCGTGACACGCTCAAGTTTTGTTGCCAGCCGCAACAGCGACTTTATTCACATGGTCGATCTCCAAGATCTGCGCACCGCAGCCATTATTCCTGTGGACTTTAGCGTCGATGATTTGCTGCTCACCAGCGATCGCCGCCGCCTCTTTGCCTACCACCGCCGTTTTGGCCAGATTTCGGTGATTGAACTCAACCCCAATTCCCCCAATCAATTCTCCGTCATTCAGCGCATTCGCGACAAACGCTTCCAAAGCACCCCCGAAAAGCCCATGTATTTGGCCCAGTCCTTTGATCAGGTCTATCTCTGGGACGGCTATTCCCAGATCAAAACCAGCATCGACCGCCATTCGCTCTTTGTCAAAATGAATGTACCCTTTGCAGTGCAGCTGCATATGCCCGGCGAGCAGGTCTGGAACTCCGATCCCACCCACAAGCGTTTTTACCTCAAAAACGGTGATCTCTTCATGGAATATGGTAAAGGCGGCCCCACCACCTTGCCAACCAAAATTGAGACCGGTGGCAATTTGGCCGCTTTGGTGATGTCTCCGGATCGCCGCAAATTGTATTATTTGCAGCCCGATCAGCAAAAATTGGTGGCCATGGACGCTTTTTCGCATCAGATCATCAGCGAATTGAACGTGGGAAAAAACCCCCGTTCACTCAGCGTCTCTTACAAAGGAGATCGCCTTTTTGTCCTGAATGCCGATGAGGGCAGCATTCAGGTCGTTGAAACCCCCAAATTGACCCCGCTCAAAACACTCGGCCTCGAAATCGGCATCTTTCAACCCCAGGTGATTTGGGTTTACGACGACAAAATGGCCCAGTTGGTCCAGATTGAACTCCCCCGATTTTTGACAGACGTGGCTCGGATGGTGGGGTAAATGGCCTCCTTTCTTGTGGAGCCCATGAGCCCTGAACACATTACCAGGGTTGCTGAGCTTGAAAAGATCTGCTTTGGTTCCCAATGGACCCCCACCCATTTTGGCCGGGAACTCGAAAATCCGCGCTGCCATTATTTTGTGATCCAAAGTAACAGTAAACTGTTGGGTTATATTGGCTATTGGCAAATCCTCGAAGAAGCCCATATTACGAGTGTTGCCATCCAGCCCGAATACCGCAAACACTACCTGGCCCAACGCCTGCTCTGCCGAATGCTGGAAGACTGTCAAGAAAAAGGAGTTCAATGGATCACGCTTGAAGTCAAAGCCACGAACTTTCCAGCCCAAAAGCTCTACGAAAAGTTTGGGTTTACGGTCAAGGGACGCCGAAAAAATTATTACCAGGCAGAAAAACAAGACGCTCTGATCATGTGGACGGAGAATATTGCCGAGGAGAATTACCGCGCTCTGATAGAGAAATTAAAAGCGGAAATTCCTGTTTTACACTAAATGAGTTATCATACCATCAAAACAACGAAACGAGGGAAGCTAACCATGCTCAAGAAGGCCACATCTTTGCTGGGGGCAGCAGCCGTATTTTTGCTTTTAACAGGCTGCGGCGGCAACGAAATTGAAAAAGTCATTCAGGAAAACCTCAAAGGGCTGCAAGAGCAGAATGTGGACAAGGTCATGAACACCATTGACCGCCAGTCCCCGGTCTATGATGCCACCAAAGAGCAGGTCACCCAGCTGATCAAAGACTATAACCTGGAGTTTAAAGTCGAATCTCTGGACATCATTGAACAGCCCGCCAACGAAAAACAGCAGATGGAAAAAGCCAAGGCAGAAAGCCAAGATGCCCTCGGTGTGACCGAGGAGCTCGCTGGCATGATCACCGAAGATGATCGCGACAAAGCCGCTGAAGCCAGAAAGAAAAAAGAGCTGGCCGAAAGCAAACGTCCACTGGTAGCCAAGGTCAAAGTAGTCCAGATTACCCGCCAAAAGAAGAGCAATGCCAGTAGATTTGTCGACAATCGCGTTTTGGTGGTACACACATTGCACAAATACCCCACCGATGAAAAACCAACCTGGAAAATTTACAGCAGCGATATCCGCTCAGTCAATTTTCTTCCCCAAAGCTAAATTCAGCTTGACTTAACAAGACTCCCGGGGGTGTTAGCGCAACAACCCCGGGCATTTGAATGAGCAGATAAAGGACACTTTTATGGAAACCCTCAAACGCGCTCTGCGCAAAAGCAGCCCCGAAAAATTCCGATTGCTGACCGATCTGGTCGAAACCTCGATTGATGGCACCCGCGACATCTTTGTCAACCGTCCCCTAAATATGTCTCAGATTCACTATATCGGCTTTGACATGGACTATACCCTGGCGATTTACAACAAACACGCCATTGAAGAATTGGCTTTTGTCAAAACCCTGGAAAAGCTGGTCGAGCTCAAAGCCTACCCCGCTGAAATTATGGAATTGACCTATCACGACGACCGGATCATACGCGGTTTGCTGATCGACTATCAAAAAGGCAATTTAATTAAAATCAACCGCTTTAAACAGGTCTGCCGGGTACAACACGGCACCCAAGATCTCGAAACCAGCGTCTATTTCAACGATAAAATTGACCAATCCGACCCTTTGCGTTTCTCCTCCGTAGATACCCTTTTTTCTCTGCCAGAGGCCTATTTATATGTGCTCTTGGTTGATTTGGTTGAAAACCAAGTCTTAAGTGATCGCAGCTATGCCCAAATTTACGAAGACATTCGCTTCTGTATAGACATGACCCACCGCGATGGCTCCCTCAAATCGGATATCCTTAGAGATATTAGCAAATATGTCTACAAAGACCCCCATCTCTCATTGACCTTGGACAAACTCAGAGAGAGTGACAAAAAACTGTTTTTACTGACCAATTCTGAGTATTATTATACCGACATGATCATGGAGTATTTACTCGATACCGATAGCCTGCATTATAGCTCCTGGCGCGACTATTTTGAGATCGTGATCGTCAATGCCCGAAAACCTGGATTTTTTAAAGAGAACACGCCCTTTTACCGGGTCGACGAAATCACCCACGAAGAGTCACTCATGGACGAAGTCAGCTTTGATCGCAAAGGCATTTACAGCAAAGGCAATTATATCTCTTTCGAAAAGCTGATCCAGGCCAAAGGCAACGAGGTCTTGTATATCGGCGACCATATCTTTGGCGATGTGATGCGCTCAGACAAAGACTCCAATTGGCGCACAGTGCTGGTGGTGCAAGAATTAGAAGACGAACTTTCTGTCACCGCCGAAGTGCGTGAGAAATACCAACGCCTGAGACGCCTGAGCAACAAATGGGACAAACTGCATTATGAACTGCATATTTTCTCAAGCCAGCTCAATACTCTGCAGAACCTCGAATTGTCGCTGCGTGAATTGACACCCGCTGAAAGCAAAGCGCTGGAAAAAACCCGCGAAGAACTGGAAGATGGCATCAAACGCTGCCACAAAGAAATGGAAAAAACCGAAACCAAAGTCCACAACTTGCGCCAGGAAATCAGCAGCCAGTATCACCCAATCTGGGGCCCGCTCTTCCATGATGGCGATGAAATTTCGCGCTTTGGCGATCAGGTCAGGGACTATGCCAGTTTATACACCAGCCGGGTCAGCAATTTCTTTTTCTACCCCATTGACCGCTATTACAAATCACTGCGGGACATCATGCCCCACGACCGCTGGCTGGAGCTTTCAAATTGACGGTGCGGTGAAGAGAGTCGCCTAAACGTGATCGTCGTGGCTGTACTCTTCGGCCTGAAAATCAGCCGGACGAGAAAAACGCTCTTCAAGCAATTGAATATTTTTGATGCGATCCACCCGAAACAGGCGAATGTCTTCGCGCCAGCGGCAATAACCCATCAGGATATGGTAATTGTAGCGCTTTTCTAAAAAATAGGGTTCAACATCACGGGTGTTGACTTCTTCGCGGTCCATTGAATAATACTCGATGCGCAAAACCTGCTGTTCATCAACCGCCAATTGGATTTTGGGCAGAATCGTCTCAATATCATACATGGGGTGGCTGTAATCGGTCACACCCACATTGCGAATCGGCACTTCAGGCAAAAAGCTATTGATCAACTCATCGAGCACATCATCGGTTAAACGGGCATACTGATCGCCCACCGCCGATTCCAGTTTTTGCAGCAGGGCACCCATTTCTTTTTGACCGAACATAAAAGACTCAATCCGGATCGATTCTAAAAATTCATGGCTGAGTTTGGCGCTGAGAAGCAAAAACAGGGCCTCAGACAGCTTCAGGTCAAGCTGAAGGCGTGGCAAGGAAGACATGGAGCAGGTATCCTTTCAGGAAAATGGCAAATGGGGGCAGCAGGGTTCGAACCTGCGACCAAACGATTATGAGTCGTCCGCTCTACCGCTGAGCTATGCCCCCAAGAAACGGGAAGCATTATACCACACTCAAAAGGCCTGATCTTCGAAATAGCCCAGCTCCCGATCGCGCTTAGCTTTGGCAGCTGCGGCAGCTGCGGCGGCATCTGAACCACCGCCACCAATAGCACCTGGCAAGCCTGCTTTTGTGCCCGGCTTAACAGCGGGCAAAGCGGGAGCCGTGGTTGGTTTTTTCAGGGGTTTGGGAGGAGGCAGGCGTTTATTGGCCGATTTATTGACCGTCAATTGGTTCTTTTTCTGTACTTGGGGCAGGGCTTTTTTATCTTTGTTTTTGCCGCCAGTCAGACCCCCTTCACCAAAAAGGCCCTTGCCAAAACTGGGGAATTCAATTGAGACCGCAGAAAAAGAAGTGCCTTTGGGATCGCGCACAAAATGGCCCAAATAGCTAAAGGTAGCCACTGAAATTTGCAATAGCCATTTGATCCCAAACCAAATGACCAAAAACAGGCGACCAAAGATCTTGATACCCCTGACGAGACCGTCGAGAATCGCTTTGGTTACAGGGGAGCGGCCAATCGCTAACAAGACCTTGTTCACACCCCAAATGATGCTGACAAGCCCCTTGCTCACAAATTGGATCGAAGCCGCCATGGCACGGATGATCTTGCTATTGGCCAATTGCACAATAAACCAGGTGGCCATGCGAATACTGCGCGCAATGCCTTTATCAACCAGACGGATCAGTTCCATGCTCCAGTCTTTGACGACCCGATTGGCCTGGCGGGCCCCATAGACCATAATCGAATTGTTAAAGGTATCCCCCGCCTGTTTCATGGCCTGCTCGACTTCACCGGCAAAATCCACCTCAACTTCGGGCAGATCATCATCCTCTTCAGCGACCTCGTATTCATCGAGGTCCGAGGCTTTTTCACCTTCGGGCAGACCTGCTTCGAGGGTTTTCAGTACCTCGTCGAGAATCGCCACCGGGGCTTTTCCCACAGAAGTCTGAATATATAGGTAAAACTTAAAATTGCTTTTAGAGCCCGTAAACTCGTGAATAAAACCGACATGGGAAGAAGGGGTGCCGGGCAGATAAAAAATCGCCAGCAATTTCATGCGATCGGTTTTTTTGCGCTGCTGGGCCACTTTTTTGCGGAAATCGGGGGGCAAAAGCTGGTTCAAAACCACGCGCAAACGGGGGTTGACCGGACGAATCACAATCCCAGCCTTTTTAAGGCTTTCGGGGATTTCATCTTTGTAAGCAGGCAAGGGAGCCGGATGAATCGCGTGCCCAAGGGGGGTGTTGCTCAGCTCGGCAGCAAAACCTGCACGCCACTGAATCCCTTTGACTTTAAACGAAACGGTTTGCACATTGCGGTTTTCAGATGACTGCAAGGCCAACGTGTCATCGCCGGTATTGGACTCTGCCACGGAGCGAAAACTGGGCTGAGTGCGGGTCTGGGCGGTGTCTTTATAAGCGGTCCCAATCACCTGACGGCTGGGCGCAATCAGGGTCTCGTCGTCAATATCGTCTTCGGTAAAGGGGTCCATGGGATTCATCTGCGCGGCAATCACGCGCTGAGGAACCTTTTTTTCTTTGAGCGTTTGGGTAAAACGTTTGCCTTCAGGCTGATAAGCGGTTTTGGTGCGGGTCAGCGCCAGAGAGTCTTCTGCGGTCTGATAAGACCCTGCAGGAGAGGCATCACTTTCGCTTTGCTCGGGCGATTCCGGTTTGCTATCTTCTTCGTCAGCCATGGGTCCCTCTGCTTATTTTAAAAACTGCCAGTTTACACGGACTTTGATCTAGATTATAACATACTTCCCCCCCCCCTCATTCAAGTTGGCATAGGGGCCAGAATTAAGGTAAAATGAGGTTTGTCTGCTAAAATACGGGCGTCAAAAAAAGCTTAGAAAAATCCGTTAAAAAAAGCTTCAAAAAAGACCATTCAACCCCAAAACCAAGCAGCCAAAAAACGGCGATGGAAAACTTCGCCCGAAACCCCCGAAACAGGTACCTATGCTCGAACAAAAAGAAAAGAATCTGGAAACCCTCTTGCCTGCTGATTTGCCTGCCGAAGAGAGTACTTCCGCGATCGTGACTGCCGATTACAATGCCGCTGACATCCAAGTATTGGAAGGCCTTGAGCCTGTTCGCAAGCGCCCAGGCATGTACATTGGCAGCACAGGCGAAACTGGGCTTCACCACCTGGTCTATGAAATCGTGGACAACTCGATCGACGAAGCCATGGCCGGGCATTGTACAGAAATTGCAATCACCCTGCAAGCCGATGGCAGCGTATTGGTCGAAGACAATGGCCGGGGTATTCCTGTCGACATCGTCGAAAAGACAGGGAAATCGGCCCTTGAAACCGTGATGACCGTTTTGCATGCCGGGGGTAAATTTGGAGACGGCGGCTACAAGGTTTCAGGGGGGTTGCACGGCGTAGGCGTTTCAGTGGTTAACGCCCTGAGTGAATTTTGCGAAGTGAAAGTCAAGCGCAACGGGAACCTCTATTTCCAACGCTTTGAACGGGGGATTGCCCAAGGCAGTATTTCCATTATTCAAGAGGGCATCGAAGGCACGGGTACCACGGTGCGCTTTATGCCCGATGGTGAGATCATGGAAACCCTCGAATTTAAACCTGAAATTCTCACCAAACGCTTTCAAGAGCTGGCCTTTCTCAATAAAGGCATCACGATCAGCTTCACCGCGATTAAAAAAGATCCCGAAACCGGCGAAGAGCAAACCCAAAGAGACGTTTACCACCACACAGGTGGCGTGATTGATTTTGTCATGCATCTCAACGAAAGCAAAGAGGTGCTGTATCCCCAGCCCCTGTATATTCACGGCGAAAAAGACAAGGTGATTGTGGAAGTTGCCATTCAGCACAGCAGCGCTTATACCGAAAACGTGCAGAGCTTCGTCAACAGTATCAATACCATTCACGGTGGTACCCATGTCACGGGTTTCCGGTCAGCGTTGACACGCATTATCAACGAATATGCCCGCCGGGTCAATTTGCTCAAAGAGGGCGAAGAAAATCTCACGGGCGAAGATACCCGCGAAGGTTTGACGGCCATTATCAATATCAAAATCCCCGACCCCCAGTTTGAGGGTCAAACCAAGGCCAAACTGGGCAACACCGAAGCCCGCAGCGCAGTGGAGCAAGTGCTCGCTGAGGGGCTGCTGGACTATATGGATCGCAACCCCAACGAAGCCAAAGTATTAATCAACAAGGCTCTGGATGCCTGTCGGGCCCGCTTGGCCGCCAGAAAAGCCCGCGATTTGGTGCGCCGCAAATCTGTTTTGGAATCCACCACTTTGCCTGGCAAATTGGCCGATTGTAGTGAAAAGGATCCCGCCAACAGCGAGTTGTTCCTCGTCGAAGGGGATTCTGCCGGTGGTTCAGCAAAACAGGGCCGAGATCGCCATTTTCAGGCCATTTTGCCTCTACGTGGTAAAATTCTGAATATTGAAAAAGCCCGTGAAGACAAAATTTATGGCAATAACGAAATTCAGGCCATTCTGGTAGCCACAGGTATTGCCGCCGCCAAAGACGCAGCTGAAAATGCCCGCAATGGCAGCGAAGACGATGATGAAAGCCGTGAAATGGCCTTTGATGTCAGCAAATTGCGCTACCACAAAATCATCATCATGACTGACGCTGACGTCGATGGTGCACATATCCGCACCCTCTTGTTGACCTTTTTCTATCGCTTTGCCCGCCCGCTTGTCGATCAGGGCTTTGTCTATGTCGCCCAGCCTCCGCTGTTTAAAGTCGAGGTGGGCCAAAAGGTCAAATATGTCTATAACGAGCGTGAACTCAACGAGTATCTGGCTGAGACCAAACGCAAAAACGTCGCGGTTTCCCGCTTTAAAGGTCTCGGCGAAATGATGCCCGATCAACTCTGGGATACAGCCATGGATCCGACCAAACGTACCCTGCTGCAGGTCAAGGTCGATGACGCCGTCGAGGCAGATCGCATCTTTACGATTCTGATGGGCAGCAAGGTGGAGACCCGCCGCGAGTTTATTGAAAAATACGCCCGCGAAGTGAAAAACCTGGATATTTAACCCAGCTTTATCTCTTTCATTTTTTATTAACATTTGACCCCTGCCAACAGAAGTATCTGATGACAGGGGTCTTTTTTCGGACATTTACACAGCGTGATAAAACTCAGCTTAAGATCATCAATATGCTTTAAAAGACTGATGTGGAGGGACTTTTGAAAGGTTAAACAAATGAAAGGTTAAACACGAAAGGGGCTGAAAGGGTTTTTATTAACGCAGGATTAATCACTAAGCTGAGTTTAAGGGTTTTAAATTTATCTGAACCAATAATTATAATTGCCAACCGCGCGGCTCTGAACGGCTGTGGGACGGATATCAATCTGGTCTGTTGCGGTTCCCACCATGGATGCAATTGGCTTTGCCACCGTTGCAATCGCCGCCACCGGGGGCACAAACATCCCCACCAGGCCGAGAATGGTTCCCATATCGCGGATGAACGAACCAAACTGTTTGGCGAAAACCTTGCCTTCACTGGGTGGTGTGTAGTATCTGGCAGAGGTCAAAACAGTGCTTTGACGAAAGGTATCCCGAGGCATTCCCGCAATTGCATTGGGGTTATAACTGGCCCGGTACCTTCTTGCCATCTCATCGACGACCGAGTACTGTGAATAGGCGTAATTGGCCCTGATAGTAGGTGGGTGGTTGGTTATCATAAGAATAAATATAAACCTTTCATAGGTATCTTATCTTAACCAAAGCCCCGATCCTTGTCAGTTGTTATTTAAGCGACGGCAAACACACGGTTAAAAAAAGGTTAATTTTAAAGCTATGTTAATCTTGGGATTGGACACAACTCAGCCCACAGTTCAGATTTCTCTGCTCGAAGAAAACCAAAAACTCTTCGTAGGGGAGCATTTCACTAGCCGGATGGAATCCTTGCCAGGCCTGCTTAAACGCCTATTTGACAATTTCGATTTTCAGCCCCAGAATCTCAGTGCCATCGGCATTATTACCGGCCCCGGAAACTACACAGGTATCCGCGCAGGTATGATGGTGGTTAAAACTTTAACCTATCGTTATCAGATTCCGCTGTATGGGTTGAGCAAACTCGAAGCGTCTTTGTATGGTCTGCGCAGCTTGAACATGCCCTTGAGTCCCATTTTTAATGTGCGCCAAGGTCAAATCTACACAGGCTTGGGAAAATGGGAAGAAAGAGCTGTTTATAAGGTCGAACCCCACAGCAGTGATTTAGAAACATGGCTGAAACGCCTAGAGGAGGAAGCCCCCTCAGGCTTGCTTTGTAGTCCCGACCCTTTGCCCGATCAAAAGACCTGGCTGCCTTTGGGCAATTTGGCCAATGCCGTGGCAGAATGGACGCGGGAACAGCTCAAATGCGCCGATCCGCCCCAGACAGAAGTACAGCCCTTTTACATTCGCCCAGCGGTGCAAACAGGCCCAGCACAGGCCCGCTCAGATCGCCAAAACCAGAATTGATTTGCCCTGGTTAAAATGTTAAGATAGCTCTGGTCCCTTTGGTATTTAAATTAATCTTCTCGGAGCCCCTTTTAACCATGATGCCCGCCATTCCCCAGACAGTGACAGCCCCCGTTCAAACCGCCCCCGTGACACCCGCTCAAACACCCAAACCGCAAACAACGACACCGGCATCCACATCCGCGCCGCAAATGGCCCAAGACAGTGTTAAAACATCTCAGACAGCCACATCTGGCAAGCCTGTTTCAGAGATCAGCTTTGGCGATCGCCTGGGTACAGCCTCCAAATTTGGTTTGGCCACAATGGCTACCGGTGCGATCATTGGCGCTATCCACGGAGCCAAAACAGGCGGGTCTGGTGGAGGCAGCTACGGAGCAGCTTTGGGAGCCCTGATTGGGGGCGGCCTCGGCGTCTTAAAAGGCGGCGCATTGGGCTTGGCGGCAGGTGGTACAGCCGGCCTGATTTATTCTTATGCCAGTGACAAAAACAAAGACAGTGCTGCCCCAGCAGAAAAAACAGCAGAAGGCCCAGCCGTCCCCCTGTCGGATCTCAGCGGCGCTCAACCCGTTAATGCCAGCCGTGACTTTTGGGGAGACCTCTCAAAGGGCGCAATTACAGGCACCCTGGCGGGAACCGTGACTGGTGCTGTGATTGGCGGGATCAAAGGGGGCAAATCAGGGGGCAACTTCCCCATGATCGGTGTTGCCCTGGGAGGACTCGCAGGCGCTCTTTATGGCGGAGGCATTGGTTTGGTGGGTGGTTCAGCAGCCGGTGCCATCTATTCCAAAGTCAAAGACTGAAACCGATTGAATCATTCAAACCAGAGAGGGCTTTTACGCCCTCTCTTTTGCTTTTTGCGCATCACCGAAGTTGGAGTTCTGTTATAAGCGGGTTATCATAGCTATAGTTTTGAGTGTCTGCCAAGGATAAAAGCCGCCTGTGTATTTGTTTCATTTCAGTAATTTGCCTTTTGCCTTGATGTTGGGTATTTCTGTTGTTCTGATCATTTTACAAGGCCTGGGGGGCGAACATGATTCCAGCTCTCTCTCAGAAGCCACAGATACCGATCTAGAAAACCCCTGGCTGGGTCTGGTCAATGTGGGTCGATTGCCCTTTTCGCTGGTCTTGGTGCTCTTCTTTTTTAATTGGGGCTCAGCCGGACTCTTGCTCAATACAGGCCTTTCGATCGCCTTGCAAGCGCACCCCACTTGGCTCTTTCTGCTGCTTTTTCCTGTCAGTCTCTTGCCCGCAGTGGGTCTTACCCGGCTTGGCTCTCGGGGCCTTGCACGGATTTTTCAGGAGAACACAGCCGCAATCAAGCCAGATGAATTGATTGGCTGTGTTGGCACTGTGATTTCAGGGCAAGTCCCTGATAGTACAAATAAGGGGCTCGGACGGGCCCATGTTTACAGTGAACATGGCACACTTTTGCAGATTTCCTGTTTGGCTGAGGCGGGTTGTGAAGCGCCTCAAAAAAACCAGACAATTTTTGTCACAGGCTACAGCCCAGAAACGCGCATCTACAGCGTTTTGCGCTATGAAAGTGACGATTTTTTCAACTATTTGGGCAGAAATCAGTCAAGCAGGTTGAACCTTGAGGCCAGACTTCAGAAGAGTCAGCAAGAATTACACAAAGCAATGGAAGTCGAAAATTAAAGCAGAGGTAAACGAATAAATGAGCGATATGGTCGTCCTGATCTCCGGGCTCTTGGGCCTGGTGGTAGCCATCGGCATCGGTCTGATGATTGCCGCCTCCAAACTGTATATCAAAACCCCCAGCAGTCGCGCCTTTGTACGCACTGGCAGTGGCAAAGCCAAAGTTGTTTTAGACGGTGGCAGTTGGGTGATTCCACTTTTACACGAACTGCGCTGGGTCTCCCTCGAAACTATGCGAATCGAAGTCAAACGCAGCAGCGAAGCGGCTTTAATTACGGGGGACAAATTGCGTGCAGATGTCTCCGCTGAGTTTTATATCCGTGTTGAACCCACCGAACAACAGATTCTGGCAGCGTCCCGCAGCCTGGGTAATCGCTCTGTCTCTGAAGAGGATGTCGACAATTTAATTGCCCCCAAATTGATCAGTGCCTTGCGCAGTGTCGCCGCCCAAAAGACACTGATGGAACTGCACGAAAAACGCGACGATTTTGCCGATGCGGTCCACAATATTGTCAAAAATGAGTTGGACGAGAACGGTTTACTTTTAGAAACCGTCACCATCAGCAATTTGGATGCATCGACCTTTCGCAGCGATGAAAATTATTTCGACGCCCAAGGGGTCAGCCATATCACGGAAACCATCCAAAAAGCCTCCAGCCGCAAAAACGAAATCGAGCAAGTCACCAAAGAGTCCATTGCTCGCAAAAACGTTGAAACCCGCAAAGCGATTCTCTTATTGGATCGCGAGCAAAAAGAGGCTGAACTTCAGCAAGAGCTGGAGATCAATCGCATGGAAATCGAACAGCGTCGCCAAATAGAATCCGAAACAGCCGAAAAAACCTCTTCTCAGGAACGGGTTAAAATTACCCAACAACAATCAGTGGATGAAGCCAAAATCAAACAGGATTTGGCCGTTAAAAATGCCCAGATCAATTCTGAAATTCAGCTGATCGAACGAGCGCGCGAAAAAGACACTGCGGCAGAGCTGGCCAAGGTAGCGATCGAAAAAGCCAAGATCAAAGCAGAGATCGAAATTGTCGATCAGAAAAAAGAAAAAGAAGTTGCAGCTGCGCAGGCCCAAACAGAAGTCTTGCGCAAAGAAAAAGAGCGACTGGAATTTGAAGCTGAGCGTGAACGGGCCCGCCAAGAGGTTTTAAGCGCCGAAGAAGTGATCAAGGCCCGCCGCATGGCCGAAATTGAGATCATCGAGGCCCAAGCTGCCGCAGGCAAAGAAAAGGTCTCGCGCGAAATGGAAATCGAAGTCCAGGCCTTAAAATTACAGCGCGAAGCCCAAGCCAAATTTGAGGCTTCGGACTTGGAAGCCAAAGCAATTGAGCGTCTGGCCCAGGCCGAACTGGCCCGCGCTCAGGCCGCAGCCGAAGGCGAGCGTCTGATGTTGCAAGCCAAAAGCCTCTTGGGTACCAATCTGCTGCTGCAGGAATTGATTCAAGTGCTGCCAGATATTGCCCGCGAACTGGTCTCTCCTGTGGGCAAAATCAACGATATTAAATTGATCCAAATGGGGGGCCTCAACGGCAATGATGGAAAAACAGGCCTGGGTGACACCCTTTTGCGTTCGACCATGCTCTACCCCATTTTAAAAGAGCTGATGGACACCCAGGGTCTGGATCTGAATCAATTGCTCAAGGATCTGGTCGGCAAAGTCAGCCATTCTGGCTCGGAATCTCCGAGCTCCACAGCTATAGTTCCAGTCAAAATGGCATCTGCAAGCGAAAAGCCACCAAAAGCTTAAACACAACCTCCCGCTTGACATGGCCCCGATGAAATCTTCGGGGCCATGTTATAATGGGGCATATCCCGTGAGGCAAGGCTCTTATTCATACAAGGTGATGGCAATGGCTGCAGAATTCTTTCCCATTTATTATATAAGTCCGATTTTTGATACCCTGATCTCTCAAGTAAAACCCGTCTTGCAAGAGCGCTTTACATTTCAGGCCCTGCACACCCCCGACATGGAAAAAGCCGATTTCAGTCACCCCCAAATTTTGCTCTGTGGTTTGCCTGAGTTTGAAATCCTCCAGAAGCGCACAGATCTCTCCCCCACTTTGTCCACCATTTTGCACCTGGAATCCGATCAATCGTTTCAATCGACATGGTCTTCGCTGCCTTGGCTGGCTGAATACTTGCAGGAAAAAATCACCCCCGAACGCCTCACGTTTATTTTTAACCGGCTCTACAGCATCAGTCTGACACAGCAAGAAATGGTGCGCCTCTCTGAACAAATCGACAAACAGCATCACCGCCTGCAAGATCTGAATGAAATCGGTCTGGCCCTTTCAACCGAACGCAATCTCGATACCCTGATGGACAAGATTCTCAAGAGCAGTATGGAGATTACGGCTTCGGATTCAGGCAGTCTCTACTTGGTTGAAACCCGTCCAGGCGTTGAAGAAGATACACAAAATCCGTTTGCAAATAAAGGCCTGCGGTTTAAGTGGGCCCGCAATATGAGCTTAAAAGTTGATTTCAGTGAATTTTCAATGGATATCAATGAAAAAAGCATCGCGGGATATGTGGCTCTGAGCGGCAAATCTTTGAATATCCCCAATGTTTATACCCTCGACGAAAACTATCCCTTTAATTTTAATCAAAGCTACGATAAAAACACCGGTTATCATTCCCAATCAATGCTCACTGTGCCCATGCACAACCCCAAGGGGGAGATCATCGGCATTTTGCAAATGATCAACAAAAAACAACATTGGCAAAATGCCCTAGAACTCAACAATAAAGACAGTTTACATCGGGAGATTCAAACCTTTGCAGCAGAAGATGAAAGCCTGCTCTCGTCTCTCGCCAGTCAGGCGGCAGTTGCAATCGAAAATGCCCGCCTGTATGAAGCTATTCAATCTCTGTTTGAAGGCTTTATCCGGGCTTCGGTTCAAGCGATTGAGTCCCGCGATCCCACCACATCGGGTCACTCTGAGCGCGTTGCCGTCTTAACAGTCGGGCTGGCCGAAAAATTAGATCGGGTCACCGAAGGACCTTATCAAGGGGTGCGCTTTAACCGTCAAGAGCTCAAAGAAATTCAATATGCCTCTCTTTTACACGATTTTGGCAAAATTGGCGTGCGCGAAAACGTCTTGGTCAAAGCCGAAAAACTCTATCCCGACGAATTGGAAACCATTAAACACCGCTTTGACATGATTCGCAAAGGCCTGGAAAACGAATACAATCTGCGCAAACTTCAATATCTTCTTGAACTCGATAAAGCCAAGGCTCTGCAGCTCTTTCCCGCGTTAGAAGCAGAGTTTTATCAACGCTATCAAGATCTCGAAGCCGATTTTCAATTGATTTTACAGACCAATCGTCCCACCGTTTTGGCCCAAGAGACCTCACAAAAACTCCAAGAAATTCAACAGCGCATTTTCACCTTTAACGAAAAAGAATTGCCGCTTTTAACCCCCTTTGAACTCTCGCGTCTCTCGATTGTCAAGGGCTCCCTCGACCAAGATGAACGTCTGGAAATCGAGTCCCACGTCACCCACACCTTTGAGTTTTTGAGCCAGATCCCCTGGACCAATGAGCTCAAAAATGTGCCCCAAATTGCCTACGCTCACCACGAAAAACTCAATAGCCGGGGCTATCCCCGCGGTTTAAGGGCCGAAGAAATTCCCGTACAATCAAAAATGATGACCATTTCGGATATCTATGACGCCTTGACCGCCAGCGACCGCCCGTACAAAAAGGCCTTGCCCATATCCAAGGCTTTGGATATTTTGGGCTTCGAAGTCAAAGATGGCATGCTCGATGCAGAACTCTACAAAATTTTTGTCGAATCCAAGGTTTACGAATTGATCCACAAAGAAAGTTAGAGAGCGCTAAAAGGGTTTGTCACCCTGGTAGATAGAGGCAATGCCCAAACTCAGGGGTGTAAATGCCACGTCTTTGAATCCCGCGGCAATCAGATGGTCACAAAGATCTTGGCCGCAGGGAAAGCTTTCAATTGTTTGGTTGAGATAACGGTAGGCTGCACCATCGCCGGAGATCAGCCCGCCAATTTGGGGCAAGATATGGCGCAAATAGAGCAAATAGCTGCTGCGCATCAGGGGCTGGGGGGGCAGCGAAAACTCCAGAATCAAGGCCCGGCCACCAGGAGCCAAAACCCGCAACATCTCTCTCAAACAGAGGTCCACATCTAAGACATTGCGTATCCCAAAGGCCATGGTGATCACATCATAAGCACTGTCTTCGACAGGAATTTGACAGGCATCGCCATGTTTGAGTTCGGCACGACTTTTGAGCGGCAAGGCCTGGATTTTTTCACGGCCTTTGGCCAACATCTGTTCAGACAGGTCAAGTCCGAGAGCGGATTGAATCCCCGAATTTTGCTGACACAATTCAATCAAGACATCGGCAGTCCCCGTGGCGAGGTCAAGCAATTTTAAATCTGCCCGAGCGGGGAGCTTTTCTGCCAATTGACGGCGCCAATGGTAATCAATCCCCAGCGAAAGTGTGTGATTCAAAAAATCATAGCGATGGGCAATGCGGTCAAACATTTGCCAAACGTGCTGGCGACTGGGAGCGGTACGTGTATCTGTTGACATACCCCTCAGTATATTACAGAGACAAAGCCAGACGTAAGCAGATCTCCGCAGCACAAATCAGCTTGAAAGAAAGGGCTCATCTGATTTATGATAGCTTTAATCATGTTTTGCACCGGAGAGTTTTATGCCCGGATCCGTTTCACACACACATGCGCGCAGCCTGTTCAGCTTGGAACGCGAAATCGAAATTGACCTCTTACACCTGCCAACGGGCTCACGCTCTAGCAAACGTCCTCAGCCAGCTCCCCCACAGCCCGATCTCAGCCCCAAAGACAGCTTTCAACTCTCTCCAGAGGCTCCCACACAAATGGGACGTCCCCACTTCTCCCCTACCCAGGCCCCTTTTTCCCCCTAAAGTTTTAAAAGTATTTTTCGATTTATTTAAATCTTTATTTTTGCCCACAGCCTTGCTTCAGTTTTTAACGACAAGGATGACGTGGCAACGGGTGGCATATTAATAAAGACTAAGTTAAGCAAAGAGATGAGGGTTGACTGAGATGAAGTACAGCAAAATGCTGTTCGGGCCGGCTTGTCTGGCACTGGGGTTGTTCGCGTGTTCACAGCCA
>JBFWRL010000094.1:0-21397 GCA_050248915.1 Candidatus Sericytochromatia bacterium
ACCCATTACAATGGCAGCTTTGAGCGCGAATCGCTGCTCTACGAGTGGAATGGTTCTCAATTTGTACTCTTTCAGAGTTTGCCCACCCGAGGTGCACACAAATGGACCCATTTTCTCACGATTGGCACTGAGCGTTTTCTGGCCCTCACCACCTATTTTTATGTCGGCAGTGGAATAGCAGACACCCAGTCAGAGCTGTATAAATGGAATGGCAGCAAATTTGTGTTTAATCAGACCTTTGCCACAGATTTTGATGTGGATTTTGATACCTTTACCATCAACGGTCAGCTCTTTGCTGCAATTATTAACAACAGCCGCATCAGCAACACAGTGGATTCCAAGATCCTGAAATGGAATGGCAGCCAGTTTGTGGATTTTCAGAATATTCCCACCACAGGCGGGCTGAATTGGGACTATTTCACCGTCAAAGGCTGGCATTATCTGCTTTTGACCACCAATACCACCCTGCCTCAGATTTACCGCTGGAATGGCTCCCAGTTTGAGTTATACCGGGTGCTGGCCATGGACAAAGCCTGGGGTTCAGCCCTCTTCAGCGCAGGCCCGCTGGAAAACTACCTGATTCTGGGCAGCCTGATTGGCCCCCAAGGCTACGGAACTCCCTCGCGGGTCTACAAATTCGACTAAACCCCAAAACCCCGCCAGATGTTCTCTGGCGGGGACAGGGTACAGTTTGGTTATATTTTTCTCACAAGGGGCAGACCCAGCTCGGGGCTTAAAAATTGCCGCTGGTCAAAACCTGAATGCGGGAATTGCCTTTGTCGAGCACAAAGATCTCGCCTTCTTCGCTGACGGAAATGCTCTCAGGGCCCCAGAAGTCGTTGGGCCCACGGCCCTTGGTGCCGAAGGCTTCAATAAACTCGCCTTTGGGGTTAAAGACCTGCACCCGGTGGTTGTGGGTATCTGCCACGTAGATCCGGCCGCGAATGTCCACGGCAATGCCACGGGGAATGCTGAACTCGCCATCACGGACACCGCGTTTGCCAAACTCCAGGCGGCAGATGCCGTGGCGGTCGAGCACCTGAATGCGGGGAATACCATAATCCAAAACGTAGAGATTGTCTTTGGCGTCCAGCGCAATCGCATAAGGGGTTTTAAACTCACCGGGGCGGGTGCCCGGACGGCCAAAGATCTTGGAGACCTGGCCATTGCTGTCGAGTACCTGAATGCGGGAATTTTCGGTATCTGCCACATAAATTTCATCTTTGGAAGAGACCGCAATGCCATAGGGATTGGAAAATTCCCCTTTGGCTTTGCCTGTGGAGCCAAAGGCCTTGATAAACCGGCCCGATTGGTCAAAGACCGCAATCCGACAGGTGCCAGAATCGACGACATAGATCTGACCCTGTTTGCTCACGGCCACGTTACAGGGGGCTTTGAGGTATTCCTGCTGGCTGCTGGAGCGAATCAGGTATTGCCAATCGCCAATTTTGCTAAAGACCTGAATGCGCTGGTTTTGGGTATCTGCGACAAAGATCATGCCTTGGTTGATCGCCAAGCCCCGGGGCTGATAAAACTGCCCTTTGCCGGCCCCGACCTGGCCAATTTTATGGCTGAAGCGCACTTGCAGCGAAGAATTGGGCACATCTTCGCCACCGAGGCCGCCAATATCGCCGGGGTGGGTGGCCCGCATCGTGGGAGAAGAAGCGGCAGCATGGGTCGTGCCCATATTTAAATGGGCAAAGGGGCTGGCCGTCTCCAGGGTGGAACGCTGTGATACAGCCGGATTTTGAAAGGTGCGGCGCGACGTTGGCGATTCTGCTGCGGTTTCTTCGCGGGCTTCTTTGGCCCGGGTAAAACTCGCACCCATGCCTGCGGCCTTGGGATTGCTCTGGTAAGTGGTGGCCAATTCCATCAAATGGGAGAGGCGCGAGCGGAAGGCATTGGGTTTCTCGGGTTTGGGGGGAGCAGGTGCAGCAGGTGTGGGTTCAGCAGAGCGGAACATATCCTGTTTCATGGCCGCATTGCGATCATAAGCGGGTTCTTGGGGCTTGGGCGTGGTCACTGTCACGCCAGCGCTGGCTTGCGCAGGCGCGGGCATCTGATCCAGATTCAAACCACAATAGGGGCAGAATTTGGCCCCTGCAAAGATCATGTTCTTCTTGTCACAGGGACAAACCACCATGCCCGAAGCACTGGAAGAAGCCGGTGCGCCAGCACCTGTTTTGAGTTGTTTTAAGGCCTCGACAATTTCACCCGCGCTCTGATAACGGTAATCGGGCAATTTTTGCAGGGCTTTCATGATGATCGTTTCCATGCGCGGATCCACATCGGGATTCAAACGCGTAGGTGGAACAGGATCTTCTGAAACAATTTTGAGGATGGTTGCACCCAAATTGCCACCGTCAAAGGGCAATTTGCTGGTATAGAGTTCGTACATCATCGCGCCCAGCGAAAAGAGATCGGCGCGGTGATCGACGGCGCTGGAGTTTTGCAATTGCTCTGGGGAGATATACCCCAAGGTGCCCAACATCGTGCCATCTTGGGTCATTTGCATCATGGGGTTGTTGGTCGACATGCGGGCGATGCCGAAGTCGGTAATTTTGACCACGCCCTTAGAGGTGATCGAGATATTGTCGGGTTTGATATCGCGGTGGACAATTTTGCGCTCATGGGCATGTTGCAGGCCCTCGCAAATCTGGATCAAGATATCATAGAGCTGATCTTTGGAAAATTGATGGCCATCTTCCATGTATTCTTTGAGGTTTTTGCCTTCAATGAATTCCATGGCGATATAGTGTTTGCCACTGTCTTCACCGAAATCGTGAATGGTGACAATATTGGGATGTTGAAGACTCCCGGCGGTTTGGGCTTCGCGGTGAAAACGGGCAATAATCTCTTCCGCCGCTTTGACCAAAGCGGGATTGATCAAGAGTTCTTTGATCGCCACAATTCGGTCAATGCGAATGTCTTTGGCGCGGTAGACAACACCCATGCCACCCCGGCCGATCTCCTCAAGAACCTCATACTTACCCAAGATCAGGCTTTTTTGTGTCATTGGCGCAGAGGCTTCTGATTCAGAATTTGGGTCCGCATTTTCACCACTTTAGTCGTTGTAAAGCAAAACAACGGTAATATTGTCAGTACCACCATTTTCATTGGCCAGAGAGATCAGTTTTTCGCAGGCGGGCAAAGGCTCGTCATGAGCAGAGACCACTTCCTGCATGGTTGCATTGCTGACCATGTTGGAGAGGCCATCTGAACACATCAGAATGCGGTCTCCCGGCTGCATGAGCAACTCCATGGTATCAGGCTCAACATTGGCCTGCATCCCCAAACAGCGGGTGATCACGTTTTTATAGGGGTGCACCGCTGCTTCTTCTTCAGAGATGGCACCGGCCCGAACCAATTGTTGCACCACCGAATGATCTTCGGTTAATTGAGACAATTGTTGATTGCGCACCAGATAGGTCCGGCTGTCGCCGACATGGCCAATAAAGGCACTGCCATTATACGCAATGGCAACAATCGCCGTGGTTCCCATTCCCTGTAGATGTTGATTGCTGAGTGAGGCCAAAAGAATTTGTTCATTGGCTTCCTGAAGGGCATAGCGGATCAACTCTTCAATGGCCAAGGGACTGTTTTCTTCTGCATCCAGTGCTTCCGTGGAAAAATCGTAAGCAGACAGGATTTCGGTAATGGTTTTGACGGCAATTTTGCTGGCTTGATCACCGGCCGCATGCCCCCCCATACCGTCTGCAACGATATAAATATGTTGATCTTCCAGGATTTCAAAACTGTCCTGATTGATCTGTCGAACTTTACCTACATCTGTGACTCCAGCCGCTTTTACCACGTTTACTCCTCACTCATTCAGCAAAACATAGATTTATTCCGGTCCTGAAGCAGGTGGCCGGTGGGGGGATCGGTACCAGGCTCTGTCGCAATTGCTTCAGAGGGTACAACAATTAATAAAACAGGCATAAAATCCCTTGCTCTACCAATTGTAAAAACGGTAACTGAATTATAACATACCCTCAGAAACCGACAGAGTCCGGCTCTCCGATCACAAGACTTTCTTCAAATAATCAAACAATTGCTGCCACTGCTGACCGGAAAATGTCCGGACTTTGGCTTTAAAACCATTGTGGGCAGCATCCGTCATGGCCAATTTGGCCAATTCTGAGCTACTGGCCTTCCAGGTGCGCGAATGATGCAAAGCTGTCAGCGCGCGCCCATGATCATAAGCAGCAGACTGAAAGAGCAACGCACCCGGACTGCTGTCTTTTTTGACTTGCGCCAAGGCTTTTTCAACTTTTTGCCGATCTGCGGCAGATTCTTCTACCAATTTGCTGATGGCTAGCGAGACCGGAATGATCTGGGCCTTGCCACCGGAAGCCAGCGCTTTGGCCAAACCATATTGCTGATCGAGTTTATTCACTTCGGTTTCAGCAATGGCTGGATAAATCGCTTTATTCAAGCTGCGAATATAGTGGATGATAGCCACCCGATCTTTGGCAGAAACATGGCCATAAGCCGACATTGCACCGCCGGGGATGCCTTCTTCGAGGGTCTTGTACAGACCCGCAAAAGACGTCCCGTTTTTCCAGGCGGCATTGGCATGAAAATTCCGGGGCTTGGGATTGAGGGCTGCGGCTGCCAAGCCATCGCCCTTGCCGTTGTCCCCATGGCAGGAATTGCAATTGTTCTTCATGAACAGCTTTTGGCCATCTTTGACCAGGGCGTCAGAAGATTGCACCTGTTTTAAAAGCGCGGCATCCGCCAAAGCCTGGCCTCCACCGGTCAACTGGGAAAAACCCGCGACCAGGGCCAGAGCCAGACAAGCGGCAGATAAACGCTGTGTAATCGGACTATGAATAAAAGTCATTCTTGTTTATCTCCTAAAGACGGAATGCCAAACCACGTTCCAGCTTGGGGTCACCCACTGCCACGAGGTTTTTCTTTTTGGCCTGCTGGGTCACCAGCACAATCAGGAAGCCGATTGCAATTGCAATGAAACCGAATTCGGTCAACCGCAGGGAGGGCCCTTCGGGCTGGAAGACGGGCACCACAATCCAATACAGATCGAGCATATGGGCAAAGATCACCCAAGCTGCCATAAAGATCATGCGGCTGGGGTTGCGTTTGTTCTTGCGCTGAATCAGCCCAAACAGGGGGCCAATAAAATGCACCAGCAAAAGCGCAATGGTGATCACTTTCCAACTGCCTTCCCAGCGGTTCAAGAACCAGGGCGTTTCTTCGGGCAGGTTGGCATACCAGATCAACATGCCTTGGCTGAAAGCGGTATACGTCCAGAAGACGCAGCCAGCAAACATGCCAAAACCGAGACTGTAATAGTGATCGCCAATAATGCCTTTGACAAGGTAGCCATTTTCGTTCAGCAGAATCACGGTAATGGTGATCACGCCCAGAGCGGCCACCAAAGAACCCGCAAAGAAGTTCACACCGAACATGGTGGAGAACCAGTGGGGCTCCAAACTCATCAAGAAGTCAATCGCCAAAGCGGTGATTGAAATTCCGAAAACCGGAATAAAAACCGCAGACAGTTTAATATTCTTGCGGGTCAGGTCCTGATCTTTGGTTTCGTCCTGTTTATACGAACGGCCCGTAAAGAGCTTGTAAAACAGAATCCAAATCCCCAGGATCAAAGCCAGGCGGATCAAAAAGAAAGGCTGATTCAGATAAGCCGCTTTGCGTGCCAGAATATCGTCGGTTTTGTGGGTCCAAAGATAGAGTTCCTGCATAAAAGGCAGAATCGGCAGGGCAAAGAGCGGCAAGAAGAGCAAGCTGGAAGCCAAAATTTCAAACACGCGGCGCAGCGGCGTGCTCCAGACGGCACCAGCCAGATATTCAATGGAGACCATAAACAGAGAACAAATCCCCACCCCAGCCAAGAACATAAACAGCATAATGCTGCTGTATTTGGCCCGCAGGGGGTCCATGGCAAAGGATGCGCCAGCAACCGCCAGACCGGCGATCAAGACGCCCCAGCCCAGGGTTCCAGCCGAAGCCGGGAGATTTTTCTTTTCGTAGGTGATTGCGTGTGTTGTACTACTCATTGCAAGTCAGTTTCCTTCGGCTTGAGGGATCTTTGCAGCGCACGGATGTAGTGAACCACCGCCCAGCGCTCATCCCGGGTTAATTGCTTGGCATAAGAGGGCATCACGTTCTGACCTTCAGAAATCACGTGATAAATATTGGCATCGGTCCACTCCGACACTTTTTTGGAGTGCAAAGTGGGAGGAGCCGGAAACTTGCCGTTGAGACGGCTGTCTCCTTCACCATAATAGCCATGACAGGCACTGCACTTAGAGTCAAACTGGGTTTTGCCCAGCTCAAAGACCGCTTCGGTGCGAGGCAGAGGATTGGACAGGTATTTACCCGCTTCAGCCTGGGCTTTGATTTGATCATCCAGTTTAAAGGGATAAGGCAGAAGTCCCCGCGCCACAGTTCCAGCCACTGGCTGCTGCATCGAACGGCCGTCTTTGAAGATATTGTTCTTCTCTTGGGCCACGGCACGGCCTTGCACGCTCATATAGTTAAAGGGCACCATAAAGACCATGCGGTTGAGACCAAAATAAGCGGCCCCCGAAACACCCACCACGACAAAGGCCAGAAACGAGACAAAAGCGGGATGAGTCAGACTCAGACCGGCATTGGCTTCTGCTTTATCGTAATAGATCGGCAGGATATTTTTGGCCCCCATTTTTTCGAGCAGGGCCTTGGCATCTGCCTCGTCAAAATTGGGATCCGCAGCTTCCAGGCACAGGCCGAACTTATCATCGGAGGTGCGCTGCATATACGGGGTGTCGTGTAAGGGGTGGTTGTTTTTGGGGAACCCAGAAACAATGAAAAACAGGATCAAAACGGTTGAGACAGCACCGGTCAAAACCGTAACCTCAAAGAGGATGGGAATATAACCGGGCAGGTTGAAATAGGGCTTACCCGCCCAGACATTGGGATAATCCACCAGAGAGACCCAGGCGATAAAACCCAACATCAAAAGCATACAGGTGGTCCCAATCAGCAGGGTACACCAGCCGATCGGGGATTCACCCAAGCCCATGGCATCATCCATGCCATGCACCGGGTAAGGGGTATGCACGTCGTATTTGCGGTACTTTTTAGAAGCAGTGCTGGCGGCGTGCATGATCTCATCGGGCGTATCAAACAGCCCTGTGAGGGCAAAGAGTTTTTGGCTTTCTTTGTTTTCGCTCATAGCATTATTCTTGGCTTTCTTGCTCATCAGTGGTCACCTCCGTGGTGACTGGGTTTGGCTTCGTCCATCACACTTTTGATTTCAGCAATCGAGACCACAGGCATAAACTTCACAAAGAGCAAAGTCAAAGTAAAGAACATGCCAAAACTGCCAAGCAGCAGACCGAAGTCGACCAGGGTGGGATTGTACCAACCCCAGCTGGAGGGCAGAAAATCGCGGGCCAAAGACGTGACGGTAATAACGTAGCGTTCAAACCACATACCAATGTTCACAAAGATCGAAATCACAAACATGATCGGCACCGAACGGCGCAGCTTGCGGAACCAGAACATCTGGGGGCTAATGACGTTACAGCTGATCATGATCCAATAGGCCCAGGCATAGGGACCAAAGGCACGGTTAATGAAGGTGAACTGTTCAATCAAATTGCCGCTGTACCAGGCAATGAAAAACTCCATGCCGTAGGCGTAGCCGACAATTGTACCGGTCAAGAGAATGATCTTGTTCATTTTCTCAAGGGTCTCCACCGTGATCAGGTGCTGCATATCAAAGATATAGCGGATAAACACCAAAACGGTGACCACCATGGCAAAGCCGGAAAAGATTGCCCCAGCCACGAAGTAGGGAGGGAAAATGGTGGTGTGCCAACCGGGCAGGCCCGAAACCGCGAAGTCGAAACTCACGATCGTGTGGACGGACAGTACCAGGGGGGTAGAAAGACCGGCGAGAATCAAATAGACCCGCTCATAATGACGCCAGTGGCGGTTGGAAAAACGCCAGCCGAGACTGAGTACAGAATAAACAGATTTTTTGATCTTGCTGATCAGGTCTTTGCCCAGAGTGCGGTCACGCAGGGTGGCAAAGTCGGGAATCAGACCGGTATACCAGAAAAACAGAGACACGGTGAAATAGGTCGAAACCGCAAACACGTCCCACACCAGGGGAGAGAGGAAGTTGACCCAAATTGCGTGTTTATTGGGATAAGGCATCAGGTACAGCGGCAGCCAGGGGCGGCCCGTATGGAACAGGGGAAAGAGGCCTGCGCACATAACGGCGAAGATCGTCATCCCCTCGGCAAAACGGGCAATGCCGTTTCGCCACTTTTGCCTAAACAGAAACAAAATTGCGGAGATCAAGGTACCGGCGTGGCCGATCCCGATCCAGAAAACGAAGTTAACAATCGGAAAGGCCCAGGCGACGGGGATATTGTTTCCCCACATGCCAGTGCCGTAGTAGAAGCTGATTCCCCAGCAGACCATTTCGAGCATCAGCAGCGAAGCAGATATCGCCAGGGCGATATACCACTTTAAAGTTGCTTTGGCTTCGATCGGGCGGGAAATAACCTCTGTAAGATCATGAAGGCTCGGACTCTTGCGAACCACCGAGGGTTCAACAGAAAAGTCCTTAATCGTGCCATCGGGGTTGAGGGCGTCTGAACTCGGTCTGTTTGCTACCTGCATGGTTGGTTTCCTACGCGTGTGTATTTCTAAGTTTTGCGACATAGGTCACGTTCGGTCGGGCATTTACTTCCTCGAGAACGTGGTAGCCAGTCACATGCTTGCGATATTTACTGATCTCTGACTCAGGATCGTTGACATCCCCGAAGACAATCGCTCCACTGGGGCAAACTTCCTGACAGGCGACGGTCACATCACTTCCTTTGAGTTCGCGCTTTTCGCGAATCGCTTCCTGACGGGCCCACATAATGCGCTGGACACAGAATGTACATTTTTCCATGACCCCGCGCGAGCGGACCGTGACTTCGGGATTGTGCTGAAGCTGATGCACCTCTTGTTGATAAAAGGCTTTGGCAAAGCTGTCGCGGTAATCAAAGAAATTAAAGCGACGGACTTTATAGGGACAGTTGTTTGAGCAATAGCGGGTGCCGACACAGCGGTTATAGGCCATCTGATTCAGCCCATCGGGACTGTGGTTGGTGGCATTCACCGGGCAGACCACTTCGCAGGGAGCGTTGTCACAATGCTGACAAATCATGACCTGCAAAGTCACCGTGGGCTCTTCGGGGGTGCCCGCATAATAGCGATCGAGACGCATCCAATGCATCTCACGGCCTTTGTTGACCTGATCGGGGCCGACAATCGGCACATTGTTTTCAACGTTACAGGCCATAATACAAGAACCGCAGCCCGTACATTTATTGCTGTCCACGGCCATGCCCCATTTGACGCCTTCATAGGTGTGCATCTTGGTGATATTCACCAGATGGTGCCCATGCATTTCAGCTTCGTGGGGGTCTTTGAGGTATTTTTGGTAATTGGCCTCTTTGACAATCCCACGGGTGAACTGCAAATTCTGCTCGCGGTCGACATCAAAGGCATGGTGCAATTGGGTCGTGACCAAATGGTGTTTGCCATTGGCTTTGGCCAAATTGGCTTTGCCCAGAATCCAGGGACTGCTTTGCTCGGCTTTGCTTAGCAAGACATGGGCATTAAAACCGACACCCGTGCCAATTGTACCGGCCACACTGCGACCATAACCCAGTTCAATGGCAATGACCTTATCAGCCATCCCCGGTTGCACCAGGGCCGGCAGCTCCAGTGAGCGGTTGCCCACAGTGACAGTGACCAAATCATCGGTTTTGATCCCGAGTTCTTTGGCTGCGGTGACAGAAACAGCGGCATAATTGTCCCAGACCACTTTGGTCACAGGGTGGGGCACTTCTTGCAGCCAACCATTGTGGGCCAGTTCGCCTTCACCAGTGGCATAGCTGCGACCCAACAAAACGACGAACTCTTTGCCTGCTTCAGGGGCCTTGGCCTCACTCAGCGCAGCCGCGCGGAAGGGACCCGGTTTGGCCACCGGCTCAGCATATTGGACAAAGCCATCGTGCAAAGCAGCGTTCCAAAAAGTCTTAAAGTCGGCCAAAGGCTTGGCTTTGGGGTAGACCTGTTTTTGCCAATAATTTTGCAAATAGGTCAGTGACGACTCTTCGTTGTAAGCGGAGCTGTCGCCCTTGAGCCAGGTTTCAAACAGCCCACCGAGATGGCGGGAGTCGTGAATCGGCAGAATCACGGGCTGCTGAATCAAATGCAGACCCGTGTGCAACTTGAAGTCGCCCCAGGATTCAAGATCGTGGTGCAAAGGCAAGACATAAGTGCTCTTGGCAGAGGTTTCACTGACCCGATGAGCCAGCGTCACGCTCAAGGCCACTTTGGCCAACGCATCGGCATAGCCGCTGTCGCTGGGCAAATCAAAGACGGGGTTGCTGTTGACGTGAATCACCGCGCCGACCGCACCGCCTTTCATGGCGGTGATCAGGGCATCCCAATCAGCCCCAGAGGTCGCGGGCATCAAATGCACTTCGGCCTCATCGCGGTAGAGCGCAGAGGCACCGAGCAGATCGTTGAGGGCGTTGACGGCAATATGAACAGCTTCGGGCAGGCGATCTCCGGCATAGACCAGGGCTTTGCCGTGTGAGGCCTTTAGGTCTGCCACCAAGCTCTTGAGCACGGTCTCAGAAAGACCCTGTTCTTTGGCTACGGAGGCCAAGGTAGTGGTGCTGGCAGAAGAGCCCAACTCGTTCAACAAACCCATCACAAGGGCATACTGTGCATCGGGGCGCAAGCGCAAACGGTAATCGGCATTCATGCCGGTTTGACTGAGATTGCCCTCGGCCACATAAAGACGATTAAAGTGCTCTTTGCTCATCACATCGCGGCGAGAGGCATAGAGTCTTTCGATTTCGAGGTTGCTCTCGTTGCCGAGGAAGTCGGATTCCAAGGCCAGAATTACATCCGCTTTGTCCCAAGCCAAGCAGGGGAAGACATCTGTGCCGTGGGATTTTTTCCAGGCAGCGTGACGCATGCCATCATGAAAAGCAGTATAACTATAGGCTTTGACCTGTTTGTACTTGGCCTGAAACTCTTGCAAAAGCTGATGGAAAGAGGGGGACATGACCCGGTTAAAGACCAGTGCCACTTGTTTATCGCCTTGCAGGGCTTTGACAACAGCATCGTCGGCTTCTTTCCAGGTAACAGCATTGCCATCGGCTTTTTGGGGCTTTTGCAGACGTTCAGGATCGTAGAGCTCCATCAGTGAAGCCAGAAAATGACCCGATACCCGGCCCTGGCTAAAGGGGTTGTCGGGGTTACCGGCGAGGTTAATCGGGCGACCCTCACGGGTGCGCACAAGGACGCTGGCAACATCGTTGCGGCCCGTGACAACAGAAGCAAAGAACGTGGGACGGCCAATCACAACCTGTTCGGTTTGATTGTTGTACGGCACGACCTTGCCATGATCCAGGTAAGATTTACAACTGGTCAGGGCAAAAGCGGCAGAGGCACCCATCGCAGCCAGAAAACGACGGCGGGAAACCCCACCCATTTCCTGAATATCAAAGTCGTCGGTCACGCCCTGTTTAAATTCGTGGGCGCGGGCTTCAAGGGCTTCCGGACTGCCCTCTAACTCTTCGAGGGCCTGCCAATACTTGAGTTTGGGTTTGTGTTTTTGCTGCATGTTTCAGTTCCTCATTTGTCTCGCTTCACAGCCCGGGGATGGGCAGCGATGCGAGCGGCATATTTATTGCGGGGCAAACTGTGGGCAGGCTTTTTGACGGGCAAAGGCAGCGCGAGCGCTTCCATGGGCAGCAATTGCAGCAACCAAGCTCCAAGAGCGGTTTGGCCTAAGAGGGACAAAAACTTACGCCGTCCCAGACCCGATGGGGATATTTCTGTTTGAAGGGTTTTGTCTTCCATTGGGTTTCTCCGTTAGCGATGGCACGCGGCACAGTTTTCCGGCCCTTTTTTGAGGCCGGTCAGATTGACCAGATGCGGATAACGCTGGGGTGCATTGCGGTGGCAATCCAGACAGTTAGACATCATAAAAGGTTTGGCTTGGGCCACCTTGGCCATGGTCTGAATTGGACCATGGCACTCTTGGCAGGCCAAGCCCTTGTTGACATGTACACTGTGATTGAAGTACACATGTTCGGGCAATTTGTGAATACGTTCCCATTCCAAAGGCTTATTGTCTTTGTAAAAGGCCGTCAGTTTTTGAATTTCGGGACGGTCAGTAGCGGCCACAGCATGGCAGTTCATACAGGTTTCAACGGCGGGAACATTTGCATGGCGGCCCTTGGAGGCGCCTGTATGGCAGTATTGACAGTCGATCCCCATACCCATTCTGCCATCACTGGTTTTAACTGTGCCAGCGTGGAGTTCGTGGGAATAATTAATCGGTTGTGTGGGTTGATAACCAACGTGGTAGCGCTCGTCGCGGGATACAAAATAAGTAACTGTATATGTTGCAACGACGATCAGGAGCGTCACCGGTAAATATATCCGAAGGATATAATCAAGTACAGACTTTCTCATGGGTCACCTGAAACATCTTATTTCTTTTAATTTAGCTGCAAACTCGTCTGCGGTTCCAATCAGGAGTCCGTTAATCAGGATACCATTAAATCGTTTCAATGCCAGTGTATTCCGTTACAAAAGCAAGGCAGATCCGGCGGTCAAGCCTGCTTAAAAAGCCCTAAAATCTGGATTAAGGCACCTGAACACGTTCAAAAATTTGCTGAATGATCGCTTCAGCAGAAATCTCTTCGGCCTCGGCCTCGTAGGTCAAGCTGATCCGGTGGCGCAAAACATCAAAACCAATCGCTTTAATATCTTCGGGGATCACAAAGGCCCGGCCCTGCAAAAAAGCATGGGCTTTGGCGCAAAGTGCCAGATAGATCGAGGCGCGGGGGGAGGCCCCACAGCGGATCAGGTGTTTGAGGTCGAGTTGGGCCCCTTCGGGTTGGCGGGTCGCAAAAATCAGGGCCACAATATAATCGGCAATGGCATCATCAAGGTAGATCTCGCGGATCAGACTGCGGGCACCGACAATATCTTCGGCTTTAAGCACCGGATTGATCTTGGTTTTTTCTTGGGCCCCAACATGGTTGATAATGATCTTTTTTTCTTGGGCCGGTGTGGGATAGTCCACATGCACCTTGAGCATAAAGCGATCCAATTGCGCTTCGGGCAAGGGGTACGTGCCCTCCTGCTCCAAAGGATTTTGGGTCGCCAGAACCAAAAACGGCGCTGTCAGTGCATAGGTTTCTTGCCCAATCGTAACCTGCCGCTCCTGCATCGCTTCGAGCAAGGCACTTTGTACCTTGGCCGGTGCACGGTTGATCTCGTCTGCCAATAAAAAATGGGTAAAGATGGGCCCTTGTTTGACCTCAAAGCTGTTGTTTTGGGGATTGTAGATCCGGGTTCCGATCAAATCGGCGGGCAAGAGATCGGGCGTGAACTGAATACGCTTAAAACTGGCGGTCACAGCCTGCGCCAAAGAGCTGATCGAAAGGGTTTTGGCCAGCCCGGGCACCCCTTCAAGCAGGATATGGCCGTCGGCCAAGAGTGCGATCAAGAGGCGCTCCACCAGGGTTTCTTGCCCCAAAATCACCCGGTGAATTTCCTGGCGCAGGTTTTCAAAATAGGGTTTTACCTGCTGAAGTTGGTTCTGCAGCGAAGTCAGATCGGGGTGTTTCATGAAAATTCCATTTGTAAAAATTAATTAAAAGTTTGAGTTTGCTTAATCTGAATTTTAAGTTGCATAGACAAGTTTGGTCAACCTGCGTGGGATAAATGAACTATAAGATGACGGATGTAGAGAGTAATAAAGAGGAACGCGAACGATGAAAAGTATTAAATATCTGGCCCTCGGTATCATGTTGGCAGGTTCTTTGACCGCCTGCAGCCGCAGCAATACTTTACCCCCAGTTCCCTATTATCCCACCAGCTTGGTCAATGCCCAGCAAAACGATCCCAATTTTGGCAGAACCCCCCCTGTTGCCGACCCTCTCAGCAACAATACCCTGCCCTCCGATGTAACCCTGGGCCAAGAAGGCTCGATTGTGGGCCAGGTCGTTAGCCGCATGGGCCAATTGTTGCACAATGTTGAAATCTCTCTGCAAAGCAATCCCGAAATCAAAACCACCAGCAAACGCGGTGAGTTTACCCTGATGAACATCCCTGCCGGTCCCCAGGTGCTGGTGTTTAAATTTGGCAATATTCAAACCACTTCCCAAGTCAATGTGCTGCCCAACCGTGCCGTGCCACCGATGCAAAACCCTGTGCGCATGGAAGGCGAAATTGGCAGCAAGGCCCTCGAAGCGGCTCTGCCCAACAAACAAATTGGCGCATTTAAAGTCGACCAAGATTCCCTGCTCAACCTCTGGCAGCCTGTCGGACTGGCGGCATCTGGCGGCACCCTTTATATCTCCGCGATTGATACCCGCAGCCTGATTACCAAAGGCACCGTGATTAAAATGAACACCAGCGAAGGCAAAGAGTGGAAGAACCTTGCCAGCGCTTGGCTGGGTCTGCGCCACCCCCTCAACGGCTCAACCCGTGGCATGACCCTCAACAGCGCCGGTCAGATTGTGGTCGTCGATGAAAAAGGCGGCACTTTCAGTGTTGACTCCAGCAATGGCAAAGTCACCAAAGCAGACAGCGAAGGCGCTCTCGACATCGCCTCTGGCGGTAACAAAACCTATGTCTACGGCATTGGCGGCATCGCTGAATCCGATGAGACCGGTGCCACCCGCACCCCCATTTCGGGTGTCAATGCCAGCGGCGGCATTGCCGCTGACAAAGAAGGCAACGGCTATGTACCCGTTCAAAACACCCTCTATAAAATCAGCGCAGGCAAACCCAGCGTCTTGATCGAACAGTATCTCAACGCCCCCAAAGATGTCGCCATCGACAATCGCAATGGCGATATCTATGTCCTCGACGGTGGTGAAATCAAACGCTTTGATAAAAATGGCCAGTTCATTGTGAACTTTGGCACCGGCGGTCTGAATGCCGTGGCCCTGACCCTCGACGAAGAAGGCACCCTGTTTGTGGCTGACTTTGGCCGCGATCACCGCTCAGCTCAAATCATCAAATTTGAAGCAGCCCCCCTGGTCGATGCCAATAGCGTGACCACGGCTCCTGCCGCTGACGAAGTCCTTGGCACAGAAGAAGCCCCGGCTGAAGAGTTGCCAACAGAAGAGCTGCCGGAACTGGATCCGACAATCTAGCTCTCTACAGCTTCCTGCTCCAGGATCCAGCTGTCCATGCTCTCAGCGTCGATCATCTCCACTTCGCGGTAAAAATCTTCCATGACTTCTTCGCGGGAGTGCATGGCCCCAGCGTCTTCGTAGCTGTCGTGGTAGCCCATTTCTTCTTCCTCTTGAAACCCCGGAACCGCTTCGTCAAAATCACTTAAGACGCCAAGCATGTCTAAACTGAGCTGTAAGATGCGCAAAAACTGAAAAAGTGAGCTCCCCATACGCAACGGATAGCCACTCGCTGTGAGCCGGTATACTGCAGGATCGCTATCATCACTCTCATTGAGCCTGAGCGCCAAGGGCTGGTCATCAAAACTGCCAAAAATCAGCCAACCCGCCCGCAATTGGGCGGACGTTTGGGCCGGCTCCAATTCTTCTTGGGTCAAAAATGTCACCGCATGGTATTGGGCGAAGCGAATTTCACTGCCATTGGGCACAAAATGCTCCAAAAAAAGCTGGTAACTTTTGGGCAATTCCACCCCAGCCACCGTGTCGGGAACAGAGCTGCGCAAGAGGGTATAGTCATGACCCAAGCGATCCAAGGTGGACTTTAAATCTTCGATCATATCAATCAGGGCTGTTTGCTGCATGCTATTTTACTCCTTGGATTACCGTCTAAACCATTGAAATACAGATTGACAGAATCAGCAAGCGATCTTGCTCACAGATTGCCATTTTAAACTTAATCAAGCAAAAGTTGCTGAATTTTCTGCAATAATAATTCTGGTCGCACAGGCTTGGTTAAATAAGCCCATTTTTCAAATGATTGCAAGCGGGCATGGGTTTGCTCGTCATCATAGCCTGAAACAAAGAGCAAAGGCACAAGTCCCCGTTCCCGAATAGCGTGGGCCGTCTGCACCCCGTCCATTTTACCAGCAAGCCCCAGATCCATCACAATCAGGTCAGGCAGGGCGACATGTTGCAATTGTTTGAGGGCCTCTTCACCGGACGAGACTTTACAACAGACAATATAACCGGCCTTTTTGAGCACAAACGAAAAAAACAGTGAGGTTGTGGCTTCATCTTCTACCACCATAATGCGTTTCGGCGATTCAGACACGGATTTTAGACACGCTCCACATAAAGATTTTTACAAAAACGAATCTGCCAGCATGTGCCCTGCCCAGAAGAGTTTAACTGAAACTGTCCCTGCAATTGCTGTTCGATCAAAACCAGGATCGTTTGTAAGCCCATATTCCCTTGAACTTCAGGATCAAAACCCTCAGGCAAGCCAGGACCATTGTCGGCAATTTCCCAAAACAGGTCATCGCCCTCGACCCGCAATGAATGTGAGATCGTTCCATGTTGGCGATCTGAAAAAGCATGTTTGAAAATATTGGCCAGCAACTCCGAAAAGATCAAGCCACAGGGCATGGCCACATCCATCAGCACAAAGACATCTTCACAGGCATGTTCCAAAGTGATTTGGCGCGACGCCGCCTGATAGCTATCGAGCAATAAGTCCCCCAATTGTTGCAGATACTCTTTGAGATTGAGACGGGAGAGGTGTTCAGAGCGGTAGAGCATCTGATGCACCAAAGCCATGGCATGAATCCGGTTTTCCAAATCCTGCAATTGTTGGCGAAAACGCGGTTCTACTTCGACCATGGCCTGCAACCCCAACATCGCACAGATCACCTGCAGATTGTTTTTGGTGCGGTGATAGAGCTCGCGCAAAAGCACATCTTTTTCTTGAACCGCCTGTTTGAGCTTTTCTTCTGCGGCTTTGAGGGCAGAAATATCTGAAGAAATGCCCACCACCCCCGCCAATTTGCCCTGTTCATCCAAGAGCGGCGTAATGGTAGCCAAAACGTGCAGATGCGCGCCCTCCTGACTGCGTACGGGCAATTCCCCCGACCAACTCTGACCTTGGTAAAGATTTTTCGAAATCGCGGCCAATTGAACAGTGGCTTCAGGGGCCGAAATCTGTTTAAACAGCGAAGAACCACGGCCCTTCATGGTCGAAAAGCCATAGAGATTTTCGGCTGCTTGATTCCAAAAAGTCAATTTCCCTGCAGCATCAACCGCCACCACCGCTTGGCCGACCGTATTGAGCAAAAAAGCCTGAAAACGCAGCTGTTCTTGCGACTCCCGTGTTTGAGAAATATCCTGCTGAATCCCCAAAACACGGGTAATTTGGCCCTGGAGATCTTTTTCAACCAGGGCAGAGGCCTGGATCCAAACCAGTTCACCATTGGGGCGGATGATGCGAAACTCTTGCTGACAGCGCTCCTGGCCCTGCTCCAAGAGTGAGAGAAACTCTTCTTGCATACGCAGGCGATCTTCTGGGTGAATACAGGCAAACCAAGTTTCCAGGGGAGACACACGCGAGAAGGCATGTGCGCCATACAATTCAAGCAATTGATCGTCCCAATGCATGGTGCCTTGGCGGATATCCCATTCACAAATCCCCATGCGGGCACTTTTGAGCGCCAATTGGAGTCGATCTTGGCTGGTTTGAAGGTTTTGCCGGGCCAACATCAATTCGGTGCGTGGCTGGGTCACCATACAGGCCCCAATGATCTTGTCTTGGGCATTGCGCACAGGGATCAAGTTAAATTCAAACCAACGGGTTTGCTGCTGTGCATCCAGATACGATTTCATGACCCAATAGGTTTCACCTTTTAAAGCCAATTGCATGGCACGGCGAAAATTTTCAAGGTCTTCGGGAAAAATATAGTTTTCAATCGGTTGTCCCACAGCCATCCTCCGCCCAAAAACCCGTTGGGCTGTTTCAGCAGAACGGCGATTAAAGGCCTGGACTTTTTGCTCGGGAGAAATGAGTGTGACCGATTGCAAACTGCTATCGAGAATACTGCGCAACTGTGCCTCGGAGGCTTCGAGGTCACTGCCCCCCCCTGTTTGCTCCTGCAATAACAAGTCAATCAGGGCTTCTTTGGAAAGCTGAGCAAGGGCCTCGCGCTGAAAAGGCAATCGGCCGGATGACAAATTCCGAGGCCTCCCTGCTTGATTACTTCTCTCAATTTGCTAGTTATTATAACACCCCAGCCCGCAAGGTCCTTGATACTTTGTTCTGACTCTTCGGTATAATAATAAGACAGCCCAAAGTAAAGAAGTCAAAACAAATAGCCATGAGTCGCACCCGGCCTGAAATCTTATTGATTGATGACGATCCTGTTTTGTGTCAGGTCTTTAAAGACATCTTCAGTAACGAAGACTGGAGTATTCGCACGGCGCTGAGTGGCAATCAGGGCCTGGAAATCGCCAAAGAACACAAACCCGACATTGCCGTCTGTGATATCATTTTGCCCGATATCAACGGCATGGATGTCTGCAAATTGCTCAAAAAACGCCAACCCAAATTGCAGGTGCTCTTTCTTTCAGGCTTGAGCCAAACGGCCGAAAAAGTAGTGGGTCTGGAGCTGGGGGCCGAAGACTATATCACCAAACCTTTTGGGATCCGAGAACTGCGGGCCCGACTGCGGGCTGCCGTTCGCAGAATTGGCATGAGCTATCACATTCCGCAACACAGCCGCCTGAACGCCTCCCAGCAAGAAAACAGCGATCAACTCCAATTGGGCTGTTTGACACTGCTAAAAACGACCAAACAAATTTGGCTTGAAGACCAACTGATTCAATTGAGCAACCGGGATTATCACCTTTTCTCCGTCTTGATCTCAAAACCTGATTATGTCTTCAGCCGCCAAGACCTGATTGCCCAAATGGAAAACAATGAGGTCAACGAACGCACGATCGATGCGCAGATTCGCAGGCTCCGTGATAAGATTGAAAGCAACGGAACAGTAAAATGCATAGAAACAGTGCGGGGCGTGGGTTATCGCTTCCGCACTCCCAATATATCTGAGAGGTTAATACATGAATATTCTGAAACTGACCTGGGAATATCCCCCGAGGGTGGTGGGGGGCCTGGCCCGTCACAGTGAAGAAATTTCAGAGGCCCTGGTCCATTCTTGGGAAAAAGTCGATGTCATTACAGCAGATCATCCGGGTACCCCCAAATATGCCCAGGTCAATGGCGTAGACATCCACCGCGTCAAAGATTTTCAGTTTGAAGCCCCCGACTTTTTCTCCTGGGTGCTGCACTTCAATTTTGGGATTATTCGCACCGCCATGGAATTGATGGAGACCCAGCAAATCGATATCATTCACGCCCATGATTGGCTGGTGGCCCATGCCGCAATTACCCTCAAACATATGTATAACAAGCCTCTGGTGGCCACCATTCACGCCACTGAATCCGGCCGTTGGAACGGGATTCACAACAAAATCCAAAACTATGTGCACAGCATGGAGTGGTATCTCAATTATGAGGCTTGGCGCACCATTGTCTGTAGCCATTATATGAAAGACGAAGTGATTGGCAATTACAATCTGCCCGCAAGCAAAATTGACATTATTCCCAATGGCATCAAACGGGATAAATTTCTCTTCCCCTTTCCCGATGCCATGGACTTCCGCCGCCGCTTGGCCATGGATCATGAACCCCTGATTGTGTCTGTCGGGCGTATGGTGCCCGAAAAAGGCTTTCAGATTTTGATTGACGCAGCTGCAGAAGTTTTGCGCGAAGTGCCCCACGCCCGTTTTGTGATCGCAGGCAAAGGCGGCATGTTGGAAGAACTGCGCTACCGTGCCCAGGCCTTGGGCATTGCCGATCGGGTCAGCCTGCCCGGATATGTCTCTGACGAAGACCTGCTCAAACTGCTGCGCGTGGCCGATGTGGCCGCTTATCCCAGCCTCTACGAACCCTTTGGGATCGTCGCGCTGGAAGCCATGG
Source organism: Candidatus Sericytochromatia bacterium (assembly GCA_050248915.1). Classification (GTDB taxonomy): domain Bacteria; phylum Cyanobacteriota; class Sericytochromatia; order UBA7694; family UBA7694. The sequence goes on from JBFWRL010000094.1 coordinate 20,017, forward strand.
CCGCCCACACCCCCGTGGTGGTCTCGGATACCGGCGGCCTGGGGGGTATTGTCGAACACGGCGTAACGGGCATGAAAACCTACAAAGGCTCCCCCGACTCGCTGGCCTGGGGCATTAAACAGGTGCTCTTTCACCCCGATTGGGCCAAGTGGATGGTCGATCAAGCTTACCAACGTTTGATTGACACCTTCAATTGGGACATCATTGCCGAACAGACAAAACAGGTGTATCAGCGCGTTTCTCAAGAATTTAACCAGGGTTAACCCCCATGCATGTCTTGATCGCCGAAGACGACCCGATCAGCCTGCGGCTGACCAGCAAAATTTTGAATAGCTGGGGCTATCGGGTCACAGAAAGCAGTGACGGTCAGACAGCCTGGGACAAACTGGAAGCAGATCCTGCGCCCATTGTCATTCTCGATTGGCGCATGCCCGGCCTCGATGGACTGAGCCTCTGCCGCCGAATGCGCGAAAGTGAGACGCACACATCTACGTATATACTGCTGCTCACGGGCATGGAAGGCAAAGCCAATTTGATCCAGGGCCTTGAAGCCGGAGCCGATGACTATCTAGAAAAGCCCGTTGATCCAGCCCAGCTCAAAGCCCGACTCAATGTGGGTGTGCGGATTGTGGGCCTGCAACAATCGCTGCGTCAACGCTTGGGAGAATTGGAACAGGCCTTGGCCAATGTCAAAGAACTGCGCGGACTCTTGCCCATCTGCTCCTATTGTAAAAATATCCGCAACGATGAAAATTATTGGCAAAAATTGGAAAGTTATCTCTCTGAACATACCCATGTCCAGCTCACACATGGCATTTGCCCAACGTGTTACCAAGATGTGGTGCAAAAAGAGTTACAAGAAATGCGTCAGCAAAATTCAGACCTGCCATGAGTGACCCAAAACCCTGTTATCGATTGGTTGTGATTGCGGGTCCGACAGCTGTGGGCAAAAGCAGTTTGGCCTTTGAATTGGCCCGTCAGAATCAGGGTGAGTTGCTCTGTGCAGACTCGCGGCAAATTTATAAAGATTTGAATATTGGCACAGCCAAACCCTCCGCAGCAGAACAAGCGGCAGTGCCTCACCACCTCTTTGACATTGCCGATCCACGTGAGACATTTACATTGGTTCAGTATTTGGCGTCTGCAGAAGCTGCTTTGGCCGAGATTTGGAGCCGGGGAAAATTGCCGGTGATTGTGGGCGGCACAGGCCTCTATCTAAAAAGCCTGCTCTATGCTTACCAAATCCCCGAAGTGGCCCCCCGCCTTGAACTGCGTCAAAATCTTTTGACTGCCGAAACAGAGCAGGGAGAAGGCCATTTACACCAGCGCTTAAGCCAATTGGATCCCGCCGCCGCCGCCCGTTTGCACAGATCGGAAGAGC
>JBFWRL010000095.1:0-21253 GCA_050248915.1 Candidatus Sericytochromatia bacterium
TGCCAAAATACAGACAGCCCAAAGTCAGGCCCAACAATTGCAAAGTGCGGTTCAAGCTGCTCCCAGTCTGATTGCACCCAATCCATCGGCCACTATCGATGTCAGCCCTCTCTTGTTGGCCCAGTGGAATGTCAGCATTCAAAATGGTCCCGAAGGCCAAACCTTTTTTATCTCTGGTCGCCAGGTTTCACAGCTCGAAGTGATGAAACACCTGGGCGATTTGCTCAAACAACAGCAGAATTTTATTCAGCAAATGGCCGGTGATTTGGCTCGCCGCAAAAGCGAAGCGCTCAAAGCCACAGCCAATCTGGCCCAGTCCACGCAAAAGCTCGAAACCCAGACCGAAAAATTGGAACAGACCCGTGCTGAGATCAAGGTTGAAACGGTGAAGCTGCAAGAATTAGAGCTGATTCGTTTGGATGTGGTCAAACAGGCTGAGCCTTTGCTCAAACCCGAAGAGCGCAAAGTGGTTCAAGAAGTGCTGGATCCCTTTGTCAAACAAACGGTGGTCAGTGTGCAAACCCGGATTGAAAAACTCGATCAAGAAATTGAGCAGACCCTGACCCAGGCCAAAGCTGCAATTGTGGAATCCAAAGCTGTGCAAGAAGGTGTCATCCGGGATTCTCGGCGCTGGGAAAAAACCTTGGCTCAGAGCGAAGATTTATCTAAATCGATTGATGAGACCTTGGCAAAAATTCCCTCGACTCCAGAGATTGCTCCGAGTAAAGATGGCGACGCTGAGCAGGTTCAAGCCATGCAACAGGCTGAAAAGGCCAAGTCAGCCCAGCTCAATGCGGTTGCCAAAGATGCCGAAGAGCTGGCTGCCCGCCAAGAGCGCGAAGAATTGGCCAAGGTGCATGAAAATATTGAACACGACAATTTGGAGCGCCAGCGTCTGGAAGAAGCCCAAGCTGAAGCCCGTGAGCTGACCCGCCACAATCAAAAACGGGCCGAGTTGGACAAGGCCTTTTTTAAACAAGAAATTGAACAATTGCGCGACAAAGACTGATTCGAGGGCCGATTCCGGCGCGGATTCATTTTCCGCTGTTATGCAGATTCCAGCCCAGTGCCTGAAAGGCGTTTAGTTGTCCCCAACCAGTGCTCTGGTCAAAGCCGGAAGTCTGCTCTCTGTTGCCTTTGAGATCATCTGCTGTCACCATCAAGCGGGCCCGCACCTGACTCGGTGTGAGCTGCGGTTCTTTGGCCAGCAACAGTGCCACTGTACCGGTCACGTGGGGGGCGGCCATCGACGTACCAGAAGTTGAGGCCTGGCCGAGTGTGCGAATGCGACCTTGGTAAGATTCAAATGTGCGGTAAGTGGGCCAGCTTGAGAGAATTTGTTTGCCCGCGTTGCGCCGAGCGCCCCCCCCACCGGGTGCCACCAATTCAATTTCGGGACCCCCATTGGAATAATCGGCGACATTGTTTTTGTCGTTAACCGCCCCCACGGCAATCAGACCCTCGTAAAATGCCGGGGCGGAGATCTGAGCCACCGTATTGAGGCTGCGCTGGCTTTCGTTGCCAGTGGCACCAATGACCACAATGCCTTTGCTGAGTACCAATTGAATGATGTCTTGGAGGGCTTTGGAGCCCGGTGGGTTGCGCTCGTTGACTGTGCCGATACTCAAATTGATCACCTTTGCACCCTTTTCCAGGGCGCGTTGAAAGGCCTGGGTTAAAACCAAGGCATTGGTGGCCCCAGCCATATTTGTGGCTTTGATCGGTAAAATTTTAACGGGGCCCCCCGCTTGGGCTTGATTGGCAATCATGTGCACAATGCCGGCAATATGGGTGCCATGACCATTTCCATCCCGTCCGACATAATTTTCTTCGAAGTTGCTGTCACTTTTGCTGCGTAAAATGTCTTTGCCCACCACCTCGTTCCAAATGTCTTCCAGGGGCAGCAATTGGGACTTGAGCAAGGGGTGATCGGGATCTACACCCGAGTCAATCACGGCCACCGTCAAGGGGGTGGGTTTGTCTACCAGTTTCCAGGCTTCGGGAATTTTGGCCTGTTTGAGATTCCACATCTCAGCCAGTGGCGGCAAACTGCTGGGATCGACCTGGCTGATCTGAAACCCTTCGGCGGTATCTGTGAGCTGTTCTGAAGCGCTCTGTTCCAAGGCATAACTTTGATTCATTTCGGCGTAGATGACACGGGGATCTTGTCTCAATTTGCTGAGCTGGGCTTGGGTGGCCAATGGGTTTGGCAGGGCTTGGCTGTAAAGCTTGAGTTCGGCATTGAGCAGTTGAAGTGGACCCCATTCGCTGCTGGGGGCACTATTGAGTCGCAGCAAAATTTCGGTCTGAAGGGGGGGCTCATTGAGCCAAAAGAGTGAAACTGCCCGTGTGGGTACATTTGCCGGTAAAGGGCTTTGACAGGCTGTTAGCAGCAAGCCAAGCAGACCCACCCGCATGAAGAGACGCAATTGTGCCAAACGGTATTTCAATTTTTGCTCCACGGATTGACTGCTTTTATTGTAAAGCCTGTTCTGGCCTGAAAAAAAGCGCTTATTGAACTCTGTTGGCTGTACATCAGAGATTTGAGCAAAACTTATCCTACTCTTAATCGCAGAGACGTTAGAAATGGCGTGTTTTGGGGGATAATAGAACCAAGCAACGTTATCCAAGGAGCCTCATACCCATGGTCCAGCAAGGTCTGCAACCCCTGAACAGCCTTTTGCAAGCTGCCCCCCCTCAGACCTATCAAGCTGCCCCTGCTCAGGTGCCGACCCTGGTTCCCATTCCCCAACCACCTGCGGCTTATACACCCGATCAGGCCCAGTGGAATCAGGTCTCTGCTCAGGGCATTCCTGCGACCTACGCGGCCCAACCCCAAGCTGTGCAATACCAACAGCCTCAACCTGCTGTTCAGTACCAGCAACCGGCTCCCCCGGTTCAATACCAAGATCCCAATGCGGCTTATTACGCTCAGCAGCAAGTTCAAGCCCAACAAGCAGCTCCCCCGGTTCAATACCAAGACCCCAATGCGGCTTATTATGCTCAGCAGCAGCAAATTCAATATCAACAACAGCAAGTGCAATACCAACAACAGCCTGTTCAGTATCAACAGCCAGCGGCCTATCCCAGCTACGCTGTGACCCAAGAGCCCGTTGAGTATAAAAAAGGCGGCTTTCCGCTTTCTCACACCCTTGGTGGCGCGGCCATCGGCGCAGTCATTGGTTCGCGTTGGAAAAGCAAACCCATTCTGGGTGCCGTGATTGGTGGCGCCATTGGCCTGACCATCGGAACCATTTCTCAAAATTAACCATGTCTGTTTTCCTGCGTGATATCCGCAGCGAAGATCCCGCTTTTTGGGAGGCCTATGGCGAGGGGCGTGCCGAATTGGAACGTGTGCGTCAGCGGGGCGATACCCAGATTCTTTTGCGCATGTTGGGCTCTTTGGGCACCTATGCCCGTCTCTTGCAAAGATACACCGAGGCTGTAGAATTGCTTGAAGAAGCCCTAAAGCTCTCTCAAGATCTGCATTTGCCTGCCTTTGAGGCTGCGAATCTGATCCGCTTGGGCACGGCATATCAATATGCGGGGCAAAATCAAGCGGCAGAACATTTTTTTCAGGTTGCTTTGACGCTGACCGAACGGCCAGAGGCCTTTGCTTACCGTGATTTTGCCTGGCAACACCTGGGCAAGTTTTTGGCTGAACAAGGGCTGTTTAATGAGGCTCGGGGCTGTTTTCTGGCTGCTTTGCAATTGCGCCAAGACAAAGGGGATGCGGATCTTTTGGCTTCCACTCAGGCTGCGTTAGCTGCCCTGGACGCACTGATGGCTGCCGGGCGCACAGATTTGGATGTGTTTTGATTTAGTCTGTTGCAAATAATTGGCGCAGGGCGTACTCGTCTTGGATTTCGCGCTGGGTTTTTTCGCCAAAGCCTTCTACCAAACGGGACCGATCCAGGGCCTCTTGGGCCATCGCCTTGAACTGGGCTTTTTCTTCGGCTTTGTCTGTTTTGAGGCTGAGGACGGCGAAGGCAATGGCCTTGGCTATTTGGATTTTCCAAAACTGATCGTCCAACATTTGACCATCGTTGAGCAGATTGATCAGTTTGATCGCGTTTTTGGGTTTGCTTTCCACCCATGCAGAGCTGATCATATAAAAAATCTGAATATGTAAGGCTCTTAAAAAGGAGAGACCCTGCACAAAGACATTGGGGGTATCTAAGACCTCAGCATAATGAGCATTGGCTGCAGACATCGCTGTTTGAAATCGTTTCTGGGCCTCGGGCAAATGGTGTTGGTGATTGAGCAGGTAATTGGCCACATCGTAATACAAATTGGCCAGCTCTTTTTTATAAAAATAGTGATCTTGGCTGGTTAAAACCTGGGTGTGATAAGTGCTGAGTTGCGTTTCGGCCTTGTCGAAAAGTTTCAGACCTTGGCGCGCCCGCTCGGGAGAGACACTGCGCAAATACTGGCGGGCTAACATGCCCGTATAAACGGCGACACTGCAATGAACATCGGCTTGGGCCTCGGCTCCTTTGAGCTTGAGCACGTTTTGAAACTGGATTTCACTCAGATCACGGGTTTGGTTTTCGAGAATATAGTGGATGCCCCAGGCCACCGTCATGGTGCGTAAAAGGGTGCGTTTAAGTATGGGGACGGCTTTGCAGAGGGCATTGTTATTGAGCAGACGATCGGCAATTTCCCAGGCATAGGTAACAAAGTCTTCAATCCGGTAAAAGTCAAAGAGCAAAAAACCCTCTTCTTCCTCGGTAATATGCCGGTCGACATAGGCCTGTAACAGGCGGGTGCCCTCGTTGAGATTGTTGATAATCTGGGTGATTGTCTCCTGGCAGCGAATCTGGCTAAAGGGCACTTCGTAGCCCGATTCGACCTGATAGGCCTTGTGCAGATCTTTGTCTTTGCCCAATAATTGCCAGAGTAGCGACCGGTTGTCTTGTTCAATAAAAACCGTGGGATAGCCTTTGTCGTAGTCCAGAATCAAGGGCTCAATTTCATCGAGCAGCCCATCAAGGGCTTGCAAATGGCTGCGCAAATGGCTCTGGTTCTGCTTGAGAGTGGCTTCTAGATTGGTGTTGAGTTGATGTGCCACCCGGTTTTTGATCATTTCGGGTGTCCAGGGTCCTTCGAGATAGCCCAAGAGGGTAATTACTTCATCAAAGGTCGTCTCGACCTGCTCAGGCGGGCAAAAAATTTCCAACAGGGGTTTGACAAACTCCTGTTTTGGCCGGTAATAATTGCCCTCTTTGGAACTCAGCCAGGTGGCCAAACTGGATTGATTGGTTTCCAAGCCACGCTCGGCCAAGGCCTCAATCACGGCAGATTGGTTTAAACCGCTGTCTTTCCAGAGCTGTTTGAGGATTGCTTTGGCACGGTAAATATTTTCTTGCTCTTCTTTTGAAAAACCAGATTTCATAATGGGCTGTCCTCGTGTCATTTTCTGTCTCTATTGTGACTTGCCTTTTTGCATTTATCGAGGATAACTCGATATCCTTTTTCAAAACAGCGATCAAAAAAAATCTAAATTTTTTTTTCATTATCGAGTTTTATTCTCATTGGCAAAAATGGGCCCCCTACAATAGGCCTTAACCTGAATGAATTTTAAGGTGGGATAGCAAATGTTAGTAAAGAACACCCGTTTGGAAGAAGTCAAAATTTCTGAAGCCCCTTTCAAAGCGCCTTATGTTTGGCCTTTGCTGGGCATTTATGCCTGTGTACAGGCTTTGATTACCCAATTGCTTTTGCCTTCGGGCCAATCTGCGGGGCTTCCGCTCATGGCAGGCCTTTTGGTTGTCTGTGGCGTCTGGGCCTGTCTCAGCCATTTTCGGGCCCAGGGTTTAAGCACTTTGCAAAATGAGCTTTTAGACCAGCGAGAAATGCGCCTGGCTTTGGAAAAGCAAAATGCCAAGCTGCAAGCGTTGGTCATGACCGATGCCCTGACGGGGGTTTCCAATCGCCGCTATTTTGACTATCTGCTGGCCCGTGAATGGCAATTGGGCATCAGAGAAGGGCGTTCACTGGGCCTGATCGTCTGTGATATCGATTTTTTTAAACAGTACAATGATCAATTTGGCCATCTCGCTGGCGATGATTGTCTGGTCGCTGTGGCCCAAACCCTCAAAGCCAGCCTGGCAAATCAGGGCTATGAAGTGGCCCGCTATGGGGGCGAAGAGTTTGTGGTGCTTCTGCCCGGCGCAGATCTGACAGAGACCCAAAAAGTCGCAGAGCAACTCAAACGCGCTGTTCATGCTCTCCCACTCTTGCCAGTGGCCGATGCCACTCCTGTCACGGTGACCCTGAGTCTGGGCGCGAGCTGTTTGATGCCCCAGCAAAAACGCAAATCCCAAGACTTGCTCAGCAGCGCCGACCAGGCTCTTTACCGTGCCAAAGCCGCTGGTCGCAACCGGGTGTGCACTTCTGAATTGGTTTAAACATTTCCCCTTGCACCCGCATGTTTTCTGGCCTCCCGCTTGGGCGGCTTTTTTTTTCAAAAAATATTTAATTTTTTTCACTCAATATTTTTAAATTATCGAGTTTATCAAAAACTCTGTTTGACCAAATGTTAGAATAATTTGTTTCAGCTGGAGTAATTACTGGAGAGATCAAATGAAAAAACTCACCTCGATTGTGCTGGCTTGCGCTTGCTTGCTGAGTGCCTGCCAGATTTCTTCCCCAGCACAGATTTCTACTCAATCAATCCTCAAAGCCGATAGTTTGGTGGTGGCAGCCTTCCACACCATGGCCTGGGACGGTCAATATTTATGGCAATATATTAAAGAAGACAAACAAACCCGTCTCTTGGCGCAAGATTTGCGCAGCCAAAAGGCCCGCAACCTGATTCTGTCGGAAAGCCCCCTGCCTTTTCACAAAGGGGCCACTTATGGACGCAATCACCTCTGGTTTTTGGACGAACACAATACCCTTTTTCAGTTCAGCAAAGCTGGCGCGTTGGTCAAAACGCTCAGATTAAAAGACATGCCCGCGCTGGGGGGAGCTGAAGAAATCACCTGGTACGGAGATCAAAGTCAAGAGCAACTTTGGGTCTTGCACAAAACCTTCCTCGATAGCGAAGGCAAAACCCAGCCTGCCCGTTTTTATCAGATTGATCCTGACACGGGCACGATTTTGAAAACCGTGGAAGTGAATGATCAGGGCTTTTACAGCTTTGCCCACCAAAACCTGACCGCTCACAAAGGGGCTTTTTATGTGGTGCGCACGCATATTTTCAGTGCTGCCAATAACCGCGTCTACCGCGTGGACATGCAAAGTGGAGAGGTCAAAAGCGCGCCTTTGAACCGCATTCTTACGGGCATGCCGAGTATTTTCTTTGACCAAAACCAGCTCTATGGCGTGGAATTGGTCGATCTCACCAAAGACTGTGGCAGTGCTTGCAAGGGAACGTTGCTCCATTTGCCCCTGCCGTAAGTTTTCATTTGCGTGAAATATCTCCTCCAGGTGCAGTGGGCGGTGGGATAGCCTCCAATTGCACTCCTCCACTGCGCTTACGTGGTTTGACACAGGCGGGAGGGGTAAAGTCATCTTTCCATTGGTGTTTGGCAAAAATTTCGGGGTGGGATTGTTGGTAGCTCTGTAAAACCGCCACAAAATTGCTGCCTTTAAAACGGGCGGGGGGGTCCAGTTTGAGTTCTGCTGCCAGACGGGCTTTGAAATCAGGGATTTCTTCAATGACCTTATTGAGGGCGTCACTCTGAAAACCCGCCGGTATGGCCGAGCGATCGGGGCCATATTGGGGAAAGAGTTTGCCGCTGTCGGGCACGGGATAGCCACAATCGGCTTGCCAGCGCTGTCCCACTCGGTTGACGGCGTCTTGCCAGGCATCAGCCAGCAGGCCTTTGGGCAAGCCGCGGATGATGCGCAATTCCAGGTCCAATTCATCGTGGTAGGCCCGCATCAGACGGGCATAGGTTTCGGTCCAGGCCTGGGGAATCAGGCGATCGACAATGAATTTGAGGGTTTGCACTTTTTGGGTATAGGCCTCGTTTTTGGCCTGATACATCACCAGGGTTTTTTGGTAAGTCAGTTGATTTTCGTGCAAAAGGGACTGATTCAGCTCTTGTTTTAAGAGCGCGCTGCCTTCAGAACCCGCTGAAAGGGCGCTGCCTTCAGAACCGGCAGAGAGGCCTGCTGAGAGCTGACCTTTGAAGACCTGGGTTTCGAGATTTTGATTGAGGGCAATCAAATAGGTTGTGTTACTGGGGGAAATTTCCTGGTTAGCGTTGCGATTGAAGAAAAAGCGCTCGCCCGAAAATTGGCCTTTGTAAACGGTGCCACGGGTGTCGCCCAAATTAAAGACCACTGCTTGGGCAAAAACTGCTCCGTTTTTGCTAATTTGCTCAATGCCCTCTTTGCTGTTAAAGGCGCTTCCTTCAGAGCCTGCAGCCAATAAAATGCTGAAAGAAGGGTTGTTATAATAGCTGTCGATGCTGCCTTTCTCGAGATCCTGCTTGAAAGTAGCAACACTGCTGTCAACGGTGTTTTGGTGTTCGGGATTGACCGCTTTGATTTGAAAGCGCTCCTCGGCTTTGAGAATATAGCTGCTGACAAAATTTTCTGCCAGAGATTTGAGCTCAAAATCCCCTTCGTTTTGTAAGGGGCCAGTCGTTGGAACACAGGCCCCAAGACCCTGTAGGCAGAGCAGTAAACACAGCAGGTAAATCAAAAATCGGGGTTTCAAGCGAATAAACATAAACTCTCTCTTGTCTGCGGACCTTGTTTAACTCTAACTCGATGGCTTCTATCTTTATCATTGAAATATAACTCCAATGATACCATTCACAGCTGTGCATTTAAAGGCCCTTCGCGGCTATCTGCTGGTATACTGGGCTCAGATCTATCACAGGAGTTTTTTTGCAATGAAAAGTACCCTCTTACCCCTTTTGATCAGCCTTTTGGCCTTGGCTGCCGCCTGCAGTCCCGCTGAGAACAAAACCGAAAATTCCGGAGATCTCAAAACCCAATCCCAGAATGGCAATTCCAGTGATCACGGTGGCGAACATACCGCCAGTAGCGAAGCCAAAACGACGGAGGCCAAGCCCAAAGGCAAAATTATGTTTGTGGCTCCCCAGGCGGGGGCCAAACTCAAATCCCCCGTCAAAGTGGAGATGGGCTTGGAGGGCATGACGGTTTTGCCCGCCGGGGAAATGAAAGAAAATACCGGTCACCACCATTTGATCATTGATGGCAAGCCCATACCCACAGGTGATGTGGTTCCCAAAGATGACAACCATATCCACTTTGGCAAAGGCCAGACCAGCACTGAAGTGCCTCTCAAACCAGGCAAACACACCCTCACCCTGCAATTTGCCGATGGAGTGCATAAATCGTATGGACCGGATTTAAGCACCACGATTGAGATCGAAGTGGAATAGCAATTTTGCCTGCTTCAATTTTTTTAAAAAATTGGGTGGGTTATCGAGTTTTTTCTTAGAACCTCAAAATGGGCAGTTTATTGTAATTGAAAAGCCAGCTCAAAGAGGTTCTTTCAATGCAAAATTCTGTTTTCAATTCTCTCTTAAAAGCCCTTAAACCGGCATTGGGTTCACTGTCTTTAGCCCTTGTGGCCTGTCAGGCACCTGTGACCTTGCCCGATTTACCTGCAAAGGCGGATGCCCCGCTCAAGATCTCGGTGCAGACGACGGCTCAGACAGACGCCCAGATTTCTGCTTCGTCTTCTCAAAAGCCGGGTGAAGCTGTTGTGTCCAATCCCGTCTTAAAAACGAATGTATTACCAGCCGCTTTGCTCAAAAATCTGCCAGCCCAGGTGACCAGCCTGAAACTGCAGAGTGAGCGCAGCAGTTTTACCGCTGTGGGCCAATCGTCCCGCGTGAGCATTCAATTGCTTGATGCCAAGGGCCAAGAAGTGGATTCACCTGCCACCCTGCGCTGGTCGAGCAGCCATCCAGAGCGCATCGCCGTGACCAGTACGGGCTCACTTTCTGCGAATTTGAGCGCTTTGAGTGCAGCGGGCCCGGCTGAGATCACAGTGCATTTGGACGGCACGGATCTCAAAGCCAGTCTCAGCATTGCGGTTATGGCCCCTATCGTTGAGAGCACCTCTTCGGGAAGCGGCGGCGGTGGTGGTGGTGGTGGTGGTGGTGGTGGTGGTGGTGGTGGTGGTGGTGGTGCCCCTGTTGTGACTGCCCCAACCGCAGTTGCCCCAACGGCTGAGAGCCTGAATGCCAGCGTGAGTTTTGAAAATCTGGGGCGGGGCGAGTTTAATATTAACACGCACACTGCCCAAGCCCAAACCGTTCCCAAGGTGGCGGTCAGCAGTCAAGGCAATTTTGTTGTGGTCTGGGCCAGTATGACCCAAGATGGCTCTAGCAGGGGCGTTTACGCCCAGCGTTTTGACAGCCAGGGCCTGCCCCAGGGCAGTGAGTTTCGTGTGAATACCACCACGGCCAATGAGCAATATGAACCGGCTGTGGCCATGGACAGCCAGGGTAATTTTATTGTGGTTTGGACGAGTTTCGACCAGGATGGTTCTGGCTCGGGGATCTATGCTCAGCGCTACAATGCGGCAGGTGTGGCCCAAGGCTCTGAGTTTCGGGCCAATGTCACCACTGCTCAGGACCAATATAATCCCACTGTTGGTGTGGATGCCACTGGGCGCTTTGTGGTGGGTTATGCCTGCGAGGGCCTGGATGGTGATAGCTCAGGCATTGAGGCGGTTCGCTACGATGCTGCGGGTCAGGTGCTGAGCAGCTTCCAAGTCAATACCACCGCAGCTGGGGGCCAATCTCTCCCCCGTGTGGCCATGAACAACAGCGGCCAATTTGTCTTTAGCTGGGACAGTCTGAATCAGGATGGCGACGGCAAAGGGATCTATGCTCAGCGTTATGCTGCAGATGGCTCTAGCCAAGGCCCTGAATTTCAGGTCAATACCTACACAGCAGGGGCCCAATACAGTGCAAGTGTGGCCCTGGCCGCTGATGGGCACTTTGTGATCAGTTGGAGCAGCTCTGATCAAGATGGCTCAGGATATGGGATCTATGCCCAGCGTTATGCCGCAGACGGCTCTGCCCAAGGCCCTGAATTTCGGGTGAATACCACCACAGCTGGTTTTCAGTATTCCACCGCTCTTGCCATCGACAACCAGGGCAATTTTGTCACAACATGGTCAAGTTATGGCCAAGATGGGGGCGGTTATGGGATCTATGCTCAGCGCTATGCTGCAGATGGCACTGCCCAAGGTTCAGAATTTCTGGTGAATACCCGTACCACCAGTGATCAGTTTGACTCAGATATCGCCATGATGCCCAATGGTCAATTTACCCTGGTTTGGCAGAGTCAAAACAGCGATGGACAAAGCACTGGAATTGTGGGCAAACGCTTCAGTGCTCAGGGTCACGCGCTTTAATTCAGACCGTTTAATCCGAATAAACAATACCAAAAGGACATTTAATTTCATGAAAAGAGATTTCTATTTACTTCCCACCCTTTGCCTCTGCCTCAGTTTGAGCGCCTGCAGCCCGAATACGCCTGGTGCATTGCCGCAGACCTTGGCCCTCTCCCCGGCAGCCTTGGCTGGGAGCCCCGTCAAAGCTGGCCCCCGTGAGCGAATCACCGTTCACTTTCCGTTTCCCACGGGCTTTCGCACCCAATTGGCACGGTTTGAGCAAATCGCCTTTTTGCGCCTGACCGTCAAAGGAGAGGGTATCAGCACGCCGATCAGTTCGGAGCAGGTGGCGGTGACCAGCAATAGCCTGAGCCTGAGCTTGGGGAATATTCCCCTCGAAGCGGGCAAATTGCGGGTGGTCACGGCCCAGGCCTTTGATGCCGATAAAAATGCCCTGCCCGCCTTTGAATCCAAGGCGATATACACCTCCACAGCCAATGTCAGCTTTCTGACTGTGAATGTGAACCGGCGGCACTGGCTCTTGGGCGGTATTGTCGAAAACCTGCTCAGCAACGATACGGCCCGTTTGGCCCTGCTGGATCGCGACGCCTTGCAGAGCAAATTGGAGAGCATGATGGGGTATGCTGCTGCCAGCCAGACCTTTGCCACCGATCCCAGCCGCTATAATTCACAGGCTTTGGTGGACCAAATCGCCGCTGATGGCAGTGTGCCAGATGCCACCGCCCTCTCAAATGCCGCCCTGCGCCAGACCAGCAGTGCCAGCATTGCTGTGAATACCGCCAATAAAAAGCCCTTGGCTGAAGCTGTTCGTCTATTGGTCAGCGATCCCAGCTCCAAATGGGCAGATGTAGCCAGTTTGACAGCCAGTGGTGGCAATTACACCCTGGCCGGGGTGGCACCGGGGACGTGGCAGGTCGAGGCCCAGAACATGTCAGGCACCCGCGTGGGCAGTGGTACCGTCACTGTCGACGGCGCAGGAACCGCTGCCAATGCCAGCCTGGAGCTGAGCAATGTCAGCCTGGGCAAAGGGGAGTTTCAGGTCAATACCACCACGGCGAATGCACAAGAACAGTCTGCTGTCGCCCATGATGCCGCTGGGAATTTTACCGTGGTTTGGAAAAATATTGTTTCTGCTGGCGCTCAGGTTCCCATTACCGCCCAACGTTACAATGCCCAGGGCCAGCCCCAGGGCAATGAATTTCAAGTGACTTCGCTCTTTTCACAAAACCCGGCTATCGCGGCCCAGGGCCAAATTTGGGTGGCCTGGTCGGCGTTCTTTTTTCCGGGCAATCGCGTCTATCTTCAACGCTTTAATGCGGCAGGAGAGGCGCAGGGCTCCTCCTTTCGCTCCAGTACTTGGAACAACCATGAAGATTATCCCTCCATTGCCTCAGACACTGCGGGCAATGCCGTTGTGGCTTGGGTCAGCAGTGGTGCCCAAGATGGTTCTGGCCTGGGAATTTATGCCCGCCGCTACAATGCTTCCGGAGAGGCCCAAGGCGATGCTTTTCGCGTCAATACCTTTACCGCCGGTGCCCAGGATCGCCCGGCAGTAGCCATGGACAGCAGCGGTAATTTTGTGATTGTCTGGAGCAGCGACGCGCAGGAAGGAACGATGAAAGAAATTTATGCCCAGCGTTACAATGCCGCTGGTGAGGCCCAAGGCGGAGAATTCCGGGTCAATACCACCACCGCAGATGAGCAAGAGATACCCTCTGTGGCGATGAAAAACAGTGGTGAATTTGTTGTCAGTTGGAGCAGCAAAGGCCAGGATGGCGATGGCAAAGGCATTTATGCCCAGCGTTACAATGCCGCAGGTGTGGCCCAAGGCAGTGAATTTAAGATCAATGCCTATACAACAGGGGATCAAGACAATGCCTCAGTCTCCATGGATAACGCGGGCAATTTTGTGATCGGTTGGAGCAGCAATGGCCAAGACGGCAGCCAAAATGGGATTTATGCCCAGCGCTTTAATGCCGCAGGTGTGGCCCAAGGGAGTGAATTCCGGGTCAATACCACCACCACTGATCACCAAGCCAACCCGGCCATTAGTCTGGATTCAAACGGCAATTGTGTGGCGGTCTGGGACAGTGACGGTGCCCAGGATGGTTCTAACAAAGGGATCTTTTCCCAATTATTTAATGCCACGGGCGGCTATCTTTAGCCTCTCAGCTGACTCAACAGGCGCGGTCCCCAGAGCAAGAAGCCAATCAGGATTGCAAAAATGGCTGCCACCAAAACCGCTCCGGCAGCCACATCTTTGGCTATTTTGACCTGGGGATGAATCTCCGGGGCCAAATGGTCGAGGGTGGCTTCCAGGGCGGTATTGACCATTTCAGCCATCCAGACCAGGGCAAAGGTCAAGAGTAAAAGTATCCACTCCAAGCGCGAAATCTGTAAATACAGACTCAAACCGGAGGCCAAAAGCGTTGCTAACAGATGCACCTGCATATTGCGTTGGGTGTGAAGGGCGTAAAATAGACCCGAAAAAGCCCACTTAAATCCTTTAAAAAAGGCCAATGACCAAGCAATCATAGCTGAAAAAAGGTTTTCACAGTTTTAAAAACTAAAACCCAAGCTCACCATGCCACCGACATTGGGTTTGCGCTGGCTGAGGTCCACGGTGCTGGTGACCCCCAATTGCCAATTGCCCTCGCGGTAATTAAAGCCAGCATAAGCCCCAAATTTATTCGGCTCAGACAAGGGCATTGTGGCGGGAGCGAGTCCGGCGGGATTGACGTAGCCCCCGGCCATTACGTCCAGGCGCGAATTGTCGCCATGTCGGCGGTAAGTCACACCTGCGATGGCGGTGGTGGGCAATGAAAAATTCTTGGGCAGGGGTACACCTGCCAACGTCGTCTGGCCCTGGGTTTGGTCAATGCTTAAATACGAGCCTGGCACAAGCCCAGCGTGTACGCCGTAGGTGCTCTGGGTGCCAGCGCCATTGGTGTGTTTCCAGCCCAATTCAGTCACGATGCCGGTGGCGCCGTCATTCAGGCCCTTGCCCGCCTGGCTGGCGGCAAAGGGGTTGGGGTCAAAGGGCTGCTGGGTCATGGTCATGGGGCGCGGGAAGAGCAAGGTTAGCCCTGCGTGGGGGCCATTTTTAAACGGGGTTTGCAAACGCAGAACTCCGTCGAGTTCAACCTGCACGCCTTTGACAATTTCAAAGCCATCGGAAGACATCGCCCGGCTCAAGGTGCTCATCATGCGCTGGGGATCATATTGCTGATAGCGGGCCACAAATTCAATCGCGCTGCCTTTCATTTCGAGGGGACCGGCAGAAATGCTGACTTTGCCCCGACCGCTGGGATCGCCAAAATAGACATGGGCGCGGTTGGTTTCGATCGTGGCCAGGGCTTTTAACTCGTGCACATTGTCGAGTTTAACCGCAATCGGAATGCCATTGTAGGTGGTGTGAATCTCAGCGGTCATACGCGAACTGTCGGAGGTGGGCACAAGGTGAATGGCTGCGCCTTGGGCCAGACCGGAGATGCCGGTGGCCCGCACCAAGAAGCCTTCCATCTCTTTGATATTCACATCAATTTTTTGCCCGCCCACCTCGGCATGTACATTTACGCCTTTGATCTCATCGATGATCAAATTGCCATTTTTGGAATCCAAACTGACTTGGGCCGTGCCGCCCTGAACCTGGACTTTGGCGTCTTTGGTGACAGCGTTGACATTCAGGCCCTCACCCCGGAAGGTATAGAGCCCTTTCCCGTCTTGGTTGAAGCTGAGTTTTTGCCCGCCACCGAGGCTGACATTGAGGTCGTCTTTGCTGAGTTTGATCTCCCCGCCCTGGGGAATCTGCAAAAAGGCCTCACGCAAGAAGGTGCCATCGTCGGACATCTGCATATTCAAACGCACGCGATCGCCGTTTTGGGTGCGCACCATCAGGTTCATGCCGGAGACCAGGGCGTCGGCTTTGGCAATTTGCAAATCAGCCGAAGCCAGTGAGCCTGTGGGTGTTTTGTTGATCAGCAGATCGACATTTTCGACCTTAACATTGAGCTCTTGTTCGAGATTTTTGACCACCGTGGCTGAATCCAAATGCAGGCTCGTCAGTCGGTCGTTGTCGACCAATTTGCCCCCGATCACTTCTGCGGTCAGTCCCTCTTTGGGCACAGCCAGATTGAGCTTGTCAAACGAGGCCTTGAGTTCGTTGCCCTCTTGGGTATACGAGGCCTGCAAATTGTCGAGGGCCGCATTCAGGTCGGGGTTGCTGTAGGTATTGTGGCCTGGCAGGTGCAAATTCATGGCTGAGATGCTGCCATCGGCACCGGTTTCGAGGTTGAGGGTGCGCACCTCGGGCAAGTGTAAATTGTGGCCCAGGGTATCGAGTTTGATCTGGTTGCCATTAAAATTAAACGACTGGCCGCCATCGGCCTTTTGGGTCAGGTCAGCGGCAAAATTGCCCATTGAAAAATTCAAAGGTTGGTTTTGGCCGGTGGTGCCTGTAAAGTCGACTGAATCGCCCGTAAAGCGGATATTTTCAAGCAGGCCGTCAGCGCCATATTTGGCATTGAGCTGCGCGCCATTGAGATCGAGTTGGCCTTTGTCGCCCGCGTACTGGAATTTTTCGACCCCGGCTTGAATCTGACTGAGTTGGCCATTGTCGCCATATTGCAATTGGAGGCTTGCGCCTTTGGCGAGGTCGATTTTGCCAAAATCCCCGGCATAACTGCCCTGGGTGATTGAGGCGCTGGCCTGAGAGAGCTGGCCATTGTCGCCATAGTTTAAATCGAGCTGGGCACCACTGAGATCGAGGCGGGTATTGTTTTGGAGTAGGCTAAGTTGATCAGTGTGTGCGCTGACACCCGCCAATTGGCCCGCATCAGTGTATTTAAGGCCCACTGAGGTCGTGCCCGTCGTATTGAGGGTGCCAAAATCACCCTGCAAGCGCAGATTATCGGTCGAACCAGAAATTTGGCTTATAAGACCATTTTCGTGAGTATCCAGTTTGAGGGTGGTGTTCTCAGCATGGGCCGTGATGCCCTGGGCGACGACGTCAATTTGGGCACTCTGGGCCTGGAGTGAAGCCAATTCGCCGTTTTCGCGGTAGAGGGCATTGAGGGTGGTCTGGCCCTGGGTATTAACCTGGCCCAAACTGCCATTGTAGTTGATATCCCCAGCCTGGGCATTGGCGCTTTGCAGCAAGCCATTGGGGCCATAATTGAGCTGGGCACCCAAACCTTGGACATTGAGTTTTTCGCCGTTTTCACCCTGCCAATTGAGCTGCCCGACACTGGCCCCAGCTTGTTGCAACAGGCCATTTTCACCGTATTTGAGCTGAACTTGGGCCTGAGAGGCCTCCAATTGGCCCTGGCCGGGAATCTGGCCTTTAAATGTGTCAATTTTGCCATTGAGAGCCTGCAATTGACCGTTGGGGCCATAATTCAGAGCAACCTTGCCACCCGTCAGGTCAAACTGGCCTTGGCTGCCCTGGTAACTGAGGGCCTGGGTTTGGGCCGAGGCCATAAGCAATTGGCCGGTGGGGCCATAATTGAGATTTAAGCTGCTCTGACCCTGGGTTTGAATCAGGCCAGAAGTCCCTTGGTAGCTCAAATTGCCCGCACTCAGGTGGGCATTTTGTAACAGGCCATTTTCGCCATAATTCAGCTGGCCTTGCAATTGTTCGACTTTGAGCGAATTACTGCCCGACTGCCAATCGAGTTTCTCGGCCCCGCCTTGGATCCTTTGCAAAGTACCATCGGGGCGATACGTCACCCCCGCCTGGGCTTTGTCGAGCTGCAGGGTCTGACCGGCTTGTTGCAAAAAGACCTGACCGCTGCTGGCATTGACGCTGCCCAATTGACCATTGGGGTGGTACTGGGCGTTGAGTTTTGTGTCTGTGGCTTTGAGCAGCTCACCATTGGCCCCTTTCCACTCCAGTTGACCGGCCTGGGCTGCCACGCTGCTGAGCTGACCGTCTTCGCCCCAGAGGGCCTGGACTTGTGTTTGGCTTGCCGTCAGGCTTTGGCCTTGGCCCTGGTAGTTTAAGCTCTCGATTTTGCCATTGAGGCCTTGTAATTGGCCATTGGGGCCGTAGTTCATATTCAGACCCACCCCGCTGGCATCGAGGCCCTGCTCGGGGTCTTGCCAATGCAAATGCCCGACCTGAGCGCCGACCTGGCTGAGGCTGCCATCGGGATTGTATTTGACCGCCAATTGGCCGTCGCTTAATTGGCCAAGTTGATTGCCATTGGCATAATTGACGTTTTGCGATTGGGCCGAAAATTCGCGGATGCGCCCTTCCGCATCACGCTCTAGTTTGAGGGTGCTCAGGCCCTGGGTCGTAACCGATTGGCTGCCCTGCTGCCAAGCCGCGTTTTCGGCGGCGATGCTCACACCAGATGTACCATCGGCGCGGTTGATCAGGTCAAAGGATCCCTGGGCAGCTTGAATCCGGCTATCACCGCTTTGAATTGCCACATTTTCACCGGCAAAGCGCAAAAGCCCTGCGCCGGTGTTTTCGTTATTGCGCATCTGAAAACCCATGCGGTCGGCGGTGACCAGGGTTTGACCATTGTTGAACTGGAGGTTTTCGCCACCCCCGTGAAAATCTTCAATGCCGCCATTTTCGCTCTGCCAGAGCCCGATATTCTGCCCTGAGAGCGTATTGTCTCCCTGCTGGTAGAGCAGGCGATCGGTGGCCAATTGAAAGGCCTCGGGGGTTTGGATCATACGTGCATTGTCGAGCTGGATTTGACCCGAATCGTTGTTGACCGTGACATGTTGGG
The DNA here is from genome assembly GCA_050248915.1 of Candidatus Sericytochromatia bacterium. Classification (GTDB taxonomy): domain Bacteria; phylum Cyanobacteriota; class Sericytochromatia; order UBA7694; family UBA7694. The sequence goes on from JBFWRL010000095.1 coordinate 18,100, forward strand.
CCTGAATCAAGCTGCTGCGCTCATTTCGGTTGATCTGGGCTGTGACATTTTGCAGCAAGGTCTGTTGGCCGGGTTCATTTACGGCCAAAGAGGCCATTTGCAAGCGGTCAAGCCCGTTGCCCAATTGAATCGAGGCCTGATTGGCATTGACCTGGGTGCCCCCGGTTTGCATAGAAAAGCCGGGGGCCTGAATGTTATAAGCGCCCGTGCGGCGGTCTTGGCTCAGCTTTGAGCCAGCGGGCAGCACAAACGAATCTCCGCCTTTGTTGTAGACCAGTGGGACAGGCATGGTCACCGGAAACCACAGCGGTGGGAGTTTGCTTTCGACCCCACTCATGCCCCGGCTGTAAAGATCGACCAAATTAGACAGCCCCCCGCCAATATTGGGAGGGCCAGCCTGAACGCCCTGAAAGGCCAGATCCACCAATTGGGTGATGGGGGTGGGCAAAGAAATCTGTTGGCCCTGTTTGGCAATTTCAGTCAATTGCCTTGCGGCAGCCTGCATTTGGGTATTGAGCTGGCCTGCGGCCTGAGACGAACCTTTTTGCAGGCTCTCACTCAATTGTCTGGTCAAATCTTGAATTTTGGCGGCAGAGGTGGCGTCCAAGCTGCTGGCAGAGCGGTTGAGATCAGCGATTGTCTTTTGCAAGCCCGGCAGATCCAAAGCGTCTTGGCTGGCCAGATCTTTGAGTTGCTGACCCAGATCGCTAATTTCTGTGGCAGAGGTTTGCTCACGCAATTTGCGCACACTTTCAGCGATCTGGCCGGGATCGGCTTTGGAAATCGCATCGGTCAAGCGCGAGAGGTCGTTGAACAGATCCGGGGGAAGATCGCGGGTCGAGGCCAATAGGCTATCCACAGTTTCCACCGCCCCTTGGATAATCCCCAGATCTTCTTCGGGGTGATTGACAAAGAGCGGGGTTTCGGGGCCTTTGGGAGCCAAAATTTCCAGATTGCGCCGCAGCAGTTCGTCGCGCAGGCTAAACAGGAGCAGGGATTGGGCATCGAGCTTTTTCGGGCTGTGTTTGGCCCTTTCCAGATCGCGGAGCAATTCTTTGGATTCGCTTAAAAGGGTTTCTTGCTCCCGCCCGGCTGGGCGGGCCAATTGCAAGCCCGGCAAACTGCCTCGTGGCTCAACACGTAAACCCACGCTGGCCCCAGATTCAGCAATCACACTCGCAGTGAGTTGGTCGAGCCCTGCTTTGATCGGGGGTTCCATCAAATTGGCCATGCTCAGTTGTTGGGCCAATTGTTTGAGCAGGCCATGTACCTCTTGGCGCACGGCGGGCTGGCTTAAATCGTAAAAAGCCAGTTTTTGTTTGAGTTGATCCAGACTCTGTTGCAATTGCTGTCTGAGCGGAGCAGGCAGGGTGTTGCCTTTGAGTGAAAGTCGCTGACTGAGGGTGGTTTCAAGGGCTTTAACGGCCTGGGCCGAAGGGGCTGTCGCGGGGGGATCAAAGAGGCCGAGTTGAGCAGGGGCAGATCCTTTGGGGCCGCTGCTGTTGAGTGGCATATTTAAAGGGCCCGTGGCTACAGCACTGCTGCTCATTGGAGCGCTATCTGGTGCAGAAAGTGGCGCAGTGGGGGAGGCGCTGATCTGGATCGGTGCTGTTTGGCCTCTTTGCCGCAGTTGGTTGGCTGCCCCGGTGATCAGGCCGGGGGTGGGCAGCGGCAAAAGGTCTCGGCGCAATTGGGTCATGGTTGAAGCTCACTTGCAGACAGAATTTCACTTATCCTATTATAGCCCTTTGGATGACAATAATTGCCTGGAATTTTGGCCCACAGCTCTTTTGACACAGTGCTTTTTCGCTTTCAACCGAGTGAGGGAGGGAACAGCGGGTGTTGACCCCTTGCGAGCAAACGATTATGCTTATACATAATTTCTGTTAATCCCATGAGAAAGTGTTTTTAATGAGCCAGGTCAAAGCTGCTTCTCATCCCTCTGTTTTGGCGCCCACGCCAGCCATTCCAACGCCTCTTTCTGTCAAAGATTCCGCCAAACACAGTGACGCGAAACCTGTCTCTGCTGCAGAATCACAGGCAACGCCGCCAAGCCAAGATCAGACATCACTTCCTGCTAACGGCCAAGCCGCAGTCTCTCTGCCTTTTGTGTCTGAAGAGACAGGGGAGATTGTGCTCGAAAAAACCGAACAGACCCTGGTCCAAGAAACGGCCAAACGGGGCGCGAGCAAAGGTGTAAGTTTGGCCAATCAGGCCCTCTTGGGATCCTCCTCACGGCTCGGACAGGCTGCGGCTGTGCGGGCTTCGCGGGCCTTGAGTGCCTCGGTGCCCATTGCCGGAGCCACGATTTCAGCGCTGAGTGCCAAAGAAGATTTTAAGCGGGCCCAGGCTGAAGATCAATCTGGGCATGAATTGGCTGCATTGGCATTTGGGGCTTCCAGTGCCTTAAATGGTTTTGATGCCAGTCTCGGGGTTTTGTCGGCGGGAACAGCCCTCAGTGGTGTGGGACTGCCCGTTGCTGCTGTGCTCGAAGTGGTGGGCTGGGCCAGCATGGGGGCCGGGCTGGTTTTGGGCATCGGCGGCGAATACCTCAGCCAAAAAGCGCTTTAATTCCCCTTTGTGCAGAGGGCTCGCTATTGGCGAGCTCCCCAACAGAGCAGAGCCTCAATCACATAGTCCTGCTCTGCGTCCGACATTTCTGGGAAAATGGGCAATGCCAAAGTGGTTTTTGCGGCCAATTCTGAAACGGGCAAATCCCCTTCGCGGTAGCCCAAATCGGCAAAACAGGCCTGCAAATGCAGGGGCACAGGATAATAAATGGCGTTGCCAATTTTTTGCTCGTTCAGGTATGCCATCAAACTGTCACGCTGTTCGCCATTTTGCAAGCGCAAAATGTATTGGTTAAAGACATGGTTAAAGTCCACAGACACGGGGGCGGGCAATGTCATTTGTTCAGGCAGCCCCGCTTCGTTTAAGAGCTGAGAATACCTCGCGGCTTTGGCTTGGCGTTTTTGGGCATAGGTGTCGGTATGGGGCAATTTAACCTGCAAAAGCGCCGCTTGTAAGGCATCTAACCTGAAATTGCCCCCAACAAAGTGGTGGTAATACTTGGGTTTGGAGCCATGGGTGCGCAGAATTCGGGCTTTTTCTGCCAACTCATCGTCTTGGCTGGTGAGCTAGCCACCATCGCCAA
>JBFWRL010000096.1:0-21250 GCA_050248915.1 Candidatus Sericytochromatia bacterium
TCGATATTGGCTTTGACCTTTTCGGTGATCGGCCCATAGAGATCCACGCCAATATCCCGAATACCAAAACCCACGGGGGCTGTGGGGGTGACCGTGGTCAGGCCCAGGGAGGTCTTCATGCTCGCTTTGCCGATATCGTCAGCAAGGCCATCGAGATTGGTATTGAGCTGCTGCCCAGCGCTGCTGGCCTGGGTGGCAGCTTGGTTGAGCGAGGTAATCGACTGCTGAATCTGGTTGAGCTGGGTCAAGGCCCCAAGTGGGGTGCTGGGCGTACCCTGGTTGGCAGCAGCGGCGGCAGAGTCCACCGCCGAAGAGGTCGAACTCAGGGCGTTTTGCAGTCCACTCAGATTGGACTGGAGCTGGCCCAGGCGGTTTTGGATATCTCCCAGGCCCTGGGTTGTGATTTGAGCGGTAGCAGCCACTTTGGCCATGGCATATTTAAATTTGGGCAGGCCCATGTCGTTATCTGGCTGGGCCGGAGCGGGCAAAGGCACAATCGCCGAGGCTTCCACGCCAAAGCGGGCCTTCCAGCGCGAATCGCCGAGTTCAATGCCCGGAGTGCGATAACCCCCATACACTTCAGCAGCCCCCCGCACGGCGGCATCCCCTGTGACTTGGCGTTTGCCATCACCGAGGGCCCCCAGCGCGCCGCTGGCATCACCCAAGAGGCCGTTGATCTCACCCAAACTCTGGTTCATATCGCCCAAGAGCCCTTGAATTTCACCGCTGTTGAGAATCCCGCGCAGTTCATTCAACATCGCCGGGTTGGCGGTGGCGGGATTGCTGGCGATTTGACCGGCCAATTGCTCCATGCGCTGGTAGCCGGGACTGTTTTGCAATTTGGTTGCGAGGCCATTCATGCGATCTTGCAGGCCTGCCATGCGGGTTTGCAGGGCATCGGCCCGGCTGGCCAAATCCGAGCCCGTGCGGGCGGCGTCGGTCACGCCTTGGGTACTGCCCATGGCACTGAGATCTCCACGCAATCCCAAATAAAAGCCACTGCCATTGGTCTTTTCGCGGCTGGTAAAGCGCAGGTCGATTTGCCCACCGCCGTTGAGGCGCAGATCGGGCACATTGGAGAGATCGCTGCCAATTTTGGGGGCGTCCATAAAAGGCAAATTGGCAGAAGCGCTGCCATTGACCGTTAAGCTTACGCCCCCTTGTTTGCTGGAGGCCACCCCGCCTTGCTGGGCCCGATTTAAGAAAGTGACAGAATCGAGTTGGGCCGCGCTGGCGGGTTTGGGCATGCTTGCGGGCGCTTCGGGAGTGAGGGCTCCGTCGGCAAAGGTTTCTGCATTTTGTTTGAGTTTGTCTGCGGTGCTCTGCAGCCCTGCAGCCGTCTGGCTGAGATTGGAAAGACCGGATGTGGGCAGAGACGAACCGGGAATGGATTGCATGGACTCACTCCAAAACGACAAGGTGATGTAAATGAACAGGATTCCACTCTAAGTATAGCCGAGAGAGACAGGAAAATTGCCTGAGATTTTTGAAAATCTGGGAATTCAGTCTTCTAACCAACGATCAAAGCCGTAAACATCGCTGTAGGTCGGCAAACACTGCGCTTGCTGAGCGACAACGGCCCGCCACCAAGTGGGATTGTCGCGGTACCAAGCCACGGTTTGGGCAATGCCCTGCTCAAAATTGACCAGGGGCTGCCAGCCCAATTCAGTTTGAATTTTGGCGCTGTTGACGGCATGGCGGCGCACATGGCCGGGCCGATCGGGCACATATTGAATCAGATCAAGGCCATCGCCTAAATAAGCCAGGATCGAATGACTGATCTCCAAGACATTTTTTTCACAGTCGGCCCCAATATTAAACACCTCTCCCAAATGGCGCTCGGGGGCATTTAATACCGCATCCAGGGCCCGACTGTGGTCACTGACGTGAATCCAGTCGCGGGTATTTTGCCCATGCCCATAAACCGGCAGGGGCTGTTTGTGTAGGGCCTGCAAGACAAAGCGGGGGATCAGCTTGGTGGGATCCTGGCGGGGGCCATAATTATTGGAGCAGCGGGTGCGCAGAATGGGCAGATTGTGCGTGGCAAAATAGCCATAGGCCAGCAGGTCTTGGCCCGCTTTGCTGGCCGCATAAGGGCTACACGGTAAAAGCGGATCTGTCTCAAGCGAGGGCCGATCCTGCCAGGCATTGCCGTAGACTTCGTCGGTGCTGACAATCAAGATCCGGCGCTCGCTGTTTGCAAAACCGTTTTTGCGACAGGCTTCCAAGAGCACGCGGGTGCCTTCGACATTGGTGCGCACAAACTCGCCACTTTCGACAATGGAGAGATCGACATTGCTTTCAGCGGCAAAGTGAATGATCAGATCGTGTTCTGCGACGAGGGGGTCGATCATCCAGGGATTGCAAACATCACCCCAGACAAAGTGATAACGTTCGGGGAAGGCCTGTTCAAAGGGGTGGACATTGACGCGAAAACCCGCGTAGGTTAAGCGGTCGAGGTTGGTAATGGACCAATCAGGATGCGCGCGCAGAGCGTATTCCACAAAATTGGAACCGATAAAACCGGCTGCGCCGGTGATAAGTACACGCGTCATGATTGCAAAACTGTCTTAATAACGTTTCCGGCAGGAGGTGGGGACGGAGGGAGTTGAACCCTCATGCGCTTTCGCGCGCTACCCCCTCAAGATAGTGTGTCTGCCATTTCACCACGTCCCCGGGGAGGTTCAGAAGATCCCTGCTGTATAGAAGGGGTAGGTTAAGGATCTTCTGAGGTCCATGAAGAGTGCCCAGAGGCGGAATCGAACCGTCGACACGCGGATTTTCAGTCCACTGCTCTACCGACTGAGCTATCTGGGCCCTTCGTGAGAAGAATTATAGCACAGGCCTTTTGGAGGACAATAGGATATCTTCACCTTTGCTTAATTTTTTCTTTCCCACAAAGCGCAATTCCTGATTAAACCAGGGTTTTAAACCTCTTGCAAATGACGCAGAATATCGAAGGTGCTGATCACCCCAATCAAAACACCCATTCCATCGACAACAAAAAGGCGGTGAACGTGTTTGTCGAGCATTTTGCGAATCACATCATCGACTGGGGTACTGGGCCCCACGGAATAGACCACGGGGGTCATAATGTCCAAGACCGGAATGGTATCAACATTTTCGAGATGCAATTCCCCCAGCATCTGATCGCTGCTATCGAGCACCACGCGTTCATAAAACTCCGAAACCGAGAAGGGATAATCGGTTTTTTCGCGATCATAGCGGATAATATCGGTCTGACTGAGTACACCCACGGGGTGGTTTTCGCCATCCACAATCGCCACAGCGCCGATGCTCATGTCCGTCATTAGCACCACAGCCTCTTTGACAGTAGCAAAGCCGCGCAGGGTAATTGGGGCAGGGGTCATCAGATCTTTTGCGGTTTGGGTTTTTAATTGAAATGTCATGGTCTTTACCTCATTTTGCCCCTTGAGAAACGGGGGGAATCTTGTCTACACCCCTATTCTGGCGATTTTCTGAGGCAAAAGCCATGATTCATCGCAAGGCTAAATTTGATGCAGATCAATCAGTTTGAATATCTGGGGGGGGAGAGACTTCGGGTCTGCGTGCGCCAGCCAAACGGCTGAGGCCTTTTTCAAAACCATAGAGCAGGCGCTTTAAGGCTTTGGGTTGGGTGGTCACGGGGGCCACCAAACAGGTTTGCATCCCCAACCAAGCGCCACCCAAAATATCTGTGAGCAGCCGATCGCCAATCACCACAACCTGTTCGGGAGGCAATTGCATGGCTTCCAGGGCCTGTAAAAAGCCGGGGGGAAAGGGCTTTCGGGCCTGGGCCAGCCCTTCCATTTCGAGGGCCTCAGCCACGCGGGCAATGTGCCGGGGATAGCGGTTATTTGAGACAATATAACAGTGAAAACCGATCTGGCGGGCCTGTTTGAGCCAGGCCTGTACAGGGGGGGCCACCAAGGCACTGTTTTTGAGCGTCAGGGTATCATCAACATCCAAAATCATGCCACGCAGGCCCGCGGCCCACCAGCTTTCTAAGTCGATGCCCTCGACCCGATCAAAGGTATACGTGGGGGCCAATAAATGTTTAAAAGCAGGGGGCATTAGTCGTTCCTTTCTCGGCGTGTGGGCTTGCGAAAGGCACTTTTTTGGGCTGATTTGACCTGTTTGTGGTGGCGAATCAGCGCTTCGGGAGAGCTATCGGGCCGTTGCGAAAACATCAGATAATACAATTGGCTCAAGCCAGGAATCACCGTGTAATTGCCTTTGGAGGCATTCCAGGCGCAATAGGCCATAAAACTGGCTGTCACCAAAAGTGAGAGGGCGATCAAACCGCCTGTGAGCAGGGTCAGCAAGAAGTTATAACCCGAAAAAGTGGCAATCAAAATGGTCAGTCCGCCCGTTAAAACCAAAATCAGGAGATTGGCCAAATTGAGCAAAGCGGCGTGAATCAGGTGATAACGCGTAAAATAATTCACCCGCCAGCGTTTGAAGAGCAGTAGCACCGCCCAAAAGGGGGGCAAATACCCCGCTGCGGCCACTGTCAGTTCTTCATGAGAGAGAAATTCGTCTTTGCTCATAAGGGCTTTATTGCGTCACAGGCTGACCGGCATCGGCCCAGGCGCGAAAGCCACCTGCCAATTCGTAGACCGTTTCAAAACCTGCAGCTTGCATCATGGCCAAGGTTTTGGCGCTGCGCACCCCCGATTGGCAATAGATCAAATAGGGGCTTTTTTTGTCCAGGGCCCGCAGCCGCGTTTGAAAATCTGAAGCATAAAAATCGAGCATTTGCGCCTGTTTGAGGTGCCCTGCCTGAAATTCTGAAGGGGTGCGCAAATCGACAATCACCAGGCCGGGTAGCTTTAAAACGCTTGCCATTTCAGCCACTGCGAGGGTTTTAAAGCTGCCTTGGGCCTGGGTTGTGGTTTTTTCTGGTGTCTCAGCCTGTTTTTGCTGCGGAGCACAGGCACTGAGGCAAAGGCTACCAGCTATGAGCAGAGACAGAAACAAACAGACTTTTTTCATGGTATTTTCCTCACAGTGCGTTTAACCCCAGTGTAACCGATCAGAATCTGAAAAAGACATGTCTGATTTTTTGCTTTTTTAGGGTACGATAAGAAATGAAAGCTGACAAATGCGTAAGAGGGAGACCCCCATGAGCCACCCTTGTAAAAAAGTCCTGTTGATCGACGATAGCCCCGAATTCCAAGATTATATGTCCGATCTTTTTTCTGAGTCGAGTTGCGATTTTTTGGGTGCCCAGGAGTCCAAATTGGGCTATTTGATGGCCCAAAATTATCAAGCAGACCTGATTCTGCTCGATGTGTTTATGCCCGAGCCCAATGGTTTAAAACTTTTGGAATCACTCAAAAAGAATCCCTTGACCCAACATACCCCTGTGATTATGCTCTCTGGCTGCAGCGAAGCGGGGGCCGTTAAACAGAGTTTGGCCCAGGGTGCAGCTGGGTATATTCTCAAGCCCTTTCAATTGCCATTTTTGATCTCAGAATTGGAAAAACATTTGGGTGTGGTGCTTTTCCCCGACGTTCGGCACTGAGCATTACGCTTCAGATTCGCACTGTCTTTAGCGAACAGCTTTGAGGCTCTCGGTAAAATTCCAGGTCTGCACATTTTTCTGGCTGCCTTGGGTTGAAACGGCATGGCCAACCCCTTTAAAAGGGGCCGCGAGCAAACCTGCTGCTCCCCCTAAAAAGCCCCCGACCACCACGCCGACGGCCATGCCGGCTCTGGGTGCAAAAGGCACTTTGCTGCCATAAGCCATGCCATACATGGAACCCACTTCAGCCCCGCCCCCAATGGTGCGACCCGCGACATCAAGCCCTTGGCCCCATGCGGCCCCAGCGGTATGTTTGGTCTCTGCTTCGACCAAAAATCCGTCTTTGTTTTCGTCCATGTTTTGCAGGGGTTTGAGATCGGCATTGTAATAGGGCCCCATTTTAAAATTGGGGTCGGCTTTGCCCATGCGGGTATTGTATTCTTGGAGGTCGATTTTTTCGCCGGAAATGATATGGGTCTGATGGGTCTCTTTGTCTTCAACGACAATATCTACTTGGCCATTGTTCTCCAGGGCTTTGAGCTGTTCTGGGCTGAGTTTGCCTTCAACGGTTTTGACTTGAAAAGACTGGGCCCCTTGGAGATGAGAAACGTTCATGCCTACCTGCCTGTATCCTGTGCTTGCCCTTATTATACCCAAAAAAGCGCAAATTAACCGTTCATTTTTGTTTTTTTGACGCAACTCAGCTTGTATTCCTTGTCGCCCCCTTTGGCCAGCATGTTATGATCCTCAACATGTTGCAATCACCTTCTCTAGACACCGCTTTTCAGACTTGGCTCTTGCAATCATTGCCAGCCCAAAGTGAAGGGGCATTGCTGAGCCCTCAGCCTGAGCTGCTCCAGGCGCTTTTGCAGGCCCAGCGCCCAGATTTGCGCCTGCGCGAGCTGGGCCCTGGCTTGGATTGGCTCTTGGTTGAAAACCATTTTGAATGCCTGCCCGACCCCGAAGCCAGCCTCAAGACCTGGAAACACTGGTTACAGCCCATGGGACGCTTGGTTCTGACTGTTCCCAATTTGCGTTTTTTGCCACGTTTGCTTCAGCTTTTACAGGGTCGCTGGCCCTTGGGCTGGGAGCAGCCTGTCCTTCAAGCGCTGACCAGTGAGTGGCTTTTGCAATTGTTCTCAACGGGCGGGTGGGAAGTGCTTGAACTTGCGGCAAAAAGCCATGAAATGCCCCAGCAAGCGGCCATTCGGGCCGCTTTGGCCAGCACCGGTTGGGATCTCAGTGGCTTTGATGCTGAGAGTTTGGTTTCTCAGTGGTATCTGTTGGCCACCCCCGAGAGCCGTGGACAAGCAATGCCATTGCTTCTGGAAGGGCTGCGCGGGCACACATTGCTTTTGGCTTTGGACAGTGCTGAAACTGAGAGTTGGCTTGCCCTGGAAGCCTATCTGCGCCAGTTTCATTCCCTGTCTGACATCTGCTGCGTTCTTTTTCCGCTTGAGATCGCTTTCGACCCCGAAACTTGGCAACAGCGTCTCTCCGATTGGTTGGAGGCCAAAGGTTTTGATCCCGAAGCCATTCCCGATCTGATTCTGCCAGAGGGGTCTCTGACAGAAGCTGAACTCCCCCGTTTACTGGCCACGGTTGATACCCTGATTGGGGCGGGCGCGCCGAGTGAATGGTTGGAATGGGCCCGCCGCCTGGACAAAAACTTGCTTTGGCTGGGCCCTCTGCCAGTGCCTGTGGGCTTTGATGCTGGGCGCATTTTGCGGGATTGGTCAGCGTTGCCCCCTGCTTAATCTGAGAGAAAATTGCCGCACATCGTTCCCAATGCTTGGCGCCAGGCAGCATCGTAAGTTCCATTGGCGGGGAAAATACACTTCATGCGAAAACGCCCTGGCTGTATCCCTCCGCTGATATACCCAAAGGCCGAAGAATAGGCATTGTCGACGGCCATATAATAACCCGGTTCGACCGGCTTGCCATTGACGTCTTTTTGACCCGGTTCAACTTTATACGACAAAAGCCCGCCCAGGGCCTTGCGGTATTGCTCTGGGGTGCCTGCAATTTTGACAATGGCAATGGCATGGTCCAGGTATTGTGGGTGGCTGGAGTTCACGCAGATCACATAGGCCTGGCTGCCAAACGAGCGGTAAAAATTGGCCTGCAAGGTAGCCGTGTCTTCACAATCGCCCATCATTTCTTTCAGGGTTTCGTGGGGCTTTTGACGGTAATCATTGCCGGGGCGGCCATCGCCGACCGTATAACCGCGCTGGGGAGAATCTTGTTTTTCATCGTCGTAGCGGTATTTGACGTTTTTATCGACCCAATAGAAAAAATTCTCGCCTTCTCCCAGGCTGATCTTTTTGTCTTTGTTTTTGTCAAATTGCTGAAAGACCTTGAGCACTTCGGGGGAGAGCTTTTCGCTGCTGGGTTGCGGCACCGGTGGGGCCGGGGGCTGAAACTCTCTGAAGACAGGGGCCTGATCGCCGGCCTCGCTGCGCAGGTTTTGGGCCAATGTCTGGTACTGCCCAGCGCTTTCGCGGTAAGTCTGGGCCAAACCTGCAAAAGCCTGATTGTTTTCAGATAAATCCATATCGGGGTAGCGCTGGGTGAGTTGGGCTCCAAACTGGGAGATATTGTCCCAATCTGCGGCCAATTCCCGCAGGCTGCGCTCCATGATCTCGACCAGGCTCAACATGCCGAGCCGGTCATTTTGTTGCAAGAGGGCATTTAAACTTTGCAAGTCTTGGGAGAGCTTGGCTGTTTTTACGCTGGCATCCAGCAGGATATCGTAATACTTGAGCAATTCGCTCAGCAGCGCGTAATCGGCTTTGGGAAACAATTTGACGTGTTTTTGGTACACCCGGCGCACACCTGCCACCTCTTTTTTGGCGATCATCGCCCCCTGCAAAGCGGCCTCAGGGTCTTCCACCACATTTTCGATCACGGGGCCAAATTGGGCTGAGAGTGCCTGTAGACGCTGGGTGGCGGCCTCAATTTCGGCAATGGCCTGGGCTTCTGATGTGGCGGCCCAGGACTGCTGAACTGCCGGCGGCAAAAGTGCGGGCATGCTGGTCCAGATCGACAGACTGAGGAACAAGAGCGCTTTGAGACGCTGGGTTGTGGCGAACGAATAAGGCCGGTTAGACATGGGACCTCCTCAAAAATCAAGCAAGATATCCCAAAGATTAACAGATTTTCAGTAAAAACGGAAAAGCAAGCGCAAAGGCTATAATAGACTGATACATGCCAACAAGTGAGGTCCTATGCCCGGTTTTCTTGTCCCGCTTCAACCCCGCAAGCAAATCTGCCTTCCACGTTCAGTCCCGCTGCTGGGATGGCTGCTGAGCCAAATGTTTACTTCTGTTTGGTTTGTATTTGGCCTCCCGCCTGCTTACAGTGGAGGGGTCTGCTCTTTGGACTGTTTTACCAACAAAAATGGCAAAGTGATTGCTCTGACGGCCCTGCAATTCCACTATGAAATCGAGGGCCATTTTGACAAAGACGAACAGGGCTGGTGCGCCAGCCGCATTGCGATCGAGATTGCGCCCCATGGCGAAGTTGCGCTGCGAGATTGGTACGACGCCAATGGGCATATTTTGTCTGATCTGAATTACCGGGGCCGGGTAATTGCCCAAGCAGGCCAAATCCTCACACTTCAGCTTGAGGGGCGGCGTTTTAACGCCCATTTGGGGGCCGACCCCGCTGGGCGGGTGCGGCTCGATCTGCAAACGGGCCGTTTGAAACAGGCCCCGCACTAAAATTTAATAGCGATGCAAGCGTCCGACGGGGGGGCGGGAATAATTGCGGGTCCAGACGGTGTCCAGATCGGGAGAATCCATAAAGTCTTCGACCGTGACCATCTCCCAGCCGTATTTAACCGTGTGGGGCAAAACACGCGGCGGGCGGGCCAATTTGCGCAGGGCCGACCAGACCAACTCAGTGCAGTACAGGCGCTCGTCGTTTTGCAAGAGAAACAGGCTGTCGTATTGTTTGCCGACCTGGGCCACGGCGTAATTAAAGGCGGGCGTAAAATTCACGCTGCTCTGGCCTTTGGCGCGCAGAATCACAAAGGTATCACGCTCACTGCGGGAGATATACGTGCTCAGACTCTCTTTGACCACGCCCCGGAAGCGGTCGTGCATATCCGGCTGGGTGGCCAGGGAGTGAACAATTTCACCGCGGCCCAAATACAAGGCGCCGTGTACAAAAGATTTGTCGTTGCCACAGAGAATCACGTCACCTGGCTGCAAACGGGGCAGCAGGGCTTGAATATCTTGGGGTGTCACAGCGGGCACATTGTCGCTGGGGGAGGGTTTGTTAAACTCGCTGATCACTTTTTGATCGGCATAGGGGTAAAGACTGCGGCGGGCGGCAGCGTCTTGGCCCAATAATTTGAAGGCCATGGGGCCCTTTTGTTCCAGAACTTGGTTAATATCCGGCGCAGGTTGGCCAGGCTGAAGGCCGTCGGCCAGTTCGTTTTTAAAAATTTCACGCAAAAGTGGCAATAATTCTTGTAAATTGGGTTGGGGGGCGGCGGCGGCCCGCAGGGTGTTGATGGGCATGCGACTGGCCGCAGGCAGCAAAGCGGGAGCACTGGAACAGGCGGTTAAACTCAACGCGGTCAGGGCCAAAGCCAGTAATTTTTTCATGGAAAAATCCTCTACGCACAATATTTATACTCTCTCTATCGCAGAGCCCGGCGCAGATCTGGCGCAAAGAAATTAAAGCTTCGATTAAATTCAGAGTAATTTTTAGCTATTTGGCGCTGGGGTGTGGATTGGGTATCATGACCAGAGAACCTTAAAACACCCGCTCAGGAGTCTCAGTCATGCACGTCCCCTTTTCCTATCTCGACCGCCAATTCGCCGAAGTCGACAGCTATCTTGCAGATATCCGCGACTTGGTACTCAGCGGCGATTTTACCCTGGGCAAAGATGTTCAGGCCTTTGAAACGGCTTTTGCCGAACTCTGTGGCATGCCTTATGCCGTGGGGGTGGGCAGCGGCACCGATGCCCTGGGCCTCTCCCTCAAGATGCTGGGTGTGGGCCCCGGCGATGAAGTGATCACCACCCCCATGACTTTTTTTGCGACCGTGGGAGCCATTGTGATGACCGGAGCGACCCCCGTGTTTGTCGACAGCGAAAGTGGTTTTGTGATCGATCCCGAAAAAATCGAAGCGGCCATCACCCCCCGCACCAAGGCGCTTTTGCCCGTACACTATACCGGCAATCTGGCCAATATGCCGCGGATTGCTGAGATTGCCGCCAAACACGGTCTCAAGGTGGTCGAAGACGCCTGCCAGTCAATTGCAGGCCAAATTGATGGGCAGCCTGCCGGAACCTGGAGCGATGCTGCTGGGTACAGCCTGCACCCACTCAAAAACCTCAATGTTTGGGGCGATGCGGGGGTGATCACCACCCGCTCGGCAGAACTGGCCGAGACCCTGCGGCGCTACCGCAACCACGGTATGATCAACCGCGACCAAATTGCGATCTGGGGGGTCAATTCGCGCCTTGATTCGCTGCAGGCGGTGGTGGGCCGTCGCCTGATTGGGGACACGGCCTGGATTACCGAAAAACGCATGGCCCATGCCCAATTTTATGATCAGGCCCTGGCCCCGCTGGCCCCGCAGGTACAAATTCCCCCGCGCCGGGCCGGGGTGCGCCATGTCTTTCACCTCTATTTGCTGCGCGTCGAACGCCGCGATCAATTGTTGGCTTTTCTCAACCAACGGGGCATTGAAGCCAAGGTTCACTACCCGATTCCTTTGCATTTGCAGCCTGCGGCGGTGGCTTTGGGCTATAAAGAAGGGGATTTTCCGGTCTGTGAGGCCGATTGCAAACAGATCATTACCCTGCCCGCCCACCAACACCTGAGCCAGGCTGAACTCGACTATACGGTCGAGCAGATGCAGGCTTTTTATACATGTTAAAATTACATCTGCGCAGCATTCCCCATTTTTTTGATCCGGCCAAAGCAAGTCGCTCCAATGCTAACCGACCTTTTTTGCTCTGTCTGCTCAGTGCTGCGCAGTGGCAACCTGAATTGGCTCGGCTGGTGGCGCTGGCCCAAGGCTGTGGGGATCTGGCTGTGCCCCGTGTCTGGAAGCTCTTGGTCACCGATCTGGGTGAAGAAGAGAGCCAGGCCCTGCAAAACCAATTGCAAGAGAGCTTACCAGCGGGGCCGCGTTTGGAACTGGAAAATGCCCCCCCACGGCAATGGCCCGCTCTCTTTGCCCAGTGTCAGGCCTGCCTCTCTCTGAGTGAATCACCTGAAGCCGCTTTGCCTCAGGTGATGCAGGCCCTGGCCATGGACCTGCCTGTTTTTGCTGTCTGTCACTCTTTTGAGGCTGCCTACGAGGCCCTGCCTGTGAATCATTGGCCCAGCAGCCCGGCAGATTTTTCTTTGGCTCTGGAAAAACGCTTGGCTGCTCCTCAGCCACCTTTGCGTGCAGCTCTGCTGCACGGCCTCGCTTTGCAGCAGAGCTGTTCGCGGCAAAGCTTGCAAGCCACCGAAGTGGTTGCCCTGTTATTTTGGGGCCGCAGTGGCTCGGTCTTTTTGCAAAGCCTGCTCGATCGCCATCCACAAATCCTGTCGACCCCCACAACGGTCTTGATGCGCTTTTACGAAGTCTGGCCTGAATTGCTGCGGGTCTTGATGCAAACCCGGCGTTCGTTTGATCTGGGAGATTTACTGGATGTTTTTGCCGAGGCCTTTCCCGCGTTGTTTGATGCCTCCCGAGATACCAGCAATTGTAATCTGGACCAATTGGGCCCTGAGCGCGATCAGGCTTTAAAGGTCAGCTACAGCGACTTTAAAGAGGCATTTTTGTGGTTGGCTCAAAGCTTTTACACAGGGAGCCTGGAGATCACCAGCAAAACTTTTTTTGTGTTGCTGCACTATGCCTATGAGCTGGCGCAAGGCCTGGATATTTCAGATAAACACCTGATTGCTTACCAGCTTCACCGCCCCGGTCTCAACCCTTCGACCACTGGTTTTTTTCGGGATTTTCCCGAGGCCCGTGTTTTGGGCATGTTGCGCGAACCAATGCGGGGGTTGCATTCCCATTTGCGCATGTATTTAGAAGACACCCGCGCAGGCCAATATGAAGCGCCTCGCCCCGATTATTCGTATGCAGAGATGGTGCGGGACGGCACCTATCTGGGCTATTACCAGCACCAATTGGGCGGCTGGAAAGCGCTGCAGAACGAGTACCAGCCCCCGCTTTATGAAATGCGTTTGGAGGCCTTACACGCCTCACCCGAAAGTGAACTGAAAAAACTCGCCTATTGGCTTGGCATTGCTTGGTCTCCCAGTCTTTTAGTTAGCAGTTTTAACGGCTTGACCTATTGGGGAGACAGCCGGGCCCACCAACCGATGCAGGGGTTTTCGCGCACACATCCGCTCTCTGAGGCCTGGGAGGGTCAGTTCAGCTGGCTGGACAGAGAAGTTCTCTGGGCCTTGCTGGCTGACGATCTGGCCCGTCAGGGCTATGACAGCCCTTTTCCCTTTGTTAAAATGCTTCTCCCGCTCTTGATCTTTTGGCCCACCTACTTGGAGCGCCAGGCCTTTGAACAAGCACTGCGCGCACGCGACCAAAGGGCCTGTGAAGATATATTCTTGTCTCTTTTGGATCGCTGGAAAATCTCATTCATGGTTCTTTTTGGCCGACAGGTTTAAGGGGCAAATGCACCCACGCAGCCTTCCCCATTTTTTTAATCCCGCGCTCTTGTCTGTCTGCTTGCCTCAGCCCGGACACGTCATTTCTTTGGTGTGTCTTTTGGACCCCTTGAATTGGGAGCGTGAGTTGGCTGAACTCTTGGCTTTGGCCCATTCCGCCCCCCCTTTTGCCCAGGCCTGGCGTTGGAAAATTTTGTCTTTGCCCCAGTCCAGAGAGGTTTTTGACGCGATTTGTGCTCGGTTGGCGGTGGCCCCCCAGCCCTTGCCTTCTCTTGAATTGCATGTCCTGCCCCTGCGCCAATGGCCGGGTTTTTTGCAGACCGTCCAAGGCTGTCTCTGTTTGACCCACGCCCCAGAATTGCGGCTGCAGCAAACAGTCATGGCCCTGGCGATGGATCTGCCACTCTGGGGCGCAGCCCAGAGGCCTGTTGCTGAGTCTCCCCTCTGGGCTGAATTGCCTGTGACGGCATTGCCTGCTCAACTTGAAGATTGGCAGGCAATGGTCCCAACTTTGGCCCAGGTCCCAGCCGGACAATCTCGGGGTCTGCGCCAGGCTCTTTTAAAGGCCCTGGGCATTCAGCATACGCTTTCGCAGACAGCCCTGATGGCAACAGACATGGCGATTATCGTGTATTGGGGCCGCAGTGGTTCGGTCTTCTTGCAAAGCCTGCTCGATCGCCATCCACAAATCCTGTCGACCCCCGCCACGGTTTTGATGCGCTTTTATGAGTTTTGGACCGAATTCTTGCGGGCCTTGGTGGAAAAAAATTATCCCTTTGACCTGAACGACTTTTTGAATATGTTCTGCCTGTATTTCTCCAGCTTGTTTTACGCCCAACCCGACTCCAGCACCTGTTGTCTCGACCAATTGGGCCCTGAGCAAAACACCGTGCTCCAGGTCGATGTTGGGGCCTTTAAAGAGAGTTTTGTCTGGCTGATTCAGACCTTTTTTTCGGGGAGTGAAATTAACAGCAAGATCTTTTTTATTGCCTTGCACTATGCCTATGAAATGGCCCAAGGCCTGGATATTTCCGACAAACACCTGATTGCTTATCAACTGCATCGGCCCTCGCTCAACCCCAGTACCACAGGTCTTTTTCAGGACTTTCCCCAGGCCCGGGTTTTGGGCATGGCCCGCGAACCGATGCGGGCCCTTTTTTCGCATTTGCGCATGTGCCGCGATGACCGCCGTGTGGGGCATCAAGCCGAGAAACAACCCCATTACGACTACCCAGACATGGTTCTCGATGGCGCTTTTGCCAGTTATTATGAACACCAATTGGTCGGTTGGAAAGAACTGCAAGCCCACTACCAGCCAGCACTTTATGAAATGACCCTGGAAAAACTGCACAGCTCACCTGAGAGCGAGATGCGCAAATTGGCCCAATGGCTGAAAATTATCTGGCATCCCTGCCTTTTGGAAAGTAGCTTTAATGGCCTCGCCTATTGGGGAGACCGGCGGGCCCATCAGAAAATTCAGGGTTTTTCAGCCAGCCATCCGCTCTCAGCAGACTGGCAAAGCTGTTTTAGTGCCCTCGACAAACAGGTGTTGTATGCTCTTTTGGATCACGATCTACACAGACAGGGTTATCCACAGGCGTTTGGATGGGTCAAATTCCTTTTGCCTTGGCTGATCTACCTGCCCACGCGCCTGGAGTGGCAGGCCTTGAGAAAAGCCCTGCGAGAGGGCCGGCCAAACGTCTGCCAGAGTTGGCTACGGGAGTTGCGGGTGCGCAGGCAGGTCTGTTTTGACGGGCTCAAGTACCGGGAAATCTAAACCCCAAAAAACAAAAAGAGGGAAGCAAACCGCTTCCCCCAAGACCAAATTCCCAGAGAGTCAGGAGACCAAAGGCGCGTTCACAGGTGGAAGATCCACCGGAGAGCCGCTCAGCGCCGGCAAAGGCTGACGCCGGGCAATCGCCAGAATCACATTATCTGAAAGGTAGTGGGCATTTTCTTGGGCCACTTCGGCCCAGTCATGGCGGTCGCCATTCACAAATGCCACGTCTACACGGGTGCTGCCTTCGCATTCCACTGTCCACAAAAGGATCCCAAAACGATCATTCCGATCACAAAAATGCAGCGTGCCACAGAAACTATAGTCAGGATTGCTGCGCTCGATCTCAATTGACAGGATATGCATGATTCTTCCTTTTTTTCAGATAAATGACAGGCTTCGCTTTTGCCCTCTCTTCGACTATACTGCCTGTCGCCATTTTCTGCTGTGACTGCACTCACGCCCGAGCCACGGTATAATGACCGATATGTCAGAACGTGTGATCGACAACCGCTACCAGGATTTGGGATTGTTGGGTGAAGGGGGCATGGGCCAAGTCTTTCGGGTCCGTGACACGCTCACCCAGCGAGAATCTGCCCTGAAAATCCTCTCGCGCAAAATTGCCTCCGAAGAGGCTTTTTTGCAGTTCAAACAAGAATTCTGGTATATGAGCCGCCTGCGCCACCCGCATATTATTCATGTCTACGAATATGGTGTGCTCGACGATCAGGCCCCTTATTTTACGATGGAATTGGTGCCCGGCCAAGAATTGTCAGAGCTGAGCCGGATCGATGCCACCACAGCTTACCGGGTGCTGATTCAGGCCACCAAGGCCCTGGGATTTATCCACTCGCGGCTGCTCGTGCACAGCGATATCAAGCCCGAAAACCTGCGCATCCGCGAAGATGGCACGCTCAAATTGATGGACTTTGGTCTGATGCAGCCGCTGGGCAACCGCAGCAATGGCCAGCTGACGGGCACGGTGGCATATATGCCGCCGGAGGTTCCCCAGCGCGGGGTGATCAACGAAAGCTCGGATATCTACTCTCTGGGTGTGGTCGCTTATGAGCTATTGGCGGGTGTTCAGCCCTTTATTGGCACCACCATTTTGGAGGTACTCAAGGCCCACATTCACTCCGAACCGGCCCCGCTCAAAACCTTCCGCAGCGATTTGCCCGAGGCCCTGCTGCAAATTGTCGCCAAAATGATGGCCCGCGAACAGGCCGACCGTTACCCCAATACGGCTGAACTTTTGGCCGATCTGGCAAGCGCCAGCGGCCTCAAAGAGGCACTCGAAAGTGACGAAGAACGCAGCAGTTACTTGAGTAGCCATGTGCTGGTGGGCCGTGACAGCGAACTCAAGGCCCTCAAAGACCTGCAGGCTGAAGTCAATGCCGGTAACTCTCGCGCGATCTTTGTCTCGGCCCCAGCCGGTGTCGGTAAATCGCGCCTGATCGAAGAGTTTAAGATCCACTCCCAGCTTTCCGAGATTCCCTTTGCCCAAGGCATTTGTAACGAACAGGGCATGAGCGCCTATGAGCCTGTGGTCAATGCTTTAACCCAGCTGATTCCGCTCACACCGCCGCTGGCCCTGGTCAAATACGGGCCGATCTTGGCACATTTATTGCCGAGGCTGGTGGACCAAGGTTTTGAGCCCAAAGCCGATTTTGATCCGCGCAACCAGAAAATTGCCCTGTTTGAAACTGTGGTTGAGTGGTTGCGCGATGTGGCAGCCCAGAAAAAATACAAATCTCTGGTGCTCTTTGTCGACGACTTGCACTGGTCAGATTTGGCCTCCATTGATCTGCTCAACTTCTTGATTCGCGAATTGGGCGAGGCCCGTGTCTTGGTCATGGGCTCTTTCCGCGACGATGAATTGCCGGCCAATAGCCCCCTCTGGCAGACCATCGAAGAACAGGCCAGCACCCAGCTCACAATTCAACCTTTTGCCCCCGGACATGTGGCTGAATTGATCGAAAAAATGCTCAGGCATGTCGATTACAAGCCCGACTTTATCCCGTATTTTTATGGGGCCACATCAGGGAATGCCTTCTTCATTCGCGAAATGATGCGCTATTTGATGGAAGAGCAATTGATCTACCGCGAAAAAGCGCAGTGGATCATTCCCGACAGCTATACCGAATGGCAATTGCCGACATCCATTGGCGATACGATCCAGCACCGCCTCAAACGCCTCAGCCCCGAAGCGGTGGCCCTGATCGAGATGATTGCCGTGGTCGGCAAACGGATTGAATTGCCCCTGCTCGAACATCTCTGTGGCAGCGAAACAGATAATCTTTTCGCCCTGGTTGAAGAGCTGATCGAGCGTCAGTTCTTGCTGCGCGAAGGCGATGTCTTTCTCTTTCCCCACGACCGGGTGCGCGAAACGCTCTACAGCTCGCTCGACGACAGCCGCAAGCGGCCCGTGCACCAAAAGATCGGGGTTTGGCTCGAAGAGCGCGGCGAAGCCGTCTCGGTGCTGGCTTACCACTTCAAAAACGGCCAAGACAAAGTCAAGGCTTCGCGCTATCTGATCGAAGCCGGTGAAGCGGCCCCCGTGCGCATGGAAGCCACCTTGCTGATGCACGAGGGCATCGCCCTTTTAGAAAAACTCTTTGGCCTGCCCGAACAGGGCGAATTGCTCGAAAAACACCGGCGCAAACTGGCTTGGGTCAGTTATATGATTCAGCCTTTTATTTGCGCTGAGACCTGCGAAAAGTTGATCGAAAGCCTGCAAGACAATGGCGAGCCGCTCGAAAACCAGATCGAATTTGAGAGCATTCTGATCTCGAGTTATACCATGATCGGTCAAAACACCAAGGCCCTGGCCAAAGCTGAGGCCCTCTTGCCCCAGCTGACCCCCGGCAGTGTGCCTTATGGGCTGGTGCTCTTTGGCTGTCTCAATGCCCGCCTGACGCGGGGGGAATTTCGCCAGCTGGTGCGCGAAATGGAAGAATCTGCCACGATTCTCAAACAGCATTTTGACAGCCTGCACCGGCAGTTGATCTGGGCCTATGCCTTTTGCAGCTTCATTCGCGAAGATGCCATCGCCTGGCTCGGTGAGCCCGTCGGCAAAGATCAATATGCTGCGATTCCGCTCGAAATTGGCCAGCGCTATGACTTTCTCGATCTGGTCTTTTGGTCGTATTATCCCGAGGTCGTGCGCAACAGTTTAACCGGGCGTTATCCCGCCATTCGGGCTGTTTCTGATGAAATCTTTGCCCTGATCAAAAAAATGGGCCGACCGATCCAGCACGAAAACCGCTTTCAGGTCTGTTTGGCCTTTGCCGCGATCGAATACGGAGATATTGCCGAAGGCGAGCGCTACGCCCACAAGGTGGTGGCCCTGGGCGAGCGCATGAAAAACCCCCACCAACAGGCCAGTGGCAAGATTCTCGAAGGCATGATTGCCGAGCAGCGCCTGCACCTCGATGATGCTGCCAACTGTTTTGCTGCCGCTGTTGAACTCAGCCGCCAAAGTGAAACCGATCAATTATTGCCTGCACTCTACCGTTTGGCCGAAGTGCAGATCAAACAAAAAGCCTTTGAAGCCGCTGAAGCCCTGCTCTCAGAAGCCCACGAATTGGCCTGTAGCCAGCGCCTTGAAAACCCCTACCACCAGATCCAGACCTGGCGCATCAAGGCCCGCTTAGAGAGCGAAAAAGATCCGACCTCAGCACGCATTCCCGAGTGGTATGGCCAGAGCATTGCCCTGGCTGAAAGCACTGACAACCCCTACCAAAGTGCGCTGGGCCACGGTGCTTTGGGCTCGTGGTATGTCGAACGCGAAGAGCTCGAAAAGGCCGAAACCCATCTCGAAGCGGCTGCCAAAGCCTGGCGCAGTTTGCAGAGCCCCCGCCGCCAAGTCGAAGAGCAATTGCGCTGGGTCAAACAGCAGCGCCAACAAATGCAAAAACCCGTTGCTTTTGTCCCACCTGATCCGCTCAAGGCCCTGATGCAGCCCGAAACCGCCCAGGAATTGGGCTACCGCTTGGTTGACTTGCTCAAGACCCTGCAATTGCCTTCGTTTAATCTCAATGTGAGTGGTGACAGCGTCAGCAACCTCTCTGAGCGCCTGGAAAAAATGGAGCGGGTCAACCAGTTCAGCCAGATTATTATGAGCAGCCTGAGCCTGAAAAACGTCCTGCACGATATTATTGACTACGTGGTGGATATCTCCCAGGCCGATCGCGGCCTGCTCATGCTCAAAGACGACAGCGGCAATATGGTGCCCCAGGTCGTGCGGGCCCGCGAAGAAACGGCCAGCGAACGTCAGAACGAAAAAAGTGCCGACAAAAGCCGCCTATTGGGCTTTAGCCGCTCCTTTACCAAAAAGGTGATGGAAACCGGTGAGCCGCTCTGGATTCAAGACGCCCAGTCCGACAGCGAATTCTCACAGCAGGCCAGCATTATGGCCCTGGATTTGCGCACGATTATTTGTGTGCCGCTCAAACGCGATGAGGAGATCATTGGCCTGCTTTATCTCGACCGACAGGCCATCAACCAGACCTTCAGCCAACAGGATTTGGAGCTGGTGAAGTCGATGTCGACTTTTGCCACGATCTCGCTGATCAATGCCCATTTGCACAAACAATTACAAGAGCGCACCGAGCGCCTCTCGATGTTGAATGAATTGAGCCGGGCCCTGGCCACCACCATGGACTTTGAAGAATTGCTGGTGATGGTGCTGGAGTTTTGCCTCAAGATCTCCAAAGCCGAGATCGGTTATATGTTTATCTCGCGCGATTTTAACCAGGTGCCCGCCAGCTTTGCAGAACTCGAATGCCTGGCCAGCCGCGATGACAAAGGCAAACCCCTGGATGCCGTCAAGGTCAGTCAGAGTATTATCCAAAAGGTGCTGAGCGAAAAACAGGGCCTGGATATTGTGGATATGCAAGAAGATGCGCTGATGGCCTCACAAAAGAGCATTATGGCGCTGGATCTCAAGAGCGTGATCTGCGTGCCAATCTTTGGCAAAGAAGAGAGCCTGCGCGGCGTGGTCTATGTCAGCAGCCAGGCGGTGAATCACACCTTTAGCCCGCGTGACCGCGAGTTGATTGAATCGATTGTCTTACAGGTCGGCCTCGATATTGAAAACCGCCACCTAATGGAGATCCGCAAAAAGCAAGAATTGCGTGATCAAGAGCTGTCATTTGCGCGCAGCATTCAAAGCTCGATGCTGCCGGACTATATCCCAGATATTCCCAGCCTCGACATCATTGGCTTTTCGCAGTCTGCCGCTGCCGTGGGTGGGGACTATTACGATTATTTTAAGATCAGCGATTTTGAATTTGGCATGGCGATTGGCGATGTCAATGGCCACGGGGTTTCCGCCGGTCTGTTGATGTCGATGGCCAAGAGCTGCCTGTTTGTGCAGGGCAAAGTCGACCCCAGCGTTTTGGCGATGATGGAGGCCCTTAACGGCATGATCTATGGCGGCACCAAAGAGCGCCTGTTTATGACCTTTATCTATTCGATCTTCCACCTGCAAAACCAGACTGTGACCCTCTCGAGTGCCGGGCACCATTTGCCTTATCTCTACCGGGCTGCCACCGGTGAGATGGAGGCCATTCAGGTCAAACCCACCTACCCTCTGGGGGTGCGCGAAAAGGTCAAATTCAATGAAATCACCGTGCAATTGGCCCCCCACGATATTCTCGTCTATTATACCGACGGGATTATTGAGGCCCACAATCCCGAAGGTGAAGAATTTGGCTTTGAGCGGCTCGAAGAACTGATCATTGCCAATCGCGAATTGGGCTCTGCCGGTATTCAAGATGCCTTAATTGCCGCTTACGAAGACTGGGTGGCCGGTCAAGAACCCGAAGACGATATGAGCCTGGTGGTGGTCAAAGCCCGTCCCGTTGAGGCTCCCGGCCCAGCAGAGCCTGCCAAGAAGCAAAAACTCAAGACGGGCTTTTTAACTTTAATTAATCGCTGATTTTTAATCGCGCTCAAACCCTATTCAAACCCTAGCCTAACCCTTGTCAAATCAGGGGTTTCGTTTTTTTGCGAAAAATAGTTGAAATTTTTTCAACTATTTTTTTCTTTTTTTTCGGGCCATTCAATTTTTTCAAAGAAGCCTTTTTTTGGAATGCTTTAATTAAATTATGAAGAGCAAAACAAAAGAGGAGTTTCTCATGAAAAACAAAAAAGCATATTTATCTTCGGTTATGGTATTATCTTTCTCATTTATGATTATTTTACAACGATGTGGTCAAATTTCATCATCCAGTAATCTGGCTGACATCCCCACCACCCAGACATACAAAGCGATCTCTTTGAAGGGCAATGCCTCTCTC
>JBFWRL010000097.1:0-21047 GCA_050248915.1 Candidatus Sericytochromatia bacterium
CAAAGTGTCACAAGAGCCCGAATATTTTGGCACCAGCTCCGTTCTCAATGTCATTCAGAATATCAACGCAGCCCCTGATACCAACGGTTACCCCACCGGCGGTGCGGGCATTACCTCCGACGACGATTACGATAAAATTCGCAACTACTCCTGGAACCCCTTCTTTGGTTCCAAAGCCATTGACGAGAGTGATAAAACGGTCAACCGCACCTTTTGGGAAGAGCCCAACGAAATCTTAGAAAAGGCCTATACCGAAAACGGCGCTTTCTGGTCCACTGTTTCTTATCTCTGGGGCTGGGATTTGGATCGCATCAATGCGACTTATGCCACCACCGACAATAACAATTCTGTGCAGATCAATGTCACGGCCCTGCAGCCCAATAAGCCGCAATACCCGCCCATGAAGGCCGGGGACCGCTTCCCGGTTTATACGGGCGCGATCGCCAATTACCCAGGTTATCCTGCGATCAATATGTCGGGGGTGCGGCCCGGTGGGGTGGATTATAGTCACGCCTCTGATTCGGTCAACACGGGGGGCGACTCGACGGCCGTCTTTCAGACCGCCAATATTATTGGGCCCTCTGGCAATGGCTCACCTGGTAATCCCTTCTTTGTTGATGATGGGACATTTTTAGCGGTGAATGACCCCATTGTGGTCGGTGGGACCACTGGGTTGGTCAATCGCGAGATTGTCACCCTTACTCCGGCACCCATTGTTGGCTTTCCCAACCGGTATGCCGTTACGACCGACGGATGGAACCCCTATGGTGCGCCAATTTCTTCCGGGACCATTACCAAACAGACCGGTGGCAGCACCTCCCGTGCCAACTTTAACGTGGTCGGAGAAAACGCCCTGAACTTTGGTTGGGAATTTGACGATCTGCCCATGGCCCTCGAAGTTGTGGCCGTAGATACCCGTCCCGACGGTACCACTGTGCCAACCGAGTACAAAATGGTCTACGATATTCCCCCCACACACCCCCATTACGCCAGCTTGCAGGTGCTCAACGGCACCGAGCCGCAGATCCTCGATGCCCCCACCGCGATTTCACGGGATCGCATTGCCAATGACGGCTTTGATTACAGCGCTTATACCTATATCCCAGGTGCGCAGAGTGGTTCGATCCGCTATGCTGCAGGCGGCACCCACAATACCGGCGGCTCTCCCTGGAAAGACAATACCACTGAAAACGAGTTGGCCCCGCCCAAACTGTATACCAGTGGCACCGTCACAGGCCCCAGTTACAATACCCTCGGTGGCTCTGATTTGGGCACCGTTGCCAATCCAATCACCCTTTCTGCGGCAGATCGCTCCCTGTTTGGGGCCTCCAGTCCACTGGAGTTGGTGCCCCAGGGCATCAATACAACTGTGGCCAAGGTGCAGTGGAACACCACCACCACCCGGGTTGATACGGGCAGTGGTCAGGGTCCTTCAGAAATCACCACCAATGACGATCTCAGCGGGATTGATGTGGGAGACTATGTCAAATTCAGCACCACCGGTGGGGTCTTTATCTATCAAATTAACTCGATTACCAGTGCCGGTTTCTCGGTGACGCCCACAAACGGGGGGCCTGTCAACCCCGTTACCGTTGGGGGGGCCGGTCAGACCATTTTTAATTATGGTACCGACAGCACCGCCACAACCTTAAAATATGCCGCAGAGGGCTTGGTCGTCAATGCCCCTTCGGGCACAGATGTGGTTCAGGTTAAAAAGCCAGACACAGTGGGTGCGACCACCCCGATCATGAGCTTTACGCTCACGGCCTGTAGCGATTTGACCATCACCCCCACCACGATGGTCAATATGAAATACGCTTTCCGCGTTCACCAAAACCACCGGCAGTTCGCCTCTCCAGGGGATGACCCTGAAGTCGCGCAGCCCAGTCACTCCCACAATAACCACGATTGGACCAGTTTGCCCGCAGACAATGATTATACGGGCGGTGGCGTTTCAACTGGTAACTTTGCCCACGCCATGCCCGCTTATACCTATTTGAGTAATTCACCCATGGCGGCGGGCCCTGTGGTCTTGGGCCAGTCTGATGTGGTCAATTCGATGGCCACCGACGCCTGGATCTTTGGCATTCGCGAGAGTGTCTCGGCCCAAATTGTACCCGGTGCTCTGGCCAATGAGGCCGTGATCAATGTCTATTTTAATGGCGATATCAACGGCTTTGAAATGAATATCGAAGACGTTCAGCTCGTCACCTACGATGGCACCATGGGCACCTGGACCCAAGGCAAATACGATCCCGGCAACGTGGTCCCTTCGATCAGCAATGGGGATCCCGATGTGCTCAAGGCCAATAGCCCAGATGAAGTGATCAACAAATATATTCCGGGTGTTTACCAATTTACCCAGTTCAACGATCAATACAATCTTCTGCATACCACGGGTGACCGCAACGATATTGTGCGCAGCCCCTGGGAGTTTGCAGAGTTGGATCTTGGTGCCAATTCAACCTTGAGCGGGGAGTATTGGGTCGATCTCAACAGCCGCCGCATCAACCTTGATCATGATCCCCTCCAGGCCAATACCGATGGTTGGGGCAATACCACGGCGGCGGTTTCTGGCACAGGTTTTAATTTAACCACCACAGCGGTCAACAATGCCCACGACTTTATCCCGGTTGTGCATCCCGCTGACTATTGCGCCCCTGGAGATGAGTCGTATGTGATGCGGGATTCGGATCCCCTCAGTACCTTGGCTGAGCGTTACGACACCCAAGACGACGAGGTCATGCAGGGCGAAGCCCACCAGAACTCCACCACTTTGGCGCTGGATCCTCTGCGCACAGCCAATCCGGCCGGTGTGATTACCCCCAACTACTACAGCTTAAATGCCACCCCACCCCCTGTGTTTAGCCCTGTTCCCAATGCCTTGCTGGGCGGTGGCTCCAACGACGCCACTGGCACCGTGGATCGCATTGGCGCGGCTTTAAAATCGTCAGACCCCGCTGGCACACCGCGTTTGGATTATAATCTCACGATTCCCACCACCGACGTCAATTTGGTGCGCAATGAGAACAACCTGCTC
This sequence comes from Candidatus Sericytochromatia bacterium, assembly GCA_050248915.1. Lineage (GTDB taxonomy): Bacteria > Cyanobacteriota > Sericytochromatia > UBA7694 > UBA7694. Next base: position 3,041 of record JBFWRL010000097.1, read on the forward strand.
ATGAATTTGGGTTCGATTGAGCGCCGCGACATGGCGATCAATGTGACCTCTGCGGATATGTATGTGCGTACGGTTCCTGGTTATACCACAGTGCCCCGCTACCGTGTGGATGCGGGGGGTAACGTCTTTGACCTCTTTGGCAAAGGCTATTACGATCCGCTGAATACATCGGATGCCAATTCAATCAACCGGGTCTATACCACCAGTGGGGGGGCCACCAAAAACGGCCAGGTCAGCAATTTTGACAAGCCCACCAATGCGGCCTTTAATGCGGCATACAACACCACTTATGCCGCGGCAGGCTCTTTTGAGGCCTATGTCAATAACCACGACCGCCTTGCGCTGGCTGGCGATGACTACAACCTCTTTGACTATGTGCCCGATTTGAACTTGGTGCCTGGCGACGGTGAAGGCCGCCGTTTTGGTGAGAGTTATGTCGGTTCTCTGCCCAGTAATTTTTACTATTACCGCGAAGAACTCGATAACTCGGTGGATGCCGCCGGTGGCGCAACTGTGCCCACAGGCAATTCCACTGCTTTGACTGCGCCTGGGCCCAAAAATTTCAATAACGATGGCATGGGTTCGATCAATTTTGATGGCGCCAAAACCAATTTGGATGGCACTTTTGCCGATTCACATACCTATGTCAACAACCCCAATATGCCGGCTTTTGCCAATGTGGCTTTGGGTTATGTTGAGCAAAACGCCAAAATGTACAATACAGCACGTACCACCACTCAGGCGGTGTGGCTGGGCTTTCCGGGCCTCGGCGGCGAAACCAAATACGCCGAAAATGTAGCGGGTTCTACCAATGTCACCAACCCGGTCAATGCCCTGGGCAATAATACGGCGATTGCGGCCATGAATTTTCCCAATTCCCAGATTATTTTGGCCATGGGCCAAGAGGTCAATCGGGGCGGAACGCTGATTCTCAATGAGATCAATGCTCAAGGCAATGTGGATCCCCACACCATTCCCCTGCCTTTGTTGAACTACAGCGGCACATTCCCGGATTTTGACGATCCCGATGATCCGGCGGATCCCACCCCCACTACCTTTACCTTTAATGCCTACGGGGCAGAAACGGTGACTCGCACGGGCAGTGAGTACATGAGCTTTACCAGCGTGATTGATGCGGTGGATGATGGCCTGATGAACGGCTCAAACAACAATACCACCGGCATGGCACAGTTGGCGGCAGCGGGCGGGGTCTTTGCCGCTGGTGATCCTGCGGGTTTGCCCACCACTTGGCCCAACGGGGTTTTGTTGCACGTCGACAATGCCGAGGCCTTTGACATGACCTACCCCAAAAATATTGTCACCTTGGGCACCGATGCGACTGAGTATCGGGTGGTCTATCGCAATAAAGACAGCCGTCCCCAGACCCTTTTCTTAATTCCCAACGGTGGGCCAGCCATTACCAATACCCTGGGCTCTGCAGCTACCGTTGCCAATTTTGTCCATTCCGATCTGCAGGTGCGTGCCAAAACCGGGCAATACACTGTGCAGGTCACCAATGCTGCGGGTGTGGCTGATGCCCACGGCAGCCACGTGCGGATTGATTATACCGATTTGGGCACCCAGCAACCCGGCCAATTGGCCAGTGTGGGTATTTCTTCGGATTTTGACCGCGTTGGCCGTCTCGCGGGGGATGACCCCCGTACCACAGCGGTGGAAAACAACCGGATCGCCCCCGAGTTGTTCCGCTCTCCCCATGGCTATGTTCAGCCCGATGCCCAGGTGGCTCTCAACTTGGTTGCTCAGGATGTCGATGGCAATTCACGGCCCCGCCGCTTGAAGTCGGTCACGGTTGAGGTCGAAAGTGGAGAACAACTGATTCCGAGTACGCTGACCCAGACCTATTCCACCACGGGCAATGCCGGTGTCTTTAGTTATAACGATGGTGCGGGCCATTGGCCAATCGCACTCTTTGAAGAAGACACCCAGATCAACCCAGCTGTGACCACCGACCTGAACTACTTTGTTGGCCTTTACCAAGGAATCACGGCCTTTAATGCTACAGCGGCGACACCCACTGTCACCGTGACAAGCAATTTTGGTCTGAGCATTGGGCAAAAAGTTACCATCAACGGGGAACGTCGGACCATTGCCAATATTGCAGGCAATGTGATTACCCTCGATTCACCCCTTTCGGTTGAACCCAAAGTGGGAGACACGGTTAGCACAGGCAATGGCTTGGGTACCCAGGATATTCAGATGTACCTCAACCGTTCTGTGGCCATGTCAATGGGCGCAGGCATGAAGGTCACACTTGAATGGGATGAGTATGACGTGATTGGTTTCCCCCCTGTGGTGGATACCACTCCCGCAAATATTGTGCCTGTGACTGAAACCATTGGTTTTGACAATGCCTCTCCCAATTCGGAATTGCAAATCTCGAATACCAATGTGGGCACGACCACCATTACCCTCACGCAACCCCTGACGGCGGCTCAGGCTGCCCAATTCCCAGTGGGAACAGAGGTCAATATCAACGGGATTACCCGTAATTTGACCGCGGCTGCTGTTGCTGGTGGCACGACCCTGACCGTCGATCGGCCTGTGCTGACTTCTTTGGGGCAACCCTTGAAATCGGGTTCAATCAGCCAGATCAATTACGAAAACTTCTTGGCGGTCGGTGAAGGTCGTTCGGGTGGTAGCAAAGAGAACGAGTTTACTCAGGAACTCAAGCGTATTCTGGACAACCCCGAGTACAAAGAGATCCTGAAATATGGTCTGCTCAAAAATATCACCATTTCAGCCTCTTCGAACGATCAGTTTAATAACTTGGTTTCATCCAAGATTCTTTTAGACTGGGATCGTATCCGCAAGCATATTCAAATTCAGCAGACTTCGTTTATGGCTTACTTCAAGTCTGTTTGAGGATATGGAAACAAAAACCTGTCCAGAGGGGCATGTTGTACAGGTCTCAGGCAGAGTCTGCCTGACCTGTGGTTGGCTGTTTCCGCTGCCCGAAGGCCATTTTGTTTTGGGCGATTGGCAAGTGCAAGCCTCTGTGCGTCTGCATGACCGCTATTTTTATCGGCTGACGCGGGGCGATGAGGCTGCCGTCTTGGCGGAAGCCCTGGAGTTTTTTCAGGAGCCTTACCGGCATCTGCTTTATGCGGATTTAAAGCCTGTGCTCGACAGTTTGGGTATGCCTATTTTGGAATATGCCCATTGGCAAGCTGGGTCTTTGCTCTTTTTGCATACCCGTTATCCCATCGCGCTTTGGCATGCACTCCAGCATCCGCTGAGAACCCATTTGGACCAAACAGGCATTTTGCCGGAGCCGGAATTGCGCTCGCTGTTTGAAACGGTTCAACTGATGGGGCGGGGTCTGCTGGCTGCCGGTCGCTTGAATCCAAGCCTGACGGCGTATTTGCTTGGGCAAGGCCAGGACGGTCAATGGTATTTCTTTGAGTGGGAATACTGTGTGCCCTCCTCTGCGGCCTTGCTTTTTCCGCGTTGGTATCTGGGTTATCATGTGTCAGGCAAGCAGGGGCAGCGCAGTGCCCAGAGCTATAATTTGGCATTGATGCACTCCGCTTTGCGGGGGCTCTTGTTGGAGTGTTTAACAGGTTCTTCTCCCACTTTTTGGTACCCAGATTCGGTCTCAGTAACCTCCTGTAAGGCCCTGTTAAGTTCCGCCTGTCTGCGTTGGCTGGAGGCCTTTGAACAAGCGCCCGATCCGCGTCAATTGACGCCGCCTCCCTCTTTTTATAGCTCTCCTGCGGCCCGCGCTTCATTGCAAAAATCCTGCCAACTCTTTGCCGAAGGCTATGCCCTTTACCAAGCGGGACAGGTTCAAGCGGCGTATCCCTCTTTTGAGCAAGCCACACGTCAGCATTTGCTTTTTTCCCAAGGCTATCGTTTTTTGGCCTTGTGTGTGCGTAAACAGGATTATTCCCTTTTTCTCCGCTTGCTGGAGCAGGCCTTGCGCGTGGAGCCCCGTGCCTGTTTTTACTTCGAACGGGCCGAAGGGCATATTTTGCATGAAAAAGTCGAAGCCGCGGCCGAAGATTTGCTCAAAGCACTTAAAAATCAGGCTTATTTCCCCGAGGCCTGGTTTTTATTGGGGTCTTGTCAGGAGCGCATGCGCCAGTTTTCTTTGGCGGAAATGGCCTATAAAGAGGCGTTGAAGCAATGTAACAATCCCCAGTTTAATTTGGCTTTGGCCAAACTTTACGAAAAACAGGGCTTAACTGAAAAGGCCAAAAAATACCAACGCAGCTCTTTGCGGGTTGGGGCCAAACTGTCAGTTCAATTACACGAACCCTATTTGCCAGAGCAAGTGACATGTGCCCAAGGGCATGCCAATCCACCCGAACAGGGTTTTTGTCTGCAATGCCAATTGCCTTTGGGGCCCGAAACAGGTGCTCAGATTGGCGAATACACCCTTTTGGAATGTCTCAAACGCCGTGATCCTGGGGCCGAAAGTTATACCACTGTCTACCGCGCCCAAACCGAGTCGGGCCGTGAAGTCTTGCTCAAAGAGCAATTTGTGCCACCCCACAAACGTGAGTATTTCTTGGATAAATACCAACGTCTGCTCGAATTGCAACATGAATATATCCAGAATATCGAAGCCGTGTTTATGGAAGGGCCTTATGGCTATTTGATCTATCCCTGGAAAGCGGGCCAGACTTTGCAAGACACTCTGGAGCGTGAGGGGGCCTTGCCTGAGCAAAAAGTCTGGCAGGTCTTAATCACCATTGCGTCTGTGATTGTCTATCTACAGGCCCATGAATATCCACGGGTGCATGGGGATATCAAACCCGCGAATATTTTACTCACCGATGGTGGGGATGTCTTGTTGTTGGACTTGGATTCGGTGGTCACGGTCAAACCCGATTCCTATCGCCGCCAGGGCATTGCCACTTACCCTTATGCGCCACCCGAACAAATACTCAAAGAACGCGTGGATATACGCACCGATGGGTATGCGCTGGGCGTGACTTTATTGGCCTGTATGACTGGGGTCTTTCCCGACATTTTTATTTCTCATCACTACAAGCGTTTTTATAAATGGGAAGAGCGCATTCCCCATCTCTCAGCCCCCTTAAAGACCATTGTGCAGGGCCTGATTGTTTGGAAGCCCGAGCAGCGCACGCCCATTTCCCGCGAGAATCTGCGCCAGTGGCTGACGGTCTTTAAAGCTTCCCGCCCCTTGCCTGTTCCAGATAAATTTCAACAATTTCAAACGGCCTTTTGGGAGGTCTATCGCTCTCCCCGTGAGGAGCTGGAATTAAAAGCCGAAGCCCTCTTAAAGCTGGAAACCAATCGCGTAACCCTTTTTTATTGCGCTTCCCGTTTTGTTCAAGAGGGTATGAACCAGGCCGCCTTGCGTCTTTTGCGCAATATTCAACGCTTGAGCAATGAGTTCGAGAGCACGCTTTGGCTCTTGGGTGAGGTCTATTTAAGCGAAGGCTATTACCAAGCGGCGATAGAGGTTTTGAACCAGTCCTTGGAAAATTGCAAAGACGTCTATTGGCCTTATCTCTTGTTGGCACGGGCTTATAAGAAATTACGGCAGATGCAATTGGCTTTGGCCGCTTACGAAAAGGCCCATTTACATGGGGCACCTGCCGCTATTTTTTTGGAATATCTCAGTTTTTTGCTTCAAGAACAGTATTTTGTCGAGGTGCGCAATCTGGCCCACGCCAAATTGCTGGAATTTGATTTGCCCCATGAAAGGGCCTTTTTACATGGGGCAGCGGGCATGGCTCTGGCGCAATTGGGCTGCGAAGAAGACGCTTTTGTTGATCTGCAAGCCTCTTTGACTTGGGAGCCGGATCAGGTGCCTATTCTCTTTCATTTGGGCAAAGTTTGCCTGCGACTTCAGCGTTTTGAGGAAGCCCAAAGCCATTTTGAGCAATGTTTAAAACTTGAGCCGGGGCACCGCGGGGCGCGTTTTTATCTGGCCCGCACCTGGATTGACAGCAAACAATTTCAGCAGGGTCTGCAGGCCCTGCACGATTTGGAGTCGGACACCCACGTTGAAGCCGAAATGATCGATCTGCTTTTTCAAAAAGCCCGTGTTTTGACCCTTTTGCAACGCATCAAAGAGGCCGAAGTCTGTTATCAGGAGCTGATGCGACTTTTCCCCTGTGAGGCAGTCTGTGTGAATTATGGCAATCTCTGTCTGATCTTGCAGCAAAACGAAAAAGCCCAACGCCTGTTTGAACAGGCCCTGGGCTTCAATGCCGCTTCAGCTGAAGCCAAACACGGTTTGAAATTGGCCACAGCCCAAGTTGGCTAGTCGCTTGGTATCAATTAGTTAACGGTCCCTGCACGAAAATTGGTGGTCTCAGCGTCTGCAGTATAAGAATTGCCTGAATTGCTGAGGGTTCCGTTGCGCTTGGGCCAGGGAGCTGTCGCAGGCATGTTGGGGGTCGAAACCTTCATGCCCTGAACCATCACAAATTGACGATCCCCACCATCCACAGTCGAAGCGTAGAGGGTGCCATTGCGCAGCGTTAGACCATTCCAGAGATTGCCGCCTGCAGAGTTTTCCCATTCAATTTGGGCACTTGTGCCGAGATCGCGAACGGCATAGATCTTGGCGTTTTTTAAGCCTGTATAAATAATCCGGCTGCCGTCGGGTTCTGCTCCGATCAGCAGATCGGCAAAGACGGTATTGCTGGCGGTATTATTGAGCTGAATATAGTTGGATGTCCACTTCGGGGTTGCGTTGGTGCCATTGTCAACAAACGCATACAATAGACTGCTTTTAATACTTGAGCTGCCATCAGAGCTGATAAAATAAATCACGTCTTTGCCATTTTGGCGATCCACGACAGGGGCGTTGTGAACGGCAATCCTGATGCCTGTGAGTGTGGCTGTCCATTTGGCGCTGCCATCGGGATTAAAGGCCTTGAGTTGGGTGTCTTTTGTCGGGCTGCCACTGTTGTCATAAGTCATCACATAGACGGTGCCATCGGTGCCAATAGCGGGGCCCGAGCGCGAACCGTTGCCCAATGAGATGGGTGAGCCGGGAACAGCAGTGCCGTCTTCCCGGTTCAGAATAATCAACTTACCCGCTGTGCTGTGGTTGGTAACAAAATACAATTTGCTGCCATCGCGGGAGACCGCTCCCCCCCCGATGATATCGGTCTGGGGCAGGAGATATTCCCACATCTTGGTGCCATTGGTGGTGCCTGCCGTGCCAACACCACCGAGTCGCTCCTGTTTGATGCCATAAATGCCGGTATTGGCGCCTGCTGAGACATAGGCAAAGACCTGATCTTCAACCTGACAGGCACAGGTTGCACCGGGGGCGCGCCAAGTCAAGAGTGGGGCTTTGATCGAGTCCGCAGAACCATAATTGTCGACATCAAAGGCGAAGGCATAAGTCCAGATATCTTGACCGTTGCTGCGATCTTTGGCCCGGATTCGGGCTGTTTTTTTGACGGCATCAAGCGGTGTCATTTCGAGATCCAGGTAAAAAAGCGACTCTTTGGTGGCTCCGCCGGTCGGATTGCTTCTGCCCAAGACCACGTTTGGCACAATAATTTGTTTCGCACTCAAAGGCGCAAACTCTTCTGTGTATTTTTTAAAGCCCGTGCTGCCATCTGCCGTGGTGGCTGTCGTGATGGCGTAAATCCGCTCTGTGGCACCATCCCCTTCTTGAACCTCGTTAAAATAGGCTTTGCCACTGAAGGCATCAATCGAGATGTTTTGGTCAATGCCATAAGAGCCGCCGACAGCGCTGTAACGGGCAAGTGGGAAAGGGGTCTTTTGGTAATTGGCGGGATCAAGGCCTGTTCCAACACCATTGGTGACATTGGCAATGGTGCCCAAATTAATCGCAATCGCCAAATCCCGCGCGGCCAAGGCCTGGGGCGTGGGGGGGGTGAAGGCTGTTAAACGAGGGAAACTGAGGGTGCCGCTGTTGACCACGGCCCCTGTTAAGCCGTTGACAAACGACTGATAGGCATTCAGATCGAGGGCATTGTTTAAAAATGCAGAACCGATTTTGTTGAGTTCCTCGACGATGGCCCCGGTCAAAAAGGTCTGCATATTGACGGTGACATTGCCGGTGAGGGGCACATGAAAGGCATTTTTGAGCTCCAAAATGGGGGCGGAGGTCTTGTTGCTATAAAAACCAACAGTGACCACCCAATTATTGCCATCGGGAATATTGGCACCCAAAGAGAAGGTGGCATTGGGATTCACCACCTGGATAAAGCCCTGGGCATCAGCGTTCGAGTCAAAGATCGTCTGGTTGCCTTTGACAGCTGTCAATTTGATGAAATTGGCCTGAGCGGTTTGTTTGAGGTTGAATTCAGCTGTGGGGGGCTCAACTTGAAAACGCACAAACCGCTTGGGGGCAATGGCCTGATGCGCGTTTGGGGTTGGGTTTGAACCCGGTTGAAGGGGCACACAAGCACTTGCCAAGAGCAGACTCGCGCTCAGGCACGCTGGTATTATCAGATTGTTCATTTTCATTCACTTCATCTCCCTTTTGCTACCACACAGCCGACTTCCCTCTGGCTAAAACCCCAAAAATGGATATCTTCCCACGTATGCTTATCGAAAGATCACAAATCTTGCATGTTTGAATTAATCATAAATTAATGTTGATTAACAGGCTTTTAAAAGAGGAATCTGCTTTCATCTGATTTACATCTGGAATCCCTGACTGTTATACTGGTTTTCACCTGAGCCGAGGTGGCGGAATTGGCAGACGCACTAGTTTCAGGTACTAGCGCTCGCAAGGGCGTAAGGGTTCGACTCCCTTCCTCGGCATTTTAAAAACTCTTTTAATTATGTTAGCCAACCCCCCTTCTGAAGATGCATCGTCGCTTTCTGTGACGCTTCGTTGGCTTTGGCCTTTCTGGAAACCCCTCTTCCCCCGTCTTGTCTTCCTGCTTTTGGCCACCCCCCTGGTGGTGCTTTTTGATGCCTATGTGCCGATGATCATTCGCCAAATTGTCGATGGTCTTTCTCAGCACAACCTTCAACCAGCGTGGCTTTGGCAGAAATCGCTGCTGATTCTGGGCTTGGGTTTGGCCCATTTTGTGCTCTATGTTTTGGTTCAGAGCACGCGCGGAGCCACCAATTTTGGCTTTGAAAATCGCTTTCGCATGCGTTTGGCCGAGAAGCTCGTCAAACAGGGGCAGTCTTTTTTTTACACTTTTCGCACAGGGGATGTCTCGACCCGTTTAATCGACGATATCAGCGAAAACAAATTGGGCTGGTTTGCCTGCAGTGGCATATTCCGACTTTACGAAGCGCTGCTGATGATTGCGGGCTGTGTTTGGTTTATGTGGCATTTACATGTTGGCTTAACGCTTTTGACTGCTTTGCCCCTGCTCTTTGTGGCCTTTTTTTACATTCACTCTTCTCGGCGCACCCAGACTTATTCGCGCCACAGCCAAAAGGCGATCTCAGCTTTAAACAGTTTTCTGACCAGCACCCTCGAAGGCATTCGTGTGGTCAAAGCCTATAACCAAGAGCAGAAACAGATCCAGGCCTTTGCCGGGGTGGTGGAGCAGCAAATGCAAAAAGAGATTCAATTGGTCAAGGTCTCTTCGCTTTTGCAGCTGAGTTACAGCCGCTTTTCTGAGTTGGGGGCCCTGGTGATCTTGGCTGCAGGTGGCTATCTGGTGATCCAGAAAGTGATGACCCTCGGTGATTTAATTGCCTTTAACGCCTATATTTTTATGCTGATTTGGCCGATGGTGGATGTCGGCCAGTTTTTTATCAAGGGCCGGGCTGCTGGGGTGTCGGTTGAACGGGTGCGCGAGATGGAGGCTTTTCCGCCGGAGATTGCCCCCCAGGGACAGGCTTTGGCTTTCCCAGCTGACGATTTTGAACTGTCTCTCGAAGACGTGGATTATCACTTTGGGCAGCAATCGGGTTTGCAGGGGCTCAATTTAAGTCTCAAGAGTGGTCAGACTGTGGCTTTTGCCGGAGCTGTTGGCAGTGGCAAAACCCTTTTACTCAATCTGATCCCCCGGATTATTCAGCCCCAGCAGGGCCGGATTACCCTCAATGGGCGCGATTTGGCCGATTATGATCTGGCCGATCTGCGCCGCCAGATTGGCTATGTCAGCCAGAGCCCCAGTTTGTTTTCAGATACCATCGCTGAGAATATTCGCCTGGGGCGGGAGATTTCTGAGGCCGATCTGCACTGGGCTGTGGAAGTGGCGCAATTGCAGCAAGACCTACCCCTTTTTGCCCAGGGTCTCGAAACCCGGATTGGCCAACACGGGGTGAAATTATCGGGGGGTCAAAAACAGCGCATTGCAATTGCGCGGGCCCTGGCTGGCAAGCCCCGGATTCTGATCTTGGATGATTGCACCTCGGCCTTGGATGCCGAGACCGAAGCCCGTCTCTGGCAGGCTTTGTATACCTTTATGCCGGGTTTGCTGGTGCTCTTGGTGACCCACCGCGTCAGTACCCTGCAACGGGCCGAGCCGATTTTTTTGCTCGCACGTGGGCGTTTGTTGGGCCAGGGCTCTCATCTGAGTCTTTTGCGCGATTTTGCGCTCTACCGGGATTTATACCTGCAAGATGCCCAGCTTGAGAACGTTTAAAGCTGGAGCTGTCCTTGGCTTTCGCGCAGTTGATGAACGTGGGGTGCCTGTAGACAAACACTCTTAAAATGGAGCGTTTGCGCGGATTCGCGCCGCCCTTTTAACAACCAAAGGCCGGGTTCTAAGCTGAGCGATTCGCCCCTGAGCAGCCCTTGGTAGACATCCCAGAGGTTCCAGTGTAACTCTCTCGAAAACTGTTGTCGCCCAGGCAATTGGCTGCAAAACAGATCGCGGCTGAGGGCCAAGGCCTCCTGTAAGGCACTCAAAGCCAGTTCTCCAGAATCCAGTTTTCCAGAATCCAGTTTTCTAGGGGCTTGGGAATATAAGCTGTGCAAAAGCTGTTCACATTCGTCCAAAAAAGGTGTCAATCTGGGGCTATACAGCAATTGGGTCAGGGCAAAATAATCGCTTTCCAACCAGACCCAGTGGGGGGAATTCGGCAATTGGCCCGCGCAGTATTCACCGCCACCGGCCAACGTTTCGGCACTTTTGTCGCTTAAAAATTGCTGCAAGCTCTTTAAAATTGGGTATTCAGGGCCCAAGTCTGTCTCGCAAAAATAAGACAACACCGTCGCATAACTTGCCACGTTGTACTGCTGGAAAAGCATCATGGGCAATTGCAGCGCCCGGCTGAAATAGAGAATATTTGTCATCCAGGCAAAGATCCGCATCTTCTGCCAGTCTTGGGAAGAAAAACTCTGAGCGGCAATCACCATCTCTTGCCATTCCAAAATCCCTTCAAAGGGGGGATGAACTTGGCTGTGGGGGGGGAGATACGGAGTTTTGACCGATCTGATACCGTGTTCTTGGCGATAAGCCGGATCGGCCAATTCGGCATTGGGCAGGATATAGACATTGTAAAAGCGCATTTCTTGGTGCTGCCCCTGCTGGATCAAGGTGCCGACACCCTGTTTAAAAGAATCCACTGTTTCTCCCGGCAGACCGACCAAGATATCGGTATAAGTGGGAATGCCTGCTTGGCGAAAGCGGCTTTGCAGCTCCTGATAAGATTTTAAAGAGATGTTTTCGCGCCGAATCGCACTCAGCGCTTGAGGAGAGACACTTTGCATCGAAAGGGTGGTGCCGGTGTGCATGCCCGCTTGAAACAGGATTTTCTGACTTTCAAAGACCCGTTCGGTGGCATTTTTAGCTGTTTGGGTATAAAACAAACGTGGGTAGCCAAACTCCTCTCTGACCGCCGCTGCCAGCTTGGCAATGTCCAGATCCCTTTCAAAAATGCCAAAATTGGCGTCACAGCAGTAAATAACTTCGATTTTCTGTTGGCCAAACCAGCGCAATTCAGCTTCAAGCCGCTCCAGATCAAAGCGCAAGACTTTGGCATTGGTCAGTGAGCCCCAGTCACAAAAACTGCACGAAAACGGGCAGCCGCGATTGGTCTCCCAGACGGAGAGCCAGCGGTTCTGGGGGTGATTCAAGAGCAAGGGTTCCAAAATCCCCGATAAAAAGGCCGAAGCCACTTGCTCCAAATTGCGGGCGCGCTGTTTGGGGCGGGTGATAATCTGCTTTCCCACACGGTAGCTGATCCCGTTTAAATCCGCATAATCGCGGGCGGGAAATTGCTCCAGCAGTGCCAAAAAAGTGGCTTCTCCCTCGCCATGCACACAGACATCGATCCAGGGATATTGCCGCATAAAGGCCTCAGCCTGATCGGGCACGTGGGGGCCGCCCACAACAATCAAGGTCTCGGGTTGACGGGCTTTGAGTTTTTGGGCCAGGGCCAGGGTATAGCCAGCATTCCAGACATAGAGACTAAAACCAGCTACATGGCTCAACGACAGACGCTGCAAAGCGGTCTCGAAGGGCAGGCGCTCAAACAGGGGCAGGGTAAACAGATAGCGCTCGGGATGGGGTGCATTTTTTTTGACAAAGGCCTGAAGCAAAGCCGCAGCATAAGGCAGATTGACAAATTGCAGCATCGGTTCTGTCAGCTGAATGAGGCTGATGATCACCGGCTTTTCTGTCATGGGCCCTGAAGTGCATAGAGGTATTGATCGTTGCAGCCAATATACACTGTGCCATCTGCTTGAACCCATGGGGTCGAATAGATGCTGTCGTTGGCATAATAACGCCAGCGCTCTTGGCCCTGGGGGGTGAGAGAATAAACACTGGCATCGGTGCTGCCAAAGTAGAGATTGCCCTCTGCGTCAAAGGCCAAGCTCGATTCCAGGGCATCGCGGGCTTTAAAACGCCATTTCTCTGTGCCATTATTATTTAAGGCATAGAGATGGCTGTCTGCGCTTGGGACAAAAAGGGTGCCGTCTTTGCTCACCGCGAGGTTGCCAATCACTTCATTTTCAGTTTCAAACTTCCACAGCACCTGGCCAAAGGGATTGAGGGCATAGACCAAGGTGTCGAGGCTGCCGACATAAACAGTGCCGTCGGGGCCGATTGCCGGTTGCGAGCGGATAGCGTCTCCGGTGTTAAAAACCCAGCGTTTGTGGCCTTCGGGGGTAATGGCGTGCAGGGTTCCGTCCATGACGGGCAAATAAATGATGCCTTCTGATGACACCGTGGCTGCCGCTTGAACCTCGTCGTCGATATAATAATCCCATTTTTGTGTGCCATCGGGTGCGATGGCATGAAAGGTGCCTGTGGTGGTGGCTACGTAAATATTGCCATCTTTGCCCAGCGCTGGGCTGGCTTTGATGGCGCCATCAGCGGCAAACTTCCATTTGAGGCCGCCATTGGGATAAAAAGCAAAGAGAAACCCTTCGCGGCTGCTGAGATAAATGGTGCCGTCACTGCCCAAGAGCGGTTGGCCTGTTAAAGGCGTAAAGGTTGGGTATTTCCATTTGAGTGAGCCATCGGGGTTGATCGCATAGAGGCTGTGGTCATTGCTGCCCACGTAGAGGGTGCCATCGGCGGCTTGCACAGGGCTGGCGTAAATGGCTCCCCCGGTTAAAAATTTCCATTTTTCCTGGGCCAGTGGTGCTTCGCTGGGTTCGGGGCTGGCTGGGGTTTCTTCGCTGGGCTCGGGAGTTGGTTCTGGGCTGGGCGTTTTGAGTGGCGTGGGGGTGGGTTGGGCACTTCGACTCGGCTCAGGGCTCGGCGTGGGCGTGGGCGTGGGTGTTGGTGTCGGTGTCGGTGTTGATGTCGGTGTAGAGGGGACAAGGGGCTCCCTGAGCGGAGTCGAAGGGAGCGGTGTAGGGGCTGTATTACAGGCGCTGATGAATAACAGTCCCAGGGCCAAAAGGGGAAGACGTGCCATGATTCGTTGAAACCTTGTCTAGATGAATTGATCCGATTGATCCGGCTTGGCTAGATTCTAGCATATTCACTGCTTGGGAACGGGGATTTGCCCCGATTTCACCCAACAAGGGGTAAGATGAAACCATGCCCCAAACTGAGATGTCTATCGATTCAACAGCCTTAAAAACGTGGCCCCGCCCTTTGCTTCTAACAGCACTGGTGTTTTTTGTCTGTGTGCAGGTTCTGGGTTTATTGCTGCGTTGGCAATTTGTGCAGGTTTTGCCCGGTTTTAATTATAAGTTTTTTTTACATGCCCATTCCCATGTGGCTTTGCTGGGCTGGGTTCATGCGAGCTTGATGGTGGCCCTGATGCGGGCCTTTTTGCCTGCGGGGCAGGCTCAGGCCAAACGTTGGCATGGGCTCTTTTGGGCGGCACAGGTCCTGGTTTTGGGCATGTTATTCAGCTTTCCTGTGCAGGGCTACGCGGCGGTTTCAATCACGTTTTCGACCCTGTTTTTGTTTGTGTCTTATGCCCAAGCGGGGCATTTATTGCGTGCCACACAGGACGATACCTCGCTTTCGCGGCGTTTGCTTTGGGCCTGTCTCTGGCTGATGATGCTGTCTTCGCTCGGACCCTGGAGTTTGGGGCCGATCATGGCACTCAAACTCAACCAAAGCCCCGTTTATTTTCTCGCGATCTATTTTTATTTGCATTTTCAGTACAATGGCTGGTTTGTCTTTGCGCTTTTGGCCTTGCTCTTGCGCTGGTTGGAAGCGCGTGGCATCGACACGGCTGGGCCTTTGCCCCGGCGGGCCGTTTGGCTTTTGCTTGGGAGCAGTTTGCCTGCTTATGCACTTTCGGCACTGTGGACGCAACCGCCGCTGTGGGTCTGGGTTGTGGCCGGAGCAGCGGCCCTGGCGCAGTTGGGGGCCTTGGCCCTGTTTTGGCGCTGGGGCTGGGTTTTGCGCCAAACAGGCTCTCAGGTGTTCTCTTCCATCCCTATTTTGCCCGAGGTCAAGCTTTTATTGGCGCTGGCCTGGGGCTGTTTTAATCTCAAACTGCTTTTGCAGGCCCTGACCGCCTGGCCGTTCTTTGCCCAATTGGCCTACCAGCAGCGCTCGCTCGTGATTTTTTACCTGCATTTGGTGCTCTTGGGGGTGGTCACCTGTGCCCTCTTGGCCTATTTATGGCAAGAGCGTGGCCTGCAGTTCAATCGTTCTACCCGTGGGGGATTGGGGCTGTTTTTGCTGGGGTTTGCCCTGAGTGAGACCCTGATTCTCTTACAGGGCCTCGCCGCCTGGTGGGGCCTGGGGGCGTTTGTCTCGCTGCCCCTGCCGATTTTTCTCAGCAGTTTGCTGATACTTGCGGGCTGGCTGCTGATCGCTCTGGGGCAGTGGCCAATTGTTCCCGGTAAGCCTCTACCCGCGGATCCATAACTTTTCTCCAGAGTGGGGGCAGCAGGGCCAGCAAAATCATGCCCGCGTAGCCAGCGGGCAATTGTGGGCTCTCCTCAAATTGGCGCAGAACCGGATAGCGCCGCGATTGGTGGGCATGGTGATCGGAGTGGCGCTGCAGCATAAACAACAGACAATTGGTGAGCAAAAAATTGGCATTCCAGGAGTGGCGAATATTGACGCCTTCGTAAACACCTGGGCGGATTTCGCGCCGTTCGAGCCCATAGTGTTCGACATAATTGACGGCTTCGAGCAGGCTGAAGGCCATGATGCTCTGGCCCATAAAAAACCAGAGCGCTTTGGGGCCCCAGAGCAAGAAGAGCCCCAGGCCAAAGCTGCCTGAAAGCAGGCTGTAGTTGAGCATGCGGTTGTGAAAGCTCCAGAGACGTTGTTGGCGTTTGCCCGGGCGCTGTTTTTCGAGGCGCCGTTTTTCGATTCCCCAGGCACTGCGCCAACTGCCGATGACTGTACGCAGATAAAAGCTATAAAAACTCTCCCCCAGACGTGAGCTGGCAGGATCGTCCGGGGTGGAGACCCGGCGGTGGTGGCCATAGAGGTGCTCGATATAAAAATGCAGATAACAGACGGGCATCAGCAGGGCCTGGCCCAAAAATCGCTCAAAGCGATCGACCTTGTGAATCAATTCATGGGCCAGGGTAATGCCCAGGCCGCCCGTGCAAATACCCACCGAAAGTGTAAAACCGATCTGCTCCAGGCCACTCCAGTTTTGCTGGCTGATCAGCCAAGCTCCGCCAATAATCAAACCGTATTGCACAGGCACCTGCAGCCAGGTCATGAGCTTAAAGGTGAAACTATTGAGCAGGGCCTCGGTCTCGGCTTGGCCGGGGTTGTGCAGATAATGGCCCAAGACAAAATCCAAAACTGGGATCAGGCCAAAGACAAAGAGTGGCACGGCAAATTGCGCCAGCCCGCCGGTTTGGGCACCCCAGATCGCCAGCAGCGGAATAATATAACCCACGCCAAAGGCCAAGGGCCGCAAAGGGCGGTTGAGCACATTTTGGGGCGGGGTGAGATTCAAGGGCAATTGCATGGGGCACCTCCGGGGCTTTGGGGTTTTATCGGCGCTTCTTTGCTAAAAATTGCTTGACAGGGGGAGATTTTACTTAAATAGGCAAAGCTTTTATTTTGGCTTGTAGAGCGGGTTCAATCTCACGGGTTTCTCGGGCCAAATTGAGCAAGAGTGTGACCTGCGCTGTCTCTAAAAGCGTCTCATTCAACGAATAGGGTTTGTGTTCTTTAAGCCAGTTCAAGACCTTGGCCAGATGCCAGATTGCAGCTTTTCCTTCATGGATGGGCGCTGGAAAGGTCCCGTTTCTTAAGACCAATTGGCGCATATTTTGACGGCTAAAACCCAGGATCTCAGCCAAATCGGTCAAACCGACAAAGTCGGGACCTGCTTCTACCAGCTCTGAATCTGGAATCGCTGTGCGAATCTCAGCCAATGCACTTGAGATGGCTTCGTATGCCGACGGTGCTTCGCGGATAAAATTCAGGGCAATTTTTCCTGCTTGGCCAATCCCGATTAAGGCATCGGTACATCCCGCTTCTGCCAAGGCATTTAGATAATTTTCGGGCTGGCTTTCAGGTTCTGCCAGCTTTAATTTGAGGGTAAATTCGTATTCTTTCATGCTATTTTAACCCTTGGGTTTTTGAAAGAGGCAATGATCGACCACTCGGATGATCTGTTTGGCGTGGTTATCGGCATTTTTGGGGGTGCTCCAGATGCTGGTAATGCAAAATTCGCCGCATCGACAGGCTTTGTCATTGTAGGGACAATACATCTTTCCCCAGGCATGAGAACCTCCGACTTCGACTTGCCACCCTTTGGACTCAGCGTATTTTAAAGCCGCTTCAATTTCTTTTTTTGCGTGTTTTTTGCGGGGCATATGTCATATTTAAAGCCTCGTACAATTAGGAATAAATCCAGCTTAGTATTTTTGATGGTGTGTTGTCAATCGACAATGCCTTTGCTCTGCAGGGCTGAGACCCAGCCCCTCTGACACGCCGTGTTATAATGGGGCCATCTCAAAAACCAGGACAAATGCCACGCCATGACCCACACCGGCCCCTCCCCCCACCCCCTTGAAACCCTGCTCAAAGAACGGATTGTGATTCTCGACGGTGCCATGGGCACCATGATTCAGACCTTTGGGTTGGAGGAGGCGGATTTTCGCGGCAGTCTCTTTGGCGATCACCCCTTGCCCCTCAAGGGCTGTAACGATCTGCTTTGCCTGACCCGGCCCGAGATTATCAAACAGATCCACAGGGCCTTTTTAGAGGCCGGTGCAGATATCATCGAGACCAATACCTTCAACGCCCAATCGGTCTCAATGGCGGATTATGGCATGGAGTCGCAGGTCTATGCGATCAACAAAGCGGCTGCTGAATTGGCCCGCGAAGTGGCGGCTGAAGTGGCCGCCCAAGATGGCAAGCCCCGCTGGGTGGCGGGCTCGATTGGGCCGACCACACGCACAGCCTCGCTTTCGCCCGATGTCAACAATCCCGGTTTTCGCAATACCGACTTCCAGGCTTTGGTGGCAGCTTTTGGCGAACAGGTGCGCGGTTTGGTCGAAGGCGGCGTGGACCTGTTGGTGCCCGAGACAACCATCGACACGCTCAACCTCAAAGCGGCGCTCTTTGCGATCGAAGACTATTTCGAAGCAACCGGCAAACGCCTGCCTGTGATTGCTTCGGTCACGATCACCGATGCCAGTGGGCGCACGCTTTCGGGCCAAAATGTTGAGGCATTTTGGAACAGCATCAGCCATTTTGACCTG
>JBFWRL010000098.1:0-20870 GCA_050248915.1 Candidatus Sericytochromatia bacterium
ATCCCCGAAGTGGCCCCCCGCCTTGAACTGCGTCAAAATCTTTTGACTGCCGAAACAGAGCAGGGAGAAGGCCATTTACACCAGCGCTTAAGCCAATTGGATCCCGCCGCCGCCGCCCGTTTGCACCCCAATGATCTGCGCAGAGTTGTGCGCGCACTTGAGGTTATTGAGGCAACAGGGAAGCCGATTTCAGCCCAGCAAAGCCGTGAAGCAGAGCTGCGTTATCCCTGTTTGTACCTGGGTTTAAGTATGCCCCGTCCCCGCCTGGAAGAGCGAATTGCACAGCGCATTGTTGAAATGGTGCAAACGGGGTTGATCGACGAAGTAAAAGGTCTGCGCGAGCGCTATGGTGCCGATTTGCCCCTCTTGCAAACCCTCAACTACCGCGAAATCGGCGACTATCTCGATGGCAAATGTGATTTACCTGCTGCGATCAATGCCATGCTTATTCACACCCGCCAATACGCCAAGCGCCAAATGACCTGGTTTCGCAAAGATCCCGGTATTCACTGGCTGGAGTTGGGGCCAAGCGATCTCAGCGCACATGCCCCCTGGTTACACAAGCAGGGACTTAAATTTGGCACCGTCTTAAGCCCCGAACTCACAGGAAGACATTAAAATGGCAGCTTGGTTTCAAAAAGCCCCTTTGCCCGAAAAAGAGGGTGAGAGTTTTTCACTGCGGATTGAATCTCATCCCGACACCCATCTGCTGCAAACCCTACAACTCAACGAGAGCGATAGCATTCAGATTCTGCAATTGGGCAAACATTTTTACGCCCTCAAAAAGACCAAATACCAGCACAGCCCTGCGCTCTTGATCCAAGATCCCGAAGTCTGTGAACGCATTCGCAAACAAGCGCTGCAAGCCGGGCACATCGAACATCTTTTTCCGACCCGGCGGCTGGATATTTTGATCGACGACCAGAGCCCTTTGCCTCCCGAATCGTCGGAGCAGTCCCGATCCAACAAAAATTTGACGGCCAAACTCAAAGAGGCCATGGCCGAATTTATTGAAAACAACCCAGATACTGCGCATGCCTTAAACCTCAAACGCCCCCCCGAAGCGCCAATCTCCCCGCGAGAGACCCAGGCTGCGGCCCTCAACGCTTATGGCCAACACGGTTCGCTGGCGGGTGCAAATACCGAAAAGACCCATCCCCCCCTCAATCAACTGACCCAGGCCGCAGTTTTTACCGCTTTGCAACAGGCCAGCGAAAACCAACAGGCCCATCTGGAAAAGGCCCAAAAGCTCAAACAAGATCTGGAAAAAAACAATCAGCGCCTGCACACCTTGCTCGAACAATTGCCCGATCTCGAAGCCCGATTTGACAATCTCAGCCAACAATTGGAAACCCTCTATCTGAGCTGGAGCCCCAAAGACAGCCTCAAACCCGAAGAGTTGCTCAAAAAAACCGGCAGAGAATTGGCTGAGTTACAAAGCAGTCTAGAAAAATCCCTGACCGAAGCCCTGAGTCTGCATAATCTGATTGAAATTTATACCCCCACCTCCTCACAGCATTTTAAAGAGCCGCTCAAAGATCTCAAATACCTGATCGAAGCCATTGTCGCTCAGCGCCACCAAGTCAATTATTTTTTGCAGCAACAGGCCTTTAAAGAGCTGGAGCAATTGCGTTTGAGCCATCTGATTCAGCGCAAAGAGGAATTGGCCTCTGCCATTGCCGAACTCCAGGCCAGCATTGCACAACTCGACACCATCAACCAAGAAATTCTCAACCACGATCCCCTGGCTGTGCCCGAACCTATTCCAGCCATGGCCCTACACGAACTCAGCCGCCTCGAACAAGAATTACACTATGTCTTGGCTGATCCGGCCCTGCGTCTGACCACTTCTCGGGAGAAAAAAGAACCATGAAAAGCCTGCTGAATTTTGCACTATTATTGCTGCTCTTCGTCGGCCTGAGCTTGACGATTCCAGGTCTGTTTAAACATGTCCCCTTTCTCGTGCTGCCCCTGCTGGGCATCCTCGCCGTTTTGCTGATGCGTCAAAGTTTGCTCATGCCCCTTGGGCAGACGGCAGATCCCCCCCCAGAATGAAGTCCGTTGCACCACTCATAGCTGTTTGTCTGCTTCTGACAAGTCCTTCACTTCCGTCTTCTCAAGCCACTCCCAAGACAGCGACAACGCCCCCCCTAACGCCCCCCTGTCAGAGCAAACCCGTGATCCATGCGGTAGAGCCTGTCATTTTACTGAGCAAACCGCCTTTGCGTCTAAAGGCCCGCATTGATACCGGCGCCACCCTCTCAAGTATTGACCAGAAATTGGCACTCAAACTGGGTTTTAACCAAGCCATTCGCAAAATTTCTGTGCGCAATGCGCACGGCACAACGATTCGCCAGGTGGTCAAAATTCCATTTTTGCTCAAAGGCCAAAAACGCCTGGCGGAATTCACCCTGGCAGAACGGCACAATCTGGACTATGCTGTTTTGCTCGGGCGCAGCAGTTTAAACGGTTTTTTGGTTGATCCTGGCCCCCTGCCCACAGGGCCATGAAGCGCCAACCACAGAAAGATCGCCCGGCTCAGGGTCTCTACCTGCACCTGCCCTTTTGTTTGCGCAAATGTGCTTATTGCGATTTTACTGTGCGTGTCTTAGAGAAACGTGAACAGATCCACCGCTACCTGGACCATTTGGAGCTGGAATTAGCCGCTTTAAGTGCTTTGCCCATGCAACTTAACACCCTTTATCTGGGCGGCGGCACCCCTTCGCTCTTGAACGAAGCCGAGATAGAGCGGCTTTGCACCGCTCTGCGCCAAGCACTCGATCTGACACAATTGCAAGAATGGACCCTCGAAGTCAATCCCGAAACGGGCTCTCAGGGCTATTTCGAACTGTGCAAAGCCCTGGGAATCAACCGGGTGAGCCTGGGTGTACAGAGTTTTCAGCCCAACGAGTTGCAGCAGTCGGGACGCAGCCACAGCCCAGCAGATATTTTGAGGTGCACAGCAGAGTTACGGGCAGCTGGGCTGAACAATATCAGCCTGGATCTGATCTATGGCCTGCCGGGGCAAACCCTGGCCGCTTGGCAAGACAGCTTGAAACAAGCCTTGGCCTTAAAACCAAGCCACCTCTCCCTCTATAGCCTGGAGGTTCACGAAAAAACCGCCTGGGGACAGCTCGAACGCCTTGAAAAACTGCAACGCCCCAGCGAAGAAAGTGAGGTGGCCATGTATGAATCAGCCTGTCAGCTTTTGGCTGAACAGGGATTTGAGCACTACGAAATTGCCAATTGGAGCCTGCCCGGCTTGGCCTCTCAGCACAACCGCCTCTATTGGCAAGCTGCGCCAGTGCTGGCTTTGGGCGTGGGTGCCCACGGCTATTGGCAAAACCGGCGTTATGCCAATGCCGAGAATCTCAAAGCCTATTACCAGGACTGCCAAAACACAAACTGGCGCTGGAAAAATACCCCGGCACAATCCCGCCAAGACGCGGCTGCCGAGCGCGTGATTCTGGGCTTGCGCCTCTTGCAAGTGGGTGTCGATGACAGGGCTTTTGCCCAGGAATTTGGCTGCAGCTTGGCTGAGGCTTACCCCCAGGAACTGCCTGAACTGCTCGAAAAAGGCCTGCTCATTTGGCGGGGAGATTGCCTCTGTTTGCCTGCTGAAGCTGTTTTACTCAGCAATGAGGTCTTTGCTGCTCTGCTCGAACCCCAGCTCGAAAGCCTGATTTAAAGACAGCAAAAGACCGGCTTTGAGCAAGACTCAGAGCCGGTCTAAAAATGAAAAACGGGGCTATTTTTCTTCTTTGAAGTTGACGTGCCGACGCAAAACGGGATCGTACTTGCGAAGCTCCATACGATCGGGCGTGTTACGCTTGTTTTTCATGGTGTAATAATAGAAATGACTTTCGCTGCTTTTCAGTTTGATCTGCAGACGGGCTGCTGCTTTAGCCATGATTTGCGTTTCCTTTCAGTGGGTTGAGGCGTGGGCCTGTTATTTTTGAACCAGGGCGGCATTGGCCCCATACCGGCGAATCGTAGACAGCAAACCATATTTGGTAATGGTTTTGATCACCTTGGTGGAAACACGCAGACGCACCCAGCGCTTTTCTTCGGGAATCCAGAACCGCTTCCACTGCAGGTTGGCTTGCTGACGATGCTTGGTCTTCCGGTTGGAGTGGCTGACCCGGTTGGCATTGTTGTATTTCTTTCCGGAAATGTCACATGCTCTCATGATGCATCGGTCCTTTAATATTACTTTTAATTGAAGTTAACACTATATCACAAAATCGGGGACGCGTCAAAAGCAAACCAGAGACAAAGCCGAAGATTTGATCTCTGAGCAGAGCAAAGACACAAAAATAATAACCCGAAAGTTGGGAAATGACGTTTGAGATCAGAATAGCAGATCTTTTGCCAAAACGGGTAGGAGTTTGCGGGAGAAGATTTGCTTTGCGCGCTGTACTGGCAGTGTACAGGCACTGGGTCTGGGTTTAAACTAGAGAAAAAGCCAGGGGTAAACACCATATATGCAGCGCAACAAACAGGTTTCCGCAGAAGCAGCGATGGCCCTGATCGCCGATGGCGACACGGTAGTGACTGGCGGTTTTGTCGGCAGTGGCTTTGCCGAAGAATTGGCGATCGCTTTGGAAAAACGCTTTTTGGCCAGTGGCAGTCCGCGCGACCTTACCCTGGTCTACGCCGCCGGGCAGGGCGATGGCAAAGACAAAGGATTGAATCATTTGGCCCATGAAGGCTTGGTTAAATGTGTGATTGGCGCCCATTGGGGGCTTGTGCCCAAACTCGCGGATCTGGCTTTGGCCAACAAGATCGAGGCGTATAATTTTCCCCAGGGCGTGGTCTCACATCTCTTTCGCGATATTGCTGCGGGCAAACCCGGCACGATCACCCACGTGGGCCTGCACACCTTTGTCGATCCGCGCCACGGCGGCGGCAAACTCAACGACATCACCCAAACAGATCGGGTTGAATTGCTGACACTCAAGGGCCAGGACTATTTGTTTTTTCAGGCATTCCCCCTGACCGTGGCCCTGCTGCGCGGCACCACCTCGGATCAAGAAGGCAATATTTCTTGCGAAAAAGAGGCCCTGAGTTTGGAGAGTCTGGCCATTGCCCAAGCCGTTAAAAATTCAGGGGGAATTGTGATTGTGCAGGTTGAGCGCATGACCGAACGCCACCACTTGCATCCGCAGATGATCAAAATTCCCGGTATTTTGGTGGACTGTGTGGTGGTGGCCCAGCCCGAAAACCACTGGCAGACCTTTGCCGAGCAATACAATCCGGCCTATACGGGTGAGATCCGCGTGGGGGCAAAGGGGCTGGCCGCCCTGCCCCTGAACGAGCGCAAGATTATCGCTCGGCGCGCGGCCCTGGAACTCAAAATGAACGCAGTGGTTAATTTGGGCATCGGCATGCCCGAAGGCGTGGCCGCTGTGGCCCAAGAAGAAGACGTGCTGGAATACATCACCCTGACCGTCGAGCCCGGCGGCATTGGTGGCATTCCAGCGGGAGGCAAAAGTTTTGGCGCGGTGGCCAATGCCTCAGCGATTATCGACCAACCGGCCCAATTCGACTTTTACGACGGCGGTGGCCTCGATCAGGCATTTTTGGGCCTGGCTGAGGTCGACAAAGCAGGCAATGTCAACGTCAGCCGCTTTGGGGGTAAATTGGCGGGCGCGGGTGGTTTTATTAATATCAGCCAAAATGCCCGCGAGGTCTATTTTTTGGGCACCTTTAATTCCCGCGCCCAGCTCGAAATCAGTGGCAACCGCTTGAAGATCCTCAAAGAGGGCAGCGGCCAGAAATTTGTCGAAGCGGTGTCTCATTTGACCTTTAACGGCCAATATGCGCTGGAAAAAGGCCAAAAAGTCAAGTATATCACCGAACGGGCCGTGTTTGAACTGCGCCCGGAGGGCCTGACCCTGACCGAAATCGCCCCCGGTCTCGATTTGGAGCGGGATATTCTGTCCCAGATGGGCTTTGCCCCACATCTGCCGGGCAAACCCAAGGAAATGCTCAAAGAAATGGACGTGCGCCTGTTTAAAGCCGCAGAAATGGGCCTGCGTGAGCGCGCCACCATTCCGCTGCGGGATCGCTTCAGCTACGACCCCCAGAGCAAGCTCTTTTACGCCAATTTTGAAGGTCTGCAGATCGAGAACGAATTTGACATGCACCAGCTCAGCAGCTATTTGCGCAAGCTATTTTCGGGCCTCGGGCACAAGGTCAATGTGATCGTCAATTACGACAATTTTAACCTCAATCCCAGCCAGGAAAAGGCCTTTTTAGACATGATCCAATACAACCAAGAGCAGTTCTTTTTGTCTTCGACCCGCTATTCGACCCAGGCCTTTTTCCGGCGCCAACTTGGACAGCGTTTTAAAGCCGTCAATACCCCTGTTTATCCAGGTTTTGCAGAGGCCCGCGAAGCCCTTTCAGACCTGGACACCGCTGAAAGTTAAACCACCCCAAAGGACCCCAAGATCACCGCGGCAATGGTCGCCACCAGGGGAATGACCACCGCCACCATGCCAATATCCGCATACGATTCGCGGTGGCTCAGACCACAGATCGCCAAGAGAGTAATCACAGCCCCATTGTGGGGCAAGGTATCGAGGCTGCCGCAGGCAATCGCCGCCACCCGGTGCAAAGCCTGGGGATTGATCCCTGTGGCCTGGGCCATTTCGAGGTAGCGCTCACCCAAAATATTCAAGGCAATGCTCATGCCCCCCGAAGCAGAACCGGTGATCCCCGCCAAGGCACTGATCGAGATGGCTTCCGCAATCAACGGGTTGCTCGAAACGCCCAACATGGCATTTTGAATGATCACAAAGGCTGGCAAAGTGGCAATCAAATTGCCATAGCCCACTTCTGAGCAGGTATTGGCAATCGCCAGCAGCGACCCCAAAGCGCCTTGGTTCAAGCTCTCACGAATGCTGGCGATATAACGGAATTGCAAAAGCAGGGCCGTGACAATCCCGGCCGAGACAGCACAGATCAGGCTCCATTGGCCGATCACGGTTTTGAGATTGGTCTCGTAGGGGGCTTTGGCCAGATAACTTGCATCTTGACTGGGAAAGACATATTGCGAAAAGACAAAATTCAAGACCAGCACCACAAAAATCGGCAGCAGGGCCAGCAAGGCGGGGGGATGAGGTTGGCTGTGGGTGGGGGGGGGAGCCAATTCAGGCAAAGGCCCGGTGCCAAAGCGCTCACCTTTGACAGCGGCCTGTTTGACACGAAAACTCAGCCAGATCATGCCGCCGACAAAAATAATCAGCCCACCGACAATCCCAATAATCGGTGCCGCATACGCTGTGGTGCCAAAGAATTTCATCGGAATCGCGTTTTGAATCTGGGGCGAGCCCGGCAGAGCGGTCATGGTAAAGGTAAACGAGCCCAGGGCAATGGTCCCAGGAATCAAGCGTTTGGGAATCTGGGCCTCACGAAAGAGCGCTGCTGCAATCGGAAAGACGGCAAAAGCCACAACAAAGAGCGAGACCCCGCCATAGGTCAGCAACGCACAGGCCAGCACAATCGCCAGCACGGCGCGCTGACGGCCCAATTGCTGGGCAATCATATGCGCAATCGAACGTGCAGCCCCTGAGTCGTCCATGATTTTGCCAAAGATCGCCCCCAGCAAAAACAGCGGGAAATAGGCTTTGGCATACCCGGCAAAGTGTTTCATAAAGACTTCGGTATAACTGGCCAGCAGAGGCACGCCGCCATTCATCAGCACAGCCAGTAAGGCCAAGAGCGGCGCCAGCACCAACACGCTCAGCCCGCGATAGGCCAAATAGATCAAAAGCGCCAAAGACAGAAAAATCCCGAAAATGCCCAGCATCAAAAATACTTCCCCCTCTCAATCCCAAGCCCCACCAACGCTCAGATGGGGAACAATCGAAAAAAGCCCGATACAAAATTAAACCACGCCTCAGCAAGTACCACAATCGGAACAGGCTTAACGGGGTCGTTTGCCACTGGGTGCCGAGCGCAAACGCCCATAAATCGCCCCCCGCAAAGGGCCTTCACGAATCAGACAGCGCAAATGGGTGGCCTTGCGCAGCGAAACCTGCCGATGTTCATAGACACAGCTGCGCTCGGCCGAGCGGGCACAGTCGGAGTCCACGGGCTGGCAAGAGTCATAATCCACTTGGCGATCAGCTTGGCAGAGCAAAAGCGCATCGAGTTGAAAATCGGGGTTTTGCCCACTCAGATACAGGGTCTGGCCCTGCCAATTAAAACGGCAAACCGGCTCAGCGGGCAAAGGCCCTGCTGACGCCCAAAGACCCACCAAAAGCAAGCCTGAGTGAAGCAAACCCAGCCCCAATGCCATTAGGGCTCTGCGCTGGCCAAAGCCTGCGTGGGAGCGCCCATTTTCATCAAGATGGCATAGAGCGCAAACGAAATCCCGAAGCTGATAAACCAGGCGTAATTGTACATCTGGATCCAGACCGGAGCGACTTTGAGCATACCAATCGTGCCCAAAAAGCCCGGAATACAGGGCACAATCCCCAACACCAGGGCAATCACGGCTTTGGGATTAAACCCACCCCCATACCAATAGGGCCCCTCTTTGCGGTAGAGGCCTTCCAGATCCAATTCGGTTTTGCGGATCAAGAAATAATCGGCAATCAAAATGCCACCGATCGAGCCCAGCAGAGAAGAATAAGCCACCAGCCATTTAAAGATATAACCCGTCGGATCCGAGACCAATTTCCAGGGCTGGATCAAAATGCCAATCACGCCCGTGATATAGCCGCCAATTCGAAAGGTGATTTTTTCGGGCCAGAGATGGGCAAAGTCGTTGGCAGGGCTGACCACATTGGCGGCAATATTGGTGGCCAAGGTGGCAATGCCCAATGAGAGCATGGCAATCACCACCACCACCGGATGGGTAAAACGGGCCAGCAATTCAACCGGGTCCCAAATGGCCTGGCCATAGATCACCACGGTGGCAGAGGTCACGGCCACGCCAATAAAGGAGTAGAGCCCCATTGTGGGCGGCAAACCAATTGCCTGCCCCATGATCTGGGCTTTTTGAGAATAGGCATAGCGGGTAAAGTCGGGAATATTCAGCGAAAGTGTCGCCCAAAAACCGACCATGGCCGTCAAAGCCGGAAAGAAAAAGACCCAAAATTGTCCCGCTTTGGCTTGGCCCTCGGCAAAAGCCGAAGGTTTGGCAAACATCGGGCCAAACCCGCCAGCCGCCACATAGGCCCAGGCCAAGAGCGCCAGGCCCAGCAGAATCAGCAGCGGGGCTTTGATATTCAAGAGCACCCGAATCGAGTCAATGCCTTTGTAAATCACATACATATTGATCGCCCAGAAAAACAAAAAGCAGATCAATTGGGGCAGGCTGATGCCCAAGAAAAACTTCGGCAATTGGGCCCAACCGGGATTGTAGACTTCGAGCATTTTGTAAATCGCCCAGCCGCCAATCCAGGCCTGAATGCCAAACCAACCACAGGCCACCAGGGCGCGCAAAAGGGCCGGAATATTGGCGCCTAAAATGCCAAACGCGGCCCGGCAATAGACCGGAAAGGGAATGCCGTATTTGGTTCCAGCATGGGCATTGAGGATCATCGGCAGCAGCACGATCACATTGCCGAGGAAGATCGTGATCACAGCCTGAATCCAGCTCATGCCCTGTTCGATCAGCGAAGAGGCCAACATATACGTGGGCACACAGGCCGACATCGAAATCCAGAGGGCGGCGATATCGCGGGTGCCCCATTTGCGCTCAGCCCGCGTTGTGGGGGCCATGTCTGCGTTGTAATAAGGCGACGCACTCACGTCTTCTTGCAGTTCACGGATATCTTCGTTTGTGGTCGCCATGCCTGAAATCCTCACATTGCCCGAGAAATTTCCTTACAGCATAGCGGATCTTTGGCTTGGGGGCAAAAAAGAGCAAGCGAAGTCTGGTTTTGGGGTTTAAGAGGCTGAAAGGGTAATCGACCCCGGTTGGCACAAGCCCCTGACGTTCGGGCCGCTCATTACGCACATCCATGTGCTTCATTCACTAAGTGCGCGGGCCGCGTCTGTTCCATCCTTGGGCCACGGCCCGCGCAGTTACCCTCTCTTTTCAGGGACTTGGCCAACAGATTTGATTTTCTGCGAGACAGCACTTTTAAAATAATTTAAAATAAAACCAGAGGTTTTCAAGCATGAAATGGGCGTATCAAAATGAAGCGTAGTTTGGGATTGCTTTTCACCCTCTTTGGTCTGTTTTATTTGTGTTCTTGCCAAACAGGTGTGACGGGTTTACCACAGTCTCGGGCGTCATCGTCTGTATCCGCGCCCGGTCCGACCAACAAAAACAATGTGACAACAGCGCCACCGCTTGCATTTTCTTCTCCATTGGCAAGCCCCGAACCCATATCGGCACTTTTACCCATACCAACAGCATTTCCGACAGCTTACCAAATTCCCAGTTCAGATCCTGCAAGGGCGTTTTTCAGCCCACCCCGAGCCCTGGGTGTACCCAGTCCACTACCGACCACACTACCAGACACTCTCCCAGGAAAGCCAGACATTCACGAGATTTCGGGAAAAATCACAAACCAAAATACGCCTTTGATAAGCTACGTTAGATTGAATGTTCCCAATTTACTCAACAACGGCCAGAATACCTTTACAGCAATTACAAGCAAAGAGGGAAAATACACAATCACCCTCCCGCTTTACCATCAGAAAAAAATAAATTTTCAAATTCGCCACACAGGCTCCAGTATCCCGCTTTATGAAACAGAAATAGACCTCAAACAGAACAAGTACAACCTGGATGTATCCCTGAACTACCCACCCCTCGCAACTTGTTGCCAAGAGGCCTACGATGATCCCAGAGCATATATTTATGGCAGCATCAAAACAACAACGGGCACTCCGCTAACAAACGTACAAATCAAAATAGTCTCAGCATCAGAAAAAAATGCCAACAACGAGCCCCGCTTATACGATCTGACCTATTCTGTCGAGGGCGTTTACAGAGGTGCAAATAACCTCCCAGGCAAAGAGGTCCAAGTAGAAGCCCGTTATTTTGAACAAATCCAAACACAAAAAGTCTCTGTGGACACCTACAGCCGTGAGTTAGGCAAAAACCGCGTCGATTTTGTCTTTCCTTCACCCTAAAACCTGTTGCCTAACACCTACCCCGCTGTTCCCTCACTGCGCATGGTCAGATAAGCCACCGCAGTCGCCATCGAGCGGCTCATCAGGCGCAGGGAGAAGACGCTGACTTTGTTGAGCAGGCCCGGCACGACCGAAGGCACAGATTTGAACAGGGCATTCAGGCCAATCTGAACCACCGTGGGGGAGTCCATCATGGCCATTTTTTGGTAGGCCGTTTTTTCTTGGCCTGAGACGGCCAAAAACTCCGTGGCCGTGACACCGGGGGAGAGCACCGAACAGCTTACGCCCGTGCCCTTGAGTTCGTAATTGAGGGCCTCGCCAAAGCTCAACACAAAGGCCTTGGCCGCGCCATATGAGGCATAGGTTGGGCAGGGCTGGTAAGCACCAATCGAGGCCACTTGCAGAATCCGGCCATAGCCCCGGCTGACCATATCGCGGGCAAAGAGTTTGCTCAAATGCACCAGGCTCAAGATATCCAGATCGAGCATGGCCTTTTCGCGCTCCCAGGGAATCTCAAGGAAATGGCCATAGACGCCAAAACCGGCATTATTGACCAAAATATCCACTTTGAGGTCTTTGGCTTTGACAGCCGCAAAGAGTTCTTGGGCCGATTCTGCCGAGCCGAGGTCCATGGCCAGAATTTCAATCTGGATTGTGTGCTGGGCAAGAATTTCTTTTGCGAGTTCTTCCATGCGCTCTTTGCGCCGAGCGACCAGAATCAGATTGGCGCCGCGCGAAGCGAGTTGGCGGGCAAAATCCGCTCCGAGTCCACTCGAAGCCCCAGTTACCAAGGCCCATTTCCCCTGTATCTTATCCATTGTCCACGTCTCCTGCGTTCCATCCGGCCAAAAGGCGGGTTAATAAAAAGGTCAATTCACTTTCAAAATTCACTTTGAGTGGGGCCAAATGGGGCGCGGCCAAAATCGCTTCCATCTGGGGTGTCGGGCGCGACATTTGCTCCAAGCCGATCACCAGCGCATTCAGTGCCAGCAAAAAGCGCAGGCCGTCGCCAGGGGCAAAGTCACCAAAACCGTTTTCCAATTGCCCACTCAAAGGCGCGAGCAGACCTGCCAAGGTTTCTTTAAAGGCCAACGCCGTCTCAGCATCGAGATTTTCTTCAATCACCGGATGCAAGAGTGCCAACAAGCGGCGAAAGAGCAAACGTTCAGACAGACTGACCACCACAATTTGGGCCAATGGAGCGGGCATCAAATTGCCTTTTTCAGACTCTTTTGGCGCCACGCGCACAGCCTGCTCCAGGGCATCGGCCAAGTCCAAAATCCAGGCCTGCATTTCAGCCAAGAGCACCCCCAGAAACAGGGCCTCTTTGGTTTGAAAATAGAGATAAAAGGTGCCTTTGGCCAAGCCCGAAGCTTTGACAATGTCTTGCACCCGAATTTCAGCGTAGTTTTGGCTTAAAAACAGCTTGCGCCCCGCTTCCAGCAGCACCTCTCGGCGGGCTGCTTTGGCGGCGGGGCTGCGCATCCGGGTTTGTTTTAAAGGGGATGGGGATTCATTTAAATGACTCATAGTCATATATTAAATGACCGTAAGTCATTTGTCAATCTATGACATTGAAGACCCACGACCAGGGAACCAGATGGTTGTTTGACACGTCTCTCGCTCTTGTTTTTCGCTATAATAAGCCCCACACCACACAAAGAGGTATTTAATCCATGAAAAAGACAATCCTGGCCCTGTGCGCCGCATCTCTGCTGACTTTACTGGGCTGCGCCACCGCCAACAATACGCCCACAGGCAGTCAAAGTCCGGCCCCCACAAACAGTGCAAGTCCTTCACCGACTGCCAACCCCGCTTCAGGCAGTAGCCCCAGCACCACCGTGGGTGTCAGTGGCAAAGCCTCTCTTGAGCAAATGAAAGCCTATTCTGTTTGCCTCAAAGCAGCTGGCAGCAATGGCGCAGCACTCAGCTCTTCTTTGGATATCACCATTGCCGGTGCTGAAGCGCTGATCAAACAAGGGGCCACGGCCCAGGCCCAAGGCATGTTGGATCAAGCGTATAAAACCATTGATGGCTTAGAAGCCACGTATAAAATCGACTGCCTTAAATAATTTCAGGCCTTGAAATACCACCTGCAGACCCTGGCTGAGACCGGCGCGCGCTGGAGCGACTTTGGCCCGTATGTGCCCTGTCTCAGCCCAACGGGAGCGGTGGCCTTTCAAGCCACCTTGCCCGCTGGCGGCAGCGGGCTGTATCTGGCCCAAGCCAACGCAGTCCACTGCCTGTTTGAATCGGATCTTGGGCCTTTCAGTCATTTTTATAGCCACCCTGACCTGAATCAAAGCCAAGCCCTGTGTTTTTATGCTGTCCTTCCCAATCGGGTTGCCGGGGTCTATCTCAGCGAGGGAAAGCAACTCACCCCCCTGGCAGAAACAGGAAAGACATTTGAAGAAATCGGCCCACTGGGCCCCACCCTCAACACACATGGCGAAGTCGCTTTTCGGGCCAATCTCAAAAATGGCCAAGTCGGGATCTTCAAAGCCTCAGCCCAACACGGCCTGAGCGAGATTGCCAAAACGGGTGAGTGCTTCAGCGGGTTTCAGGGCCTGCCGGTGATCAAGGCAAGCGGAGAGGTGCTCTTTCGGGCCGATCTCAACAATGGCAAAGCGGGTCTGTTTTATTGGCACGGCGGCAAAATCACACCGCTCATTTTAACAGGTGAAAGATTTTCGCAATTGGGCGCGTTTCCCGATTGGAGCGCCGAGGGTCAGGTGGTTTTTGCCGCCATGTTGCACTCAGGAGAGAGCGGGATTTTTCGTCTGCAGGCAGACCAACCCAGCCAGACCTTAAAACAAATATTCTCAATCGAGAGCGGCTTTAGCCACTTTCGCGGCGCATTGGTCAACGATGCAGGGAAAATCATCTTTTTTGCCACGCCCAAAGGCGGGCAGCTGGGTCTGTTTACAGGCCCCGACCCTGTCCAAAACAAATTGCTCGGCATCGGCGATAGCTGGCAAGCGGCCAAAGTGACAGAAAAAGTGGCAGAAAAAGTGACTGAGTTTACCCTCAATGCCGTCTCATTCAACCAGCAGGGCCAAATTGCACTGCGGGTCAAACTCAGCAACGGCCAAGGCCTGATTCTGAGAGCCGATCCGGCTTAAGCCAACTGGGTTTGCAACCAGTCGATCAGGTTTTCCATGTGCACGTTTTCCTGGGCACCCGTGCGCAGGTCTTTGACACTGACCTGTTCGAGCAGGGCTTCGTCGGGGCCTTGCAGCACCACCAGGGGAATGCCCCGTTTATTGGCCAATTCAAATTGTTTGCCCAATTTTTGATGCTTGAGCACACTTTCCACTTTGAAACCGGCGCTGCGCAGGTGGCGGGCCAATTGTTGGTTTTGTACCAGCATCTCGGCATCAAAGAGTCCCACCAAAATGTCCACATGGGATTTGACTTCGGGCAAGAGGCCGTGCACCTTGAGAAAATCCATCAGGGTCACGTCGCCCATGCCAAAACCCACGCCGGGCATCTGGGTCTGGCCAAACATGCCGACCAGATTGTCATAACGCCCGCCGCCAAAGAGTGCGCGGCGGTTGTCGGGGTGTTTGTCGAAGAGTTCAAAGACGATCCCTGTGTAATAGTCCAAGCCACGCATAATTGAGGTATTAAAGCGGCAGACCGGGCCCAGCCCCAAGGCATTGACGGTGTCAAAAAAGCGGATCAGGTCTTTGTAGCCTTGGCTCTCGCCACAGATTTTGCCAATTTCGAGCAGGGGCGAGGTCAGAAAGTTTTCCAATTCGGCAATTTGTTCGGGGCTGCAACCGGCTTCGCTCAACAGGGTCTGAAAGGCCTCAGGGGCAATTTTGGCCCGTTTGTCGATCGCCCGTGCCACCGCTTTGGTCTGACTCGCATCGAGTTTAAGTACCTGCTCAAAGACGTCGTTCATGAGCTGGCGGTGGTTGATCTGAATTTCAAAATCCACGGGACTGGCACCAAAGCCACGCATCATGTCGATCGCCACTTGAATAATCTCGACCTCAGCTTCAACCCCTTCGACCCCAAGTAAATCGACATTGAGCTGCCAATGTTCGCGCAGGCGACCCCGCTGGGGGCGTTCATAGCGCCACAAATTGGGAATGCTGAACCAGCGCAGGGGCTTTTGCAGATGTTGGCCTTTGGCCGCCACCATGCGCGCCAGGGTCGGGGTCATCTCGGGGCGCATGGCCACTTTGCGGTCGCCGCGGTCGACAAAGCTATACAGCTGTTCGTTGACAATTTCGTCCCCGGTTTTGGCGGCGTACAATTCAAAGGGCTCCAACATTGGCCCATCGTACTCTT
The DNA here is from genome assembly GCA_050248915.1 of Candidatus Sericytochromatia bacterium. Classification (GTDB taxonomy): domain Bacteria; phylum Cyanobacteriota; class Sericytochromatia; order UBA7694; family UBA7694. The sequence continues at coordinate 15,403 of JBFWRL010000098.1, forward strand.
GGTAGCCATAGCTGCCAATCACCTGGCGCAGGTGATCAAACATCCAGCGGCGCTGCTGCATCTCATCAGGGTAAAAATCGCGGGTGCCTTTGTAGGGCTGAGTCGAAAGCTTGCTTTCAGTCATGGGGTTGGTTTCCGATTTGTGATTTAATAAAATTATGCCACACCCTGTTGGACTCCTGGGCGGAACCTTTGATCCGATTCATGTCGGCCATCTCAGCATGGCCCAATGGGCGCTGCACGCTTTGGGCCTGTCTGAGATCTGGCTGATCCCCGCCGGACAGCCGCCACACAAGGCCGACCGGCTTGTAACAGCCGCCCAGCATCGGCTCACAATGACCGAGTTGGCGGTCCAAGACAATCCGCAAATAAAGGTCTGTAAATACGAAATTGAAAAAACCACATCCAGTTATACAATCGAAACCCTGATCGCCCTGCGGCCCCAATTTGAAGTGCCGCCGATTTTAATCATCGGCCTGGACTCGCTGCTGAATTTGCACAAATGGCACCGCTGGCAGGAATTTGGTGATTATTGTGAGTTGGCGGTGCTGCCAAGGCAAGACGCCCGGGTGCAAGATGCGGCCAGCTTAAAGGCCTATGTCGCGGAAGAGCTGCCCAGCTATCTGGGCAAAGTCAGCTGGCTCGATTTGCCCCAGGTGGATATTTCTTCGACCCTGCTGCGGGGTGTTTTAAGCCAGGGCTACGATTGCCGCTACGCCCTGGTGCCAGCGGTCTGGGAATATATTCAGGCCCAGGGCTTGTACCGCGAGGGAACCAGATGAAGACACGGCTTTTTATCGGTTTGGCCCTCTTTGGATTACTCTTTGGATTACTCTCTGCCTGCAGTCGAATCTGGAACCCCGTTGAGCTTCTCAGCCAAATTGAAGAGCCTCAAAAATACACGATTAGAAACATGGCTTGGTCACCAGATGGGAAAAAACTGGCTTTTACGGTATATAACATGCCCCAAACCCCAGAAGGTCCAGAATTTTTTGACTCCCAAGCAGGTGATTATCAGCACTATTTAATCAATCCAGACGGAGAATCCTTAAAAAGAATTCCCCTCACAGACCCACAAAAAAGCGAGAGGCTCTTCTGGGTTTCACCCGAAAGGTTTGTTTTAAACAATGGAATAACCTATCAACTTAACTATCTCGGCCAACCCCAATTTATATCTGATTCAGGGTACAAAACCCATGTTCTAAGTCATATGTGCAGCTTAACGCCCTCTCAAGATCTCTTGATTCAGGGACGTGTAAATAACCCTCAGGGCCGTACAGCTGAATTCTTTACACCGGGTCTCTTCATTAAAAAAGAATCGGAGTATCAACAAATTCTCCCGCTTCAATTTCAAACGACAACAGATTTTGAAGCCCCAAACACGCTCTCCGGAACGGCTATGGCTTGTTCGCCCTTTTCAAACCGCATTTATCTTGAATTTGGCACTGACCCCTATCTAAGCAAAATACGGCATCATCTTCTGGCTGAGATAGACATAGAAAAGAAGCAAGTCTTGAATCCCACGCGCTTTTATTCGATTGACCCACCGTCTGATCCCAAGACACTCACAGATATGCTCCACTTTTTGGGTTGGAAAGACGAAAACCGGATTTATTATGCCGTGCAAAAAAGCGCACCTGAATCAGAAAAAAAAGTCATTGTGTATGATTATGATCTCACCACCCACACCAGCACTGAAATCAAAAACATCTCTCCCCCAATTTTATCGGCCATTCAAAATCAGGCAGCATTTGCTTTTTCACCCGATCTGACCCAAGTGGCTTTTGTCGAGAAAAAAACTCAGAAATTGATGCTTTCAGATCTGCAAGGCAAAACAAGCAAAGTCCTTTTAGACATCCCCATTGCTTTGGCCGAGCAAAATCAAGATCTGAACAGGCTCAAGTTTTGAAACGTCTGTTCTTTAACTTACTGTCCGGTAGCAAAAGGAGGCCGCCATGTTCAAAACCCCATTGCTGAGTTTATTGGCGGCCAGCCTCTTGCCCAGCCTGATTCCCGGAACAGCGCCGACCGGCCTGCAATTGGCCAGCCCTGAGCAATTGCGTGCCATTCCGTTGGCCTCCATGCCCTATTCGGGGGTCGATTTGCCCAGTAAAGTGGATTTGTCTGAAAACATGCCCCCACCGGGCGACCAAGGCGGGCAAAATTCCTGTGTGGGCTGGGCCACCGCTTATGTACTCAAATCGTATCAAGAGCGGGTTGAACACAACCATATCCTGGCCAAACCCGATGGTTCACCCCAATGGCAAAAGGTCTTTAGCCCAGCCTTTGTCTACAATTTGCTCAATAACAGCCGCGACGGCGGCATCACGTATATCGACGCACTCAATTTGCTTTCCAGCCAAGGGGTCGTGCCCTGGTCGGACATGCCCTACAATCCCGACGATTTCCGCAGCAAACCGGCACCGGCCCTGCTGCAAAAAGCCCGCGCTTGGCGCATCGACTATTGGCGACAGGTCAATGTCCTCGATCCGAAAGAACTCAAGGCCCATCTCAATGCCGGTTATCCCGTGATGTTGGGGGCGGTGATCGATCAGGGTTTTTACAGGGCCCGCAAAGGCCATGTCTGGAAAAAACGGGAAGGCAAAAGCCTGGGCGGCCACGCCTTGGTATTGGTGGGCTACGACGATGCCAAACGCAGCTTTAAGGTGATCAATTCTTGGGGCCCACGCTGGGCCGATGGGGGATATGGCCAGATTGACTACGCCTGGTTTGCCCGCGTGGTGCGTGAAGGCTTTGTCGCCAAAGACGCGATCAACGGCCTGCCTACACTGGCACAACCCACCCAACCCTCAACCCCGAATCGCTCCAGCAGTTCCCCCGATGCCTGGGGGCGCCGTTTGCAAGGGGGTGAAGATCTCGATGATGGCGCGGTCGAAGAAGAACAAATGTTGGTGGATCAGCTCAAACCGGTGCCCCTCCTCAGCACCATCCCAGCAGAGCCTTCCACCGCCCCGCCCAAACCCGATAGGCCTTCAGACACAGCACCAGGCCCGCAGGGACCAGCAGACAGCCTCAGTTTAAAGGGCAAATTGGCGTTGCCCGTGGGCCTCGGGCAAAGTGAAGGAAGAAACGAGGGGAAAAATGCCCAGTTGTTGCTGCGGGTCTACGCCCAAGAGGGCACCCGACGCGGGCCCCTGCTCAGCACCCACCTGGTCAGGCAATTTTCAGGGTATACCTCTTTAAATGCCCTGGCCCAATTGCCGATTCAAGCCAAAATGACCGAAACAAATTGGCTGGCCGACTTGGCCCTAAACAACCTCAATTTAGAGCGCCATCCAGGGCTGGGCTCCTCACAGCCACTGGCGTTGGAGATCGTGCCTGAACTCTTTGTCGATGGCTTTGGGGTCTGGGTCGGCGCCCCGATACTGCAGCATTTGCCCACAGGTAGCTATGCTCTACCCAAACGCAACGCCGCAGATATCACGGCTGCTTTTTTAAGCGCCTGGCAAACCCAAGACGATGGGCAACTCTGGTTTTTGCTCAGCAGACAGGCCCAGCGCGAAGTCATTGATTACCTAAGCAAAACCCACACCGACCCCGTCTTTAGCAGCAGCCAATGGCAGACGTTGCTCGAAAACGGCCACCCGCTGATCCGCGAATGGCTCTGGAGCCAGTTGGCGCTCAGATCTGAATTCAAAGCAGAGGCCGACAAACTGAGCGGGGGAATGGCGAATCAGAATGTGCTGCCCAAACCGGGTGCGCAGAAAAAAATCCAGCCCAAACTGCCCCTGATTCCCAGCGGCACAAGTTGGAAAATTCAGACCCTCAAACATCTGCTGCCAAACGATTGAGGCCTTACAGACTTTCCAAAGCCGCCTGCAAGCCAGGGAAATCCGGCCTCAGTTCGCGGGCTTTGAGCCAGGCCCGGCGAGCGGGATCTTTTTGGCCCTGTTCACGCAGACAGAAACCCAGATTAAACCAAGCCTCGACATAGTCAGAACGCAACGCCACGGCCTTTTCAAAGCTTTTGGCAGCCTCTGGCCAGCGTTTGAGCTGGAGCAAGGCCAAACCAAGATTGTACTGCACCACAGGATGGGCCTGCAGCTGAGCAGCCGCTGCTTGCAGGTAATCCAAGGCCCCATCTGGGTCGTCGATTTGCAGATGGTATTGTCCCAAATCGTTGAGCAACTCGGGTTTATTGGGGGTTTTCTCCAACTCGGCATGTAAATAATAATAGCGATAGGTACTCTGATTGAAGGTATTTTGGGCAACTTCGGGGCTCGATTTTAAAAATTGACTGTAATGGCTGAGACTTTTGGCCCACTGGTTCTGCCCTGAATAGAACATGGCCAATTTGCGGTGAGCCTCATGCGCTTCTGGGGTTTCTAATAATTTGAGCCATTCAGCTTCAGCCTCAGCCGCTTGGCCGGCAGTCAGGCGGGCATCAGCCAATTCAACCCGCAATTTCAAGCGTTCGGATTCATGCCGGGCCAGGGCCAGGGCCTTTTCGTAGAGCAAGACCGCCTCAGCGGGCTTTTGCTGGTAAAGGTGGTATTCATTGGCCAGTTCGCGATACAGTTGAGCACGCAACGCTGGGGCTTGCGCCAAGGTCAGGGCCTGTTTTAACCCAGCCTCACGTTGCGGGCTGGTTTTTTCAATCTCTGGACCTGAGCCCAAATAATAGCTATTGGCCCATTGGAGATAAATCGAGGCCTTCAGATCTGGTTCAGGAGCGGTTTGTACCGCTTGCAAAAGACTTTCACGGGCCAAAACGAGCTGATGCATTTCCTGCTGATTGATTGCTTTGAGGCGCCAAGCCCGCCAGATTGAGTCGGCATCTTGCTCGGGCAGCAAGAGAGACAAGGCTTGATCCAATGCCTGATTTGAAGCCGGGTAATCTGAGGTCGTGTTCAAAAGCAAACCATACAAATACCAGCCAAGTCCAAAGCGGGGCGCCAAACGGAGCATGGCTTCTGCAGAAGCGCGAGCGGCTGCGGGCTGTTCCAAGTGCAGATAAAGGCTAGAAAGCCAATAATGGCCCAGCACAAAATTCGGGTGCTTGCGTAAAAGTGTTTGCACACTCTGCATCGCCGCTTCTGGATTTTGGGCCAAAAACTGCTTTTGCGCCACCGCCAATTGCAAATAGGGATTGTCCGGTCCAAGGGCCAAGGCCTTTTGCAAGCTGCTTGCAGATTTTTCAGATTCCCCCAGGCGCTGATAGACCTCACTCAGGCTGAGGTAGACCTCGGGGTTTTGGGGCCAGGCCTGGGCTGTTTCTTCTAACCAAAGGCGAATTTGAGGCAGTTCCACCCCCGTGCCCAGGTTGTGTAGCGCTTGGGTTGCCAACTCATATTTCAAGTGAGGGTTGTCTTTGATATACGGCTGAAGCAAATCCAGGATCTTGCCCGCATTTTCAGCAGACAGGCCCGTGCCAAAATCTGAATAGAGCCGAAAAAAGAGCAGAATCAGATCGGGCCGATCGCCAAGGGCCTTGGCAGCCGCTTGCA
>JBFWRL010000099.1:0-20780 GCA_050248915.1 Candidatus Sericytochromatia bacterium
GCTGATGGGCGCTGGTGCAGCTACCGCAGCCGTGGCAAGCGTACATATTTTGGGAAATGCACCAGGCGCACCCGCCCTCTCAAATCTGGGTAAAAAACTCTTTACCCAAAACCCCCTCTTGGCTGGCAGTATTGCCGCCGTGGGCCTGACCGCAGGTGCCTATTACCTCTATAGCCAAAAAAAAGCAGCCGCTGAAACAGGCAAGTAAGCCCCAGTTTCACACAATCAAGCCCAGGGCCAGTTAACTATGACTGGCCCTGGTTTATTTTTTGCAGCCACTTACAATTTCTGTCGACCTTGCCCGATGGCAAATACGGCAATCTGACTGGCACCGCCATGGCAACACCGATGGTGGCAGGCATTGCAGCCCTGATGCTCGCACAGAACCCTGCGCTCAAAAATGGGGAGCTCCGCAAAAAGATGATGGACACAGCCAAAGATTTGGGTACACCAGGTTTTGACGATCAATTTGGCGCAGGTCGCATCAATGCTGCAGCCGTTTTGAGCCAGCTGCGTCTGCGTTAAACTCACCATTTCTGATTGACTCACCCATCCTGAACAAGGGGTTAGGGCGTTCACGAGACGTCTCAGCCCTTTTTTGTGTTTGGGTGATTAAAAGGCAAACACACAGTCGGATTCAGTTTTCGACGTTGGAATAGACAAAGAGTGAACCATCGGCATGGGTGACCAGCTCCCCTTTTTCATCACAACTGTAGATCCGGTAACCATGGGGGGGAGAACCCACAGGTTCATAGAGAATTTTGCCTTTGTAAAAGGCTTTGCTGTAACTATATTGGTATTCCTGGTAATCAGCCATCCAGTCTCGGTAATTTTTGATCAGGGTATTTTCAAAGGGATTGCGAAAGCCCCACCAATAATTCTGTTCAGAGGCATCTTGATAGAGTTGGTTGACATTCGACGGGAAAACAGCCCCCGTCATACTATAGCTATTTAACATCAAACGCATCCGACGCATATTGTCGGCCAAAACGGTGTAGCGGGAGTTGCGTGTGACTTTTGCTCCGAGTTTTTCGACTCTTTCGACCCAAGGCAATAATTTGAGTTTAGATAGAAGTGCGCGATCGGGAACCATCAGCTGTGGATTGTCTTTGAGCTGAAAATAGAGAAAAACCAGGCCGAGCCCCAAAATTAAAGCGGAAGAACCAATGACAAGTCGAATTGCGCCTGAGATCATTCCCAAAAACAGGCGAAACCACTTTAAGACCTGATCTACCCACTTTTGCAAAAGAAAAGCCCTTTCAAACTGAAGCATGGCACTCTTCTTATTTACGCATTTTTAGTCCAAAAAGGCAAACCTGTTCATGTTATGATCAAAGGAGTGTTTAATAGATCGGATATTGAGAGATGTACGAGAAAAATATCGTAGGTACTTATTTTAAAGAAGAGCAGTACCCAACGTTTAAAACGGATGCGGGCAAAGCACCACCGGCCATTTCTCCTGTCTCTGGTCCTGGCGGCGTATCGGGTTTGGCTCCGATCAGCGGGGTTGTTTCCAATTATGACCCCATTGATCAATGGCGCGCCTTCAGCGAACGCCTGCAAACAAGGCGACTACAGCATCTACAGATTCAAAATCAGGCAGACGCCCCCCCACAGGCCCGTCGTTCGATACCAGCACTGGCGCCTGATCAGCAATACCAGAAAGCGTATGAATCAGACATGGTCAATATTTCTTCTCAAGGCAGTCAACATGATCCGCTGTATATGAATTTGCAGCGCTACCTCTCCTTGGTCAATCATCCCATCCCCGACGAAGAAAAACGCGCTTATGTGACCGAAGACAATGAAGAACACCCCAATCCCGATGGCCGCCTGCGTGTCTCTGATGTCATGACCCGCAGGGTGGTCTGTGTCTTAGAATCTACCTCCATTGAACAGGTTGCCAGTCTCTGTAATCGCAGGGGCTTCACAGGTGTGCCGGTGATCAATGCCCACCGGGCACTGATAGGGATTGTGACGATGACCGATATTCTCAACCACCTCTTTGAACAAAAATCTCTCTCGACTTATGCCAATACCACCGGGGAAATCTTAGAGCAACAGGCCCTGGCTATTTTGGAAGAACCCGTGCGCAATTATATGCACCGCAACGTGGTGACAGTCAGCCCTTCCACCCCAGTCAAAGAGGCCTGCCAAATGATGGTTCAGCACAAAATCCGCCGGGTGGTGGTGACCCAAGGAGATTTGGTCAAAGGGATATTTTCTGCCCAAGATGCTGTCAAAGTGCTGGCAGGGGCCGAACTCAATCTCGCTTAAATGATGCTCAGCGGTATACCAGCCACCAGTCTTTGGGCCCTGCGTGCCAAAGCAGAAGAACACAGCAAACCCGAAGGTCTATTCAAAGACCCACTGGCCGCAAAATGGTATCACCAGGCCCAACCGCTGTTCACCCCCGAAGTGCAAGAGCAGTATTCTCGCACTTTGCAACGGGCGATTGCCATTCGCACCCATATTCTCGATCGCCTGGTCAATCGCCATTTTCAAACCTATCCCAATGGCGCGCTCTTGGAATTGGGCTGCGGTTTTTCAACCCGTTTTGCCCGCCTGAATTTAAACACGGGGCACTGGTATGATCTCGATCTGCCAGAACTCATTGAACTGCGAGGCTCGTTGGGATTCCCTGCCGCTCCTTTGCACTGGCATATCGCCCATTCGGTCTTTGAATATGAGTGGCTGGACTATCTCAAGCAAGAAAAACCCGAAGAAATGCTGATTCTGGCAGAAGGGCTGTTGATGTATTTTCCCCTCAACCAGGTGCGGGAACTGTTGGGGCAATTACAGGGGCATTTTAAAGGGGCCCATCTGGCCTTTGATGTGATGGGTCAACTCAATCTCAAAGCCGCACAGCGCGCTGCGCTAGAACTTGATTCACCCATTTATTGGGGTGCCAAAAACACGGAGAATATTTGCGCTGAATTGGGTCTAACCCCAGCCGGGGACCTGAGTTTAAGCGCTCAAATGCGCAAAGAGCCGGCCTATCACACAGGCATCTCTCTGCTGGGACGAGGCCTGCTCAATTGGTCTTGGCTGAGCCAGCAAATGGGCGGAACAGTCTTGGCCCAGCTTTAAAAAAAATAGCCCGATCTCAGTAGACCGGGCCCATTGTGCGAAGAGTATCTCCGTATTTAACTTTCGGAATCCGTGCTTTCAGCCTCTTCAGCTGGAGCGGCATAGCCCTGGCAAGGCAAATTGCCCAACCCTTCCAAAATGGCTTTGCCTGAGACTTTTACGCGGTTTGCCGCCACAGCAGAAGCACCTTGGCGGGGCTGAGGGAAATAGCCCTGACCACCGGTGCCATAACCACCGCCAGAAGCATAACCAGGACGGTAGGCCGCTTGGGGAGGATACGCCTGACGGCCAGGATTAAAGCCCATTTGGGGCATTTGGACAAAGATAATCTGGGTGGAATTGACCTGGCGAATATTTTGGCCTCGGGCCCGCACAGGCACGGGAACCGTATTGCGCATCACCGGGTAACGCTGCTGAATATCCATAAAACGGCGATCGCGATCGGAACCTTTCATTTTGCCCATTTGGCGCAGTTCCACTTCGAGTTGGGCGTCAATTTTGAGGCGACGGGAACGGGCCTCTTTTTGATGGGGGGTGGCTGCGGGGTCGGCCAGAGCCACAACCACGGGCTGAACTTCTTCGGTAGCAGGAACAGCTGTCGCTGTGGGCGTTGCAGTTGGTTCTGTTGTGGGCGAGGCAGTGGGCTCTGCCGTCGGTTCTGTGGTGGGTTCTGTGGTCGGTTCTGAAGTGGGAGTCGCCGTCGGTTCGGCGGTGGGCGAGGCAGTGGGTTCCGCCGTCAGTTCATCATCCTGAACAGAGGCAATGCGCATCCCGGGACCGCCACAGGCCACTTGTAAGGCCTGTTTGACCACCGCTTGATTGGTCTCGTCGACTTCAATCACACTATCGTCATTACTTTGGCCTGTGGCCGCCAGTGAAGCCGAAATCGAGGCTTTGGCCGTGCCCGATTTGGCTGCAGATTGCAAGGAGCTCAACAATTGTGAGGCCAATTGGGCATCAACGGTGCATCCCGTCATGAGCAAACTGGCAGTTAAACCGAGGGAAAAAAGCTGAGGACGCTTGGACATAAAATGAAGACTCCTTCTGAATCACTTGAAATTTGGTGAGTTGCCGAAAGCTGTGTTTCGGATAATTTGATTAAACCACCCGTTTAAATCGCCACCGGGGGTAATTTTGAACTGTGCAATAAAAAGTCGGGACCAAGAACCCGATTGAGGACAAAGTCCTCGCGCAACTCAGTCTGCAAAGCCTGCTCAAACCCCGGTACCAGCGAAGCTTGCAGGATAAAACGCGCAGCAGCCTGTCGGTAAATTTCAGCCTGTTTGGCATCACTGGCCCTGCGACTCAACACGGCACAAGCCACACCCCGTGCCAATTGCAAAAGCCAGAAACTGTCATTGAGTTGCTGACCCGGACTGAGTTTATTGATTTCACACATACAGGCATTGAGATCCGTTTGGGTCCAACACAGGCTGATCAGGTAAAAACAGCGCAGATGATTGGCCCGCTGCTCACTCAAACCCGCATGAAAGAGGTTGACTGTGCTCAAGACTTCGGTATAAGCAGCCTGGGCCTCCGCCATCAGGGTCTGAAAAGAATGGCCAAATGCAGCAGAACGTTCCTGGTGCCAGAGCAAAAGTGAGGCCGTATCATAACAGAGATTGGCCAGTTCTTTTTTATAATAAAAACGCTCTTGCTCGGTGGGCAATTGGGGCAAATGGGCAGCCAACATATCACGTGCCTGCAGGGCCAAGCTCAGACCTTTGTGAACGGTCGCACCGCGATAGAGCTTGAGCATTTGCCGGGCCAATAAACCCATAAAAATCGCCACAGGACAGGCCACCTCTGCGGCATTGCCCAGGCCCTTGAGTTGGAGAATATTCTGAAACTCCACCGCACTGACGGGCCCTTCTTGGCCCTGTAAGAGATAACGTACCCCCCAACAAGTCGCCATCAACCGCAAAAGGGTGCGGCGCAAAGCAGGGACACTGCGACAGAGGCGGTTGTGATAGAGCAAGCGGTCGGAAATTTCCCAGGCATAACTGACAAAGTCTTCGACCCGCGGATAGGCATTGAGTTCGAGGGCCCCCTCTTGCAAAAGGGTGCGCTCGACATAGGCCCGCAAAAGCCGAATACCTTCGTTCATGGTATTTACAAGTGCGGTCAAAGTGTCTAAAGACTGAACGCGGGTCAGGGGAATCTCATAATCGCCCCCCCGAATGCGGTAGCTGCGGGCCTGTTGCAGGGACTCCAGCCCCAGCAATTCTTTGACCAAGGCCTTGTCTTCGGCCTGAACACGCACAACAGGCGCCCCCTTGTCATATTCGTAGAGACGGGGTTCCAAGGTCGACAAAAGGCCATCGAGGCTGTCGAGCTGGTGACGCAATTGGGCCTCTTGTTTTTCCAAAGACTGGCGGGTATTTTCATCCCATTGCAGAGAAAGCCGGTTGCGCAACATTTCTGAAGTTTCCAAGCCGGGTCCATAGCCCAAAAGCGCATCGAGTTCATCGCGCACTTCTTGGCGCTGGGCATCGTTCCAAACGGGCGTGAGAATTTCAATTAAAGCGGGCAAGACTTCCTGTTTGGGACGCACGAGATTGCCCGTGCCACTGAGCCACATCGAAAAAGTGGTTTTTTTGAGTGGAAAGCCGTGGAGTTCAAGCCCGGCCAACACTTCACGCTGTTGCAGCCCACTGTTTTCCCACAGACGGCGCAGCAGCGCCTTGGCCCTGTGAATATTCTGCTGCTCCCAGGGGGTCAGCGCCGGTTTCATGGCTGAGCGGGAGGCAGGGAGCGACCCTGCTCTGGCTCCTGAGCTTGTCGAAAGGCGGGGTCAGAGTAAACCCCAGGGGGTGCTTTTATCGCCCGGCTTTCCACCTGAAATTGGGCCTCGATCCGATAGACAGGACGGGCCCGGGCCGGTTGTGGTTCTGGTCGCGGAGCCGCAAGCTGTCGCAGGACTGGCACACCTTGCGCACGGGGCAGGGGATTGACATTCACTCCCAGGGGCGGCGGAGGCACAGGATTGGGATACGCTCTCACAGCCCGGGTTACTGGGCCCGATTGAGGCGAAGGAGGAAAGGGTACAGCTGCCTGGCCGATCCGGGTCTTGACATAAACATTTTCGTATTTGTAGGCGTATTTATTTGGGTATTTGTTGTCAACTTTTTCGACTTTTTCGACTTTTCCAGCCCAGGCAAAACCCGGTAGGGGATAGGCCTGTTGTGCTGGGTGAGGAACATCCACCCCAAAGGGATCCAGATAAACGCTGCGCTCACCAGCTTCCCAGGCTTCAGCGCGCTCGGCATCAAAGTCAGCCTCCTCGGACGACAAAGCCCCAGAGGCAGAAACCGCATTGGCCGAAACAGGGGCAGCGACTTGGGGTTCTGCTGTCGGGGTTTGGGTTTCTGGCAAAATTTCGCCCTTGTAAGTCTGAATCGCAAAATTGGCATCAGCAGTCATGAGATAGGCTTTGCTGGCACTGGCCAAAGCCAATTCTTGAGAGGGATCGGAAAAATAAAAGCGCTGGTTTTCGAACTCCCCTTTAAAGACGGCCGTTTTTTGTTCGGGCAACATGACCACCAAGGTGGCCAAAACCCGCTGATTTAAAGCTTGAACCAGTTCGGGGCTGGTGAAATAATTGCCTTCGGAACCTGCCAAAAGTTGGATTGAAAAAGCTTTTGCCTGTTGGTAATTGGCGAGTTTTCCGGCTTTTAAATCGGCTTCAAATTGCTGCTGCACGGGTTCAATCAAGGGCGCATCATCGGCATCTACAGCGGCGATCTGAAAGCCCGACTGAACCTGAAAGAGATAATTTTGAATCCCCTGGAGGGCAGGACGAAGCGCCGAAAACGGATTGCGGGCCTGATTCAGACCCATGGGCTGGCAGGCCCACAGGCTGCAACACCCCAGGATCAATGAAAAAGCCTTTATTTGCAACCGTTTCATGCACAAGCCTCCCAACAGCGTTTTTTTTATTAGAACATATCCGCTTTAAAAAAAGCAGCTCTGTTTTGAACTGGGTTCAAAAACCGCTTAACGGGCCCCCATTTTCCAAGAGCCTTGAACCAGTTGCGGGTAATTATTATATACAGCCTGATTCCTGTAATCACCCGCTGTTGTGGGATAAGCCGGAGCCCCCATCAGGGGATTCATGTACAAAGAGCGGTCGTAAAAATAATTTCTCTTTTGTTTAAAATAGAGGGTAAACGAAGGCAACTCAAAACTGTAAACAGTGCCATAAATTTTCAGCAGATCAACATACGAAAAAATATCACCGTTGATCAAGTCACCATCGGTCATCTCTGCTCCTGTGCCATTTTTGGAATGCACATAGACCCGGTTACCGGCCACCATTTGGGCATTGATCAAAAGCCGATCATCCCCACTGTTGGGGGTGGTATCCGGTGAGGTGTCGGGTCGCATTCCGGTCACAGAGAGTTTGACATCGTGGGTGGCAAACAAACCCAAACCACAAATTTTGCCCACAGGTGAGCCCGAACTATCGCGGGCCACGGTGCCATCGGGATTGGTCACCCACATGGTCTGTCCGTCGGTAATGCTGGTGGTGGTGAGATGGTTGTGGCTATACCCTGCAATCGGCTGGGGGTCCAATTGGCGCAGTTCCATTTTGGCGGCACCACTGTTGTACTGAGAGTAAAAGGTGTTTTTATAGAGCACATCACCCACCACGACAATATCCCCTTTGGAATATTTATAATCCAAGCCGGGGCCGGGTGGCGCCGTGGTAAACGAAACAACCGTGACTTGGCCATCGACAATGGTGGAGCGACCCGGCGGATTGCCATTGAGCAGAGGCAGACAGTCGGCATACAGAGCGGTGCAATTGCTCGATAGGCCATTGGGCTCGCGGTTGCCAATCAAGACCACTGCATCTTGAACCAAAATCACTTTATTTTCGGGGATTTTGACATAGCGGTACATGCGGTAATCACCCGTGGTCTGGGCATCCGAGACTTTCATGTAATCGGCAGAAAGAGGGTTGTCATTGACCCAAATCCAGGCATAATAGCGATCTGCCGCTGCTGCCGCCGAGGGCTGTGAGAAGGGAATTTCAACCCCAATTTGGCTGCCCGCGGAATATTTGACCTTGCTACCAAAATAGACCGAGCGAAAATCGACAATTTTATCGTCGTTGTCGATGGCTGGCAAATTATAGACCAAGTGATTGTCAACCGCAGACCCCACCAAATAGCCATAGAGAAAATTCGAGGTGGTGGGCAGGGTCGAGGGGTTGAGAGAATCATCTGGGTTGCGGGGCATCGAAATGCCCAGGGTCAATTGCAGGTATTTGTTTAATTGCTCCAATTGGTTTTTATAATTGGCAATGGCCGAAGTCGGCCTTAAGAGGGGCGTATTGTGGGCAGCGGTATTCACCGGTGCATATGCCGTATTGGCAAATGAGAGAAAATTGGCATTGGGCGTGCCAATCAAATCATTGGTAATATAATGCCAATGGCGCCAAGTGGCGGCATCATAGCCGGGATCAGCCCCCACAGCGGTAGAATTGGCGCTGAGATTGGCGCCGGCAATATTGGTATGGGCATGGCCCTGCTGGTAGAGCGGATAGCTACTCGACATGGCGTGTTTCTGCCAATAGCTGTATTTGGGGGCCGTTCCGGAATAAGACATGCGGTCGTAAACCCGGATCGGCGAGTGGTTGATATAAATCACGCGGTAATTGGTACCACTGCTGGGCTCTGTTGCACCGGGAAGCCAGCCGCCACTGCCGTCGGGCACAGCCCAGACAATAAAGGCATCGGATTTGAGCTTAAAATGCACCCCCCGCGTATAAGTTGTGCCTCCCTGGCGCACAGCGGTGATGCCATTGGGGGTATAAGCGGGCACTGCATCGAGGCCATTGGCAGCGCCTTTGACGACATTGACCGAAGTGGGACCGCCATCGGTATAATCCACGGTGTAGGTGCTGGCGGCAGCGGGCTCGATGCCCCCCAGAGACCAGTCAATCTGCCAATAAGAGCCACGGGGAAAATAGACAAAATCTTGGCCGGGCTGGTAAATGGTGACCGTATTAAAGGGGTTCCACTGAGCCCCTTTTTCAATTTGCAAGACCCCCGGATAGGCGCATTTGGCAGTGAGCAAATCTGAGCCATTGGCTGTCGCGCCACGGGTCTGGTCTTGTAAAACAGGAAAATAATCCGAAGTGAAGGTAAAGTTCAACTGCTGATTGGTATGCACCGGCCCGTAAAAGGCCCCGGTCTCTTGAAAGGTATTGGTCGCACAGTCCAGGGGGGGATCATAGACCGAAGGATCGGGATCGCGGCCCGGATAAGGGGCAAAAGGGGCCGGTGGATGGAATTCTTCGTTCCAGGTGGTGCTCTGATCAATATTCAGGGATTTGTCGGATTCGAGCAGATAGCCCGCAGGGGCATCGAGCAAATTGCCCGAATTGAGTTGCAAAACACCATAGACCTCTTGGCTGCGGCCTTTGGGCAACAAATTGCCCTGGGAATCGGTCAACCAGGCCGTGATTTTGACACCCATAAAACGACCGGGGCAGGTATTGGCATCCAAATCACAGAGCTCGTTGCCATATTTATCGTAGCCCTTTTTTTCAGAGCTGAGCGAGGTGCCAGGCACAAAGCCCACCGCAGAGCCTGTTAAGGTTTTATTGCCGAAGATGCTGCGCTTTTGGCCGGTCTCTATCGCCGCTTCATAAATGCCAATAATACGGGAGTTGGGATCGAGGGGGTTTTCACGCACCCGGCGAAAATTGGCAAAGCTGCTGGTATTGGGCAGGCGCTGACAGCGCGTGTAAAACGGATCTGTGGTGGCACAGTCTTTGACAATATCTGTGATTTTGGTCCAATCGCCATCGTGGGAAGCCAATTCGGCGCGCAATTGTTGAAAGCCAATTTCAGCAATATACCCAGCTGTGATTGTGGCCTGCTCATAACCGGTGCGTTGAACCTGAAAGCGCACCACGGCTAAAAATGTCATGCCCATCATGAGCAAAATACCGATCACCATCAATACAGGAGGAATCGAAATTCCCCGCTCACGCCTGCGTTGGCTGCTCATCAATTGCGTAACCTCACTTCTGTCGTCAACTCAATGCCTTTGCGAAACTGACCCGCGTTCAGCGGTGACCCCCCCAAAATCAAACGAATGCCAATGACCTGGCGGTATTGTTGATTGAGATATTCCACCAAGGCGGCGTTGCCCTGATTGGTTTGGATATCTGTCAATTGGGTATCCAGGCTGGCCCCTTGGCTGTCCATGGCCCGCGAAAAATCAGGATAGGTAAATTGTAACAATTGTACCCGCTCCGCCAAAACGGTACGTTGGGGGGTGGGGGTAGCTTGAAAACTGTTGCTGCCCCCCACCACCGGGCGCTGCACTTCGCGCAGCAATTTAATATTGTTTGGATTGGTGTTGTCGAGACGGTATGTCACCCGCTCAACCACGGCTGTATTGCCTGGCCCAGGCGGGGGAACCAGGTAAAAGACCAGGGAATTGCTCTCATTGCTGCTATTGGGATACCATTTGTGGTAAATATCGCTGGGAGTGGCCTGAGAGAGAAATTTGCGGGCGGCGGGCACCCCAGGGCTGACCACCACACCCGCCGTGGGGGGATGGGGCTGTAACTCCACAGCCGTATAAGGCAAAGCGGGCAAAGAGGCCCAATTGGGTGAGAGCGCAAACAGCGATGGGGCCTCGCTGGCTGAACCCTTGATTTCTTTGGTCATACGCGCCAAGACCAATTGGGCCTGAGATGTGGTGCGGGCATGTTCTTGGCCGAGCATCATGTTTTTTTGGGTATTCATAAAAAAGACCACCAACGCAGTTAACATGGTCAAACCAATCGTCAGGCCAATCAGCATTTCAATCACGCTGAAGCCTTTTTCCTGAAGCCGAGTCACTTTATTGGAAGTTATCACGGACCAAGGTCACTCCCATCGTAATATGGCCGCTTCCACCGCCTGGCCAGGTGATCTTAACAGTGACCTGAATGCGATCATCGGTTAAATTGCGGGTGCCCCGATCATCAAAGGTGTAGATCCGTTGAATTTGTAAGAGCTTGGCCCCCGAAGCGGGCTGGGTAAAGACCTGACCATCACTTTTGACATAGAGTTTTTGGCCATTGACATCATCGGAGAGAATTGCCGTATTGCTGCTGGGGCTGACCAAAGCAGAGGCATGGCTAAAGCCCCGACTGCGAATTTGCTCAACAATGCGCTGCCCCGCTTGCACTGCCGCTGTTTTTTCTTTGTTTTGATGGGTCGAGCGAAAACCCAAGCCCAAGATTGGGCTGACAAGCATAATGCCCAAAGCCAACAAGACGGCCGCAACCATGACTTCGACCAGGCCGAATCCCTTTTGCCTGCGTCGAAGCGCGGTCTTCATCTGCCTGCTCCGTAAGGGGAATAGGCTTGGCCTTTGGCCGGATTCGCGGCCGGATTCGCAGGTTGCGTAGCAGGTTGGGTCTGGGGCGTACCACCGGCAGAAGTAGGAGGAGGAACAACTGTGTTGGCAGAGGTTTGGCCTGTGCTGCTGCCTCCGGTACTGGAACCCGCATTTTGACTGCCTTTGGCATTTTCAGCAGGACCGTATTCCGGGAAGAGATGGGCCGGAAAGGCTGCTGAACTTAAATCCACAGCGGAGCCATCGGGCATTTTTAAAGGCACCGAGGCCGGAGCCGGAATGAGTTCATTGTCGCGCGTTACCATCACAGCCTGATTGGTCTCGGTGTCCTGTTTCCAACCTTTGAGTTCGCTGGGTTTATAGGTCAAAATGCTGCCATCTTCGTAAGTCACCACCACCACGCCCTGATCGGGATAAAAGACCTTGCTTTTGGCCTTTTGTTTGCGGTAATCGTAGACCTGCCCTTCGGGTTTAAAATCACTGCCCAAATCGGGGATTTGAACCGCTGCTTGGGACGATTTTGCCTGTTGTTTTTGCTGCAGGTCTTGCACCATGTCTTGGGGCAATTGGCTGTTGATATCTTTTTCGTCGTGTAATTTTTTGCCTGCCTTGCGCGCAGCTTCTTTCATCGGATCGAGCATTTCTTGGGTGGCCTGATTCATTCGGCCCAAAACTCCCCCAATCAACTGCTGAGGCAGGCCTGAAGCCAATAAGACACTCAAGCCCACAAAGGTGGCAGCCAGGGCCACCACCTGCCGATTGAGCAGATTGCCACCGCCTGGGTGTTTTTTATCTGGCAGTTTAAACAGCAGATGGGCCACCGTCTCTTTGGCAAACATATACTGAGGATCGAGGCGCAGGGCGGTTTCGAGTTCAGATTCGGCAAAGCTCATCCAATTTTTTTCGGCATAGGCAATGGCCAAATGGACCCGGTAGAGGGGGCGATGGGGGTAGAGCATCGAAATTTCTTTAAAATAGCGCAGGGCCATCTCGATTTGGTGCTGGCGAAACGCTTTGACGGCCTCTTTAAACAGACCATCGACCTGATTGCTGATGGGCAGATTCTTGCGGCCGAGTTGACGCAAGTCATAATGACTGCGCTGAATCGGATCGTTGAGCACCTCGTAAGCCTGGGTCAAACCCAGCATCTTTTCCGCCGAACGCACACGCTCTTTTTGGTCGGGGTGATTGAGGTTTAAATCTGCCGACTGCTGCTCAAAGGCCTCCACGACCTGAATGCTTGAAGCTTCAGGTGTGAGTCCCATCAATTGGTAATAATCGTTTTCGGCATAATAGCTCTGCTCAAATCGCATGGGCGCCTCCCATATCTCATTATTATTATAGGCGATGGGAAGGGGGCAATGTGTTCAAGCAGTTTAAGAAAATGCTAAGGATAAATCAAGATTAATTTATTAGACATAGACTTCCCACTTGAGTGCCAAGAGTCCCTGTTCGTCACGAATCGCCTCAAACTTCAGGGCCTGATTCAAAAAACGCAAAACCAAAGCGCGATTTTTGAGCAAATAGACACTGTTAAGGGGTTGGCGCAGCAATTCCTGTAATTCGAGTTGTTCTTCGCGTTCAAAGCCCAAAATACTTTCACGCGGATCGGCCGGTTCAGAAATCAAAAGATTCACGCCGACATTCAAGGTAATGGGAGACTGGGCTCCCTGTTTGCCCAATTGTTTGGTATGAATGCCCAATAAAACCTCGCTGTCATAGCGATCGATCAAGCGCATGCGCACCGTCACTTTGTCTGAAAAAAGTTGGGGATCGGGCGTGTGTTCGCGCTTAAAACCAGTGGCAATTTTGCCCACCAAAGGAGAGAGAATATCGTGTTGCAGGGGCGTTAGAAAATTGGGATGGGTCATTGAAGGGGAACTGCGTTATCCTTTCTAAACATCACATTGATGTCTACGTACATCACCTTGATGTCATTGTAATACAACTGAGCAGTCTGAGCTATCGGGCTTGAGCCTTTCCAGCGAATCCGCTAAGCTGATCCCATGTTGAAGTCACTTTTATTTGGCAAACCACTTTTGTTTGGCTGCAATTTGTGTGGTGAATGCTGCCGCCAAATGATAGTGCCCCTCAATCATTTTGACCTGGCCCGCTTGCATCAGGCTTTTCCCAATCAGTCCCTGCTCAATTGGGTTCGTCTGGCACCGATCGAGCCCGAAGACCCTGATGCAGTGCGTTTGGAAAAGAGTTGGCGCCAACTTTGCCTGCGCAATCGCGGCCCAGAAGAGGGCTGTGTCTTTCTCAAAGACAATAGCTGCAGCATTTATCAACAGCGCCCCAGTGCCTGCCGCACCTGGCCCTTGGATCTCAATGCCAAAGGCCAATTGGAGGTCTCTCCGGCCCACCACCTGCTCTACACCACAGCCTGCGACAAAACCCCATTCAAAGAGGCCCGGCCCATTCAACGCGCCCTGAGAGAAAATGTGGAAGAGTTCAAGGCCTATCGCCGCTTGCTCAAGCAGTGGAATGCTCTCTGCAAAGATAAACCCGAGAAACAGCATTTTGAAGATCTTTGGGCCTTTCTCAAACCCTTTGCCAGCGCACAGCCTGAATTGCTCTAAAACAGAGACGCTGTTTAAGGCGAAGCCGAGGCCTTCGTGCGGCTGATCAAGACCTGAAAACTGCGTTCGGTGGTCACTGCAGGGGTTTCTGGCGCGCGCGGCTGCTGGTAAAAAGTCAGCGTCAATGCACCCAATTTGAGGGCCTTAAATTCAAACACCGTGTGGGGAGTATAACCCGGTGGATAGCGGTTTTCAGGGTATTCTGAGCGCCCTGCTCGCTCCTGCACCCATTCCAGCGTGGTTTGATCAAAGTCTTTCACTGCCCAGCGGTACAAACTGCCACTGCCCAGACTGGGCAAGACAATCTCAAAAGAATCCCCCACCGCTGGATAATGACGGGTCATTTCGACCGTCAAGGGCTCGGTTTTTAAAAAGAGCCAATCGGGCTGGCGGCAGGCACTTGGGAAAAGGCTCAGACAGAGCAGCAAAGCCAGACCCAAACAGCGCAAAGGCCCCATCCATCAGGCCCGATCTGGCCGGGGATAGCCAAAGCGGTCGGTGGTTCGGCACCAATCTTCGCCCCCCATGCGCCCCACGGCCTTTAAAAGCGCCGGATCAACCGCCCCGGCAGCATCAAGTACGTTGTCGGCGATATGCAAGAGCAGAATTTTGCCCACGACCAAATTGCCAGCCCCGCCTTCGCGGCCATAATTGCGAATCTCCACCAATTCACATTCCATATTCACAGGCGACTCTTGCACCAGATTGCCGCGAATCCGCTCAGCGGGCAGAGGTGTGAGCCCGGCATAGGCAAATTCACTTTCGCCATAGGGCAACGGAGCCGAAGCCTGATTGACCCGCTCGGCAATGGCCTCGGTGACGGTGGCCACGACAAATTGGGGATGCACTTCGAGATTGCGCAGGGTGTCTTTTTTTTGACCTGTGCGGCCGGCCAATTGCGGGCAAAAAGCCAGATAAGGGGGATTGCAGGAGATCAGGGTATAAAACGAAAAAGGGGCCAAATTGGGCTGACCTTCGGCATTGAGGGTCGAAGCCAGGGCAATCGGCCGGGGCTGGATGATCTCGGTTAAACGCCGGTAGATCTCCTGCCAAGGTTTGTCAGCCGTGTCGAGGGTCAAAGTCATGGCGTGGGCGCCTTCCAGCTCATCTGGTAGCCCGGATCTTCAATTTCATAGGCGTGGGCCGTGGGCATCAACGGCTTAAAGGTATCGACCATGACCGCCAATTCATCGGTGCGCACCGTGCCAATTGAGGCTTCGTAAGCCCCTGGATGGGGGCCGTGGGGCAGACCCATGGGGTGAAACGAGACCGAACCGGAATCAATCCCCCGGCGCGAAGTAAAATTGCCTGCCACATAAAAGAGAAATTCATCGCAGTCCACCGAAGAATGGGGATAAGGACAGGGTATGGCCTGGGGGTGGAAGTCGGTCACCCGCGGCACAAATGAGCAGACCACAAATCCCGGCCCGGTAAATGTGGTGTGGACCGACGGGGGCAAATGAACCTGGCCAATCCGGGGCTGAAAGGCCCGAATCGGAAAGACAAAGGGCCAAAGTGCGCCATCCCAACCGGCCACATCAAAGGGATGGTGGCGATACGTCAAACGGGTGAGTTGCTCCAGGCGTTTGACCAAGACAGAGACCGGGCCCTGCCAGCTGGCATTCTGCCATTGGGGTGTCTGAAAGTCGCGGTGGGTATACGCCGCATCCATGCGCAATTGGCCCGATGCATTGCGAAAATAGGCGGGAATATCGATGCCACTGAGCCCTTCGATGATCAACAAACGGCAGGGGGCATCTAACTGCCAGCGGTGAATCACAGAGCGGGGCAAATAGACATAGTCTTCGGCCTGAAAGGGCAAATCCCCAAACGGCGTTTCAACTTTGCCCTGGCCTTGGTAGACATAGACCAATTCATCGGCATCGGCATTACACACCAATTCTGGATCTGATGTGTCGGCCACAGCAAACCAGAGCGCCAGATCGGCGTTGGCAAAGAGCCGCTTGCGCCCGAGAAAGGGACTGCTGCTGCCGGTAGAGATCTGGCCAGTGCGAAAATGCCTGCGGCGCAGGGGTGCCGGGTTTTGTGCCAAGGCATAACCCGGGTGTAACTCAAGCACTTCTTCTTTTTCGAGTGGATGCGGGGGAGTGCGGTGATAGAGAATCGAATAGGTGCCATCAAAGCCCAAGCGGGTAAAACAGTGCTCGTAGAGCAGCTGATCGTTGATTTTAAACACGGTATGGGGTTTGGTGGGCACCTGGCCCAATTGCAGCCGGTGAAGCATGATAGACCTCCTCTTTAGAGGGCGCGAATTTCAGTGCGAATTGTAACACAGCCCGATCACCTGGGGGGGCTGACCCGCCCGCCGAAAACTGCTATGATAAAGAAATCGAGACTGTGATGGGATCCAGGTATGTTTCTCAAAGAGCTGACAAAAATACAAACGGCTGCTGCTGACCAAAAAGGGGATCGTCACAAGATCTCCACCGAAGCCTGTCAACAGGGTTTGCGCCTGTTGCAACAGATCTCTCAAAGCAACCCACCCAACCCCGCTGAACTCAAAAAAGCCTTCAGAGATCTGGTCAGGGCCATCCAGTACAACCGGCGCAACAGCGCGGCATATATGGGCTGCGCGTATTTGCAGGTCATCGTCAAAAACGAGGCCATGGCACGTAAATATCTGCAAGAGCTGCTCAAAATAGACCCAGAACACGCAGCCGCCCACAATTTGCTGGAATTTATCACCCAGCAGAGCAAGGCTCCGGCCAAAATACCCACCCTGGCCTCACAAGCGCTCCAGCTCAAGCCAGAGCAACAGATTGAACAAGATCTCGATGCCCTCTATGATCAGGTGGAAGCAGACCTGGTGGGTCTGCAAAAACAGCTGATTGGCCTGAGTGCGCTGCTCAAACCCAGCTTAAAGCCAGAGGCGACACAAGCGCTGCGCCAAGAGCAGCAGCATCTACAGGCGCTTTTAAAGGGACTCCATCGACAAATTGAAAAGATCGATCAAGAGATTGAAACCACCGAATTGCGCCAGCAAATTCGCCCGTTTGAAACCCTGCTCAAACGGGCTGAAAGTGTCTTAGCCATTGCCCAAGAGATGGCTGAATTGCAAGCCCGAATGGATTCAGCCGCAGAACGTTTAAAACGTCTGTCGGACAGGCTCAAAGGCAAAGAGATGGCCCTCTCAAGTGCCGAAGCAGAACTGGAAAGCCTGATGGACCTCTGTGATGCCTGCGCCGATGAGATCGACCGCCTTGAGAATGCCAAACACGATGTCTCTGAACTCTTGCCGCTCTATGAGCGCCTGATCAACCAACTCGAAAACAGCCGTGACCTCATCGAGGACATGAACGAATGAGCCCCCCACGCCCCGATATTCAATCCAAAGAGGTAATGCCATGACCCTGGGAATCAACAGTTTAAAGAATCTGTCCAGCAGCAATCCGGTGGCCCCTTTACAGGCCCCCCAGGCCCCTGTGCAAAAGCCCTCAGAGCCCGTTCAAACGCGGGTTCAGGCCCAGCCCCAAGCACCACTTCCCCATACTGGAGCGGTTTTGACCGACAGCCAGACCATTGCCAATTTTGACCACCAAATCAATGGCTTAAAGGTGCCCGAATTACAGACCCAGGTCGCGGATGTGGCCAGTGAAACACAAATGCCCGAGTTTTTAAAACATGTGCTGGGCCAGGAATCGGTGGGAGCTGAGGTGCATGGGGCCATGGGCGTTGGCGGGGGATATGCGGGCAATACGATTGGGGGGATTCATGAGGTCTTTAAAAATGCCCATGTAGCAGATCCCAAAGCCACAGACGCTTACAACGTCTCCAATCAAGTGACCAGCAAGGATTCTGAAAAATGGGCGATCTCAGGCAATAACCGCGCCGATGCTGACGGTAATTGCCTGAATGAAGGGGCCAAAGTGGCTGCTGCCTTTGGCATTTTTGTTTCGGTTCTGGGGTTGATCAACAGCAGTGCGCAGATCCACAAGGGCCGGAATGAGGCGGGCATCTCCGAAGAGATGGGCAAACAGGGCCAAGTTCGCAACCAAACAGCCGTGCTGCTGGAAAGATTTGCCAATCCTGAGGCAGAGGGTGGGCCATTAAGTGGAGAAGAGATGAACAGTTTGACAAAGAATCTGACAGACATGGCCAAGCCCCTGTCAGACGGTCTGGCACCCGGCAATACCCTTTCGGAAGATGCCCGTCAATTCATGCAAATTTCACTGGACCGCATCAATGCAGTCAAAGATGCCCTGCCTGTTGTGAACGGCCCCGCCATACAAACCCTGTGTCAACACCTCAAAGCCGACGCTGCAGCCCTCAAAAATCTGAGTGAAATCACCAAAGATGAATCCAATTTAAACAAACTCATGGGCAGCGTCGGTGTGGTCAGCAACCTCAATGGCCTCGCCAATGGCGGCCTGACCATTATGTCGATTGTACACTCCACCGGCACCACCTTGGGCAACCAAGCCGCCCAAGGCCTGATCTTTACCCAGGCTGTCTCAGGCGTGGGTATGATTGTAACAGGCGCAATTGGCGCCTATCAGGATCACAAAGCGATCAAAGAGTCCGAAGGCCGTTTGGAGCGCTTAGGCACGTATCAAGCGAACAGGCCAGAAATTGCCGAGGGCCCAGACAAAGTCCAAAAAACCCAAGCGCGAGAAAAAGTCGCAGACGTGGGCAAATTGGTCAAAACAGAAGCCGACAACACCATCAAAACCCGCTGGTGGAGCAAACTCAAAAATATCGCCACGGTCGTGGCCGGGGTGGCTCTCACAATTGGGGTCTGTGTGGCCGCCGCCGCTTTTGTGGCCTCGCCCATTGGCTGGGCCGTAGGTGGGCTGGCCGCCGTGGCGGGGATTGGCATAGCCGCGTATAAACTCTACCAAAAACACCAACAGCAAAAGACGATCGATACCCTCGACGGCCAGCACCAACGGGTGAGCACCGAAGTCAAAGCCCTCAAAGCCGAACAACAACGCTTGAGTGATCTGCCCGGAATGCCCCAGGCCCGGATTGACAAACCAGAATATGATCGACTCAAAGCAGATTTGCCAGGAAAACAGGCAACCGTCGGCGCGCTGAAAACCGAAACAGCCCAGCTCACCCGAGCAAATGAAGAGGCCCAAGCGACCATTCAGCGCCACCAGGAACGGCTGCTCGAACTCACACAGGAATTGACCAGACTCAATAACCGGGTTGAGCCTCCGCCAACAGATGAAGAGCGCAATACGATTACAGGTGTCCGCTCTTTTTCAGAACAAATCATCGCTCAAAATCAGCGCACCCGACTCGACAATACAGAACGGATGGGTGAAATCGCGCAGCGCCTGCAATTGCTCGAACCTGAAATCGCCCAAAACGAGCAGCGGATTGAGGCTTTGCGCCCCAACCAGGAATTGTTGACTGAGCTGACAAATATCGAAGCGGCCCTGCCCGCCCGCGAAAAATTGCAAGGCGAGATTGAAAGCCGCTTGCGTCAGGTCTCACCGGATCATGCCACCCGCGATCTGGTCCGGCTGATTCAATCGGGCAACCAAGACGCCAAAGACTTTGCCCGCGATGTTTTGCTCATCCCCCGTGAAGCACTCGAAGGAGCCACCCCAGCCATTCAAGCTGAATTGATCCGCAAAAATATTGGCACGGCCTATCTCTAAAACCATGACAAGGAAAGTTAACATGACGCCATCAGCCCCCCCTGCCTTGAGCCCCTTAGCGGCCCTGGCGGAGATTTTTAACCAAGGCGATTATAACGCCGTCTGGCTCCCCGTCTCCCCAGAGAGCCCCTTTGAACAATTATTGCTGGGCATTGCCGTTCCCGAAGGGCAACGCGAATTTCCGCTTCAGCTCTTTTACCTCAACGACCTGAGTACAGTGGTCGAAGCCCAGGCTGGACTAGATTTTGCGCCCGACCCGGCCTTTATACTGTTGTTTAATTTGCCTTTGCTGACCGACGTGCCCCCAGAATCGTTGCCTCACCTGGCGCAGGTCGCCAATCTCTTTAATCAGGTCACCCCGATTGGGGCCTTTGGGGTGAGCCTCAAAGATGGTTTTTTTCTCAAACACAGTCTGATCGACAGCGAGGCCCGCATGTCGGTGCAGGTGATCGGCAGCATAGTCGAATACATGACACATATCAGCCAAAAAGTCTTGCCGCTGCTTGAAGGCTTTCTGGCTGAAAAGCCGCAACTGGAAAGTTTTGCCGCCACAGTCAATCAAGTCTTTGGAGCAAGTCGATGAACAGCACCTTTAACGAAACCCTCGAAACCTTGGATTTGTTTAAACGCGGCTTTGACTTTTTGGGTTTTCCCACCTCTTTGATTCAGCCCAATTCTGCCACGCCGTTTCCGCTTTTGGTGGCCGATGTGCGCAGCGATTTTGATGGCCCTGGCCTCTTGCTGAATATGGCCTTTACGGGGGATATTCTCAGCGTGACCCACCCCGGTCTGGCCATGATTCCCGCTCTGGCCAACGAACTCAAATTTACTTTACATACCTCTTATGCCGTGCCTGCTGAGCGGCAGGCTGATCTCTGTCAGTTTTTAATGGTGCTCAACCCCCTGTTGCCGGTGGGCGCTTATCGCATGGATGCCCAGGGAGAACTAAGTCTGAACTACGGTCTGCAGTCGGACAAACGCAAAATTGCCCCCATGTTGGTGGTGCGGGTGGCCCGTTTATTGGGTTTCTTTTATGAAATCAACCAGCCTTATCTGTCCCAATTGATCTTGGGAGAAAGTGACTATCACGAGACAGTCGCACGCTTTGAGCAAG
>JBFWRL010000100.1:0-20765 GCA_050248915.1 Candidatus Sericytochromatia bacterium
GCCTAGCTCGAACGCCAGAGCAACTTGGGCAACAAGCAGAGTGTCAAATGGGATCCCACTGGCGCAGAACTCGAACAGGCCATCAACTTCATGGACAGCAGTCTACTGGCCGAAAAAGAGCGCCTCGAAGCTGAAAAAACCAAGAAGAAAAAAGGCTGGGATCCTCTCGACGACCTGAATTTTAATTTTAATACCTAATTTCTGAGCGATGGGAATAGCGGCGGGAGCGGTCTTCGCAAGACACGTGGGTCGATCCCCTGTTTGAGTGCGAGCAAGAGCCCTGCCGCTTCCCAATAATTTTCGACCAACCAGATCGCATCTGAATGCAAGCCCAGATCTTCGGCGTGAAGGGCCAGGTCTGAGTGATTTTCTTTGACCAGAATCAAGGGGACACCACACTCAGCTGCCACGAGCATGGGAATGCCTCCCACGGCGTTCCAAGGGGCCAATACAGCATGAATATCTTCCCGTTTGAGCTGCGACTCGGCATAAGGCACAATCGCGGGCGCATGTTGCAGCCCCTTGAGCACACAGGGCAAATAGCTCAGGCCAATTTCTTCAGCAGCCACACGGGGGTCGAGACGCTGTGAGATAATTTCAGGGGCAAAAACCGGAGAGTGGGCCAGAGGCACTTGCAGTTCATAAGCCATTGCGTGGGAGATCAGCGCTTCTAAGGTGCCAATCGGGTCCACACCACTACCGAGCAAATAGTCATCGCCCTGTGTGGGTGCCAGCAGGTCCATCCAGGTCAGGACGGCCAAAGCGGTGGCCCCCTGTTCAAGACAGCGCTGGCCGGCTTCAACCAAAGTCTCAAGATTGTCCACCTCGCCACTGTAACCCGTAGGGGTGGGCACAAAGCGCAGCGAAACAGCCTCTTCAGTTAAGACATAGCCTTGAATCGGGCAACCTGTGCTCAGGGCTGTGGCATGGACAACATTTTCCAGAATTGGCAAATAGGGCTCACAGGCCCGGTCGATCACCAGGCCAATTTTTTGGCTGTGCGTGCGGCGAAAACCAATTTCCCGCATAAAAAAGCCGTCCAGGTAAGCCCCCTCCAGGTATTGAACCTGCGAAGGCTGTTCATAAAACATCGCCGCATTCACAGCATTGGGATGGGTCAAGACCCAATCGGCCTGACTGGCCAGGTATTTGACCACAATCCCCGCATCACCCGCATAGCCGCCCACAGCGGCCCCAATGCCGGTGGGCACAATAAAAGCAAAATTAAACATACAACTTTTCCCGTCCGTTCCGGCTATAATACAACAAGTTCAGCCAAGGAACCAGGAAAAAGATGTCAAATAGCTTTTTGCAACAACGCCTGCCCACCCTGTTGGGAATTTTTGCGGGGATGGGTCTGTTAATCTGGGCCCTGTTCTCAGATGAGCGCCTGCTTGGTCTTCTGTTTCAACCCCAAGGTCTGGCCTTGATCATTGGCGGGACTTTAACCGCCTGTTTGGTGGGTTTTTCCTGGCAAGAACTCAGCAGCAGTTTCACCCACTTTTTAATCTGCTTTTCGGGCTTCGACGAACCCGATTTACAAGATGTCTACGATACCACCGTCTATCTGGCCCGCCAGATTCGCGAAGCAGAGTCTCCCGAAGCAGGCCAACGTCTGCTTGAAGACGTGCGCCTGCGCCTGCCACACCCCCTGCTCAAAGAGGGCTTGGGTTTGGTCGTAGGCGGCTATACCGCAGCCATGATCCGCGAAACTTTAGAAACCACCCTGGCCCAGACCTCTTTGCAAAAAAGCCGCCAAATCCGGCTCTGGAAGTTTATGGGCCAAATGGCCCCCGCTTTTGGCTTGGCTGGAGCCCTATTGGTCATATTACAAGCCCAAGGCCTGTTAGAATCGAGCAAGATTTTTCCCGTACTCGCCGCAGCACTGGTCTGTTTGCTCTATGGGGTGCTGTTCTCGGGCCTGATTTTTTTTCCGATTGCCGAAAAACTCGACGCCGGACGCACCGAACAGATCCACTATTTGCAAATGTGCCTGGAAAGCGTGATCTTGCTCCAACAACGCCACCACGCCCTCTATGTTGAATCGGTGCTCAAGCCCTTTTTGGGTGAAGTGGAAATGCCCAAACCTGTGAAAGTGACCCCACCCCCCATCCGCAAAAACAGCAGCTTTAGCAATAGCATGCAACAGGCCCTGGCAGAAGAGAGCGATTTGGAGCAAGATGAACAGGACGAGTCCCAGTCAGGCCCGCCTTTGCCACCGGGTCAAACCCTGAGTGCAAACCAACTGCGCCAATTTCGCCCGGTTCAGAGACGCCGTGACCCACAGCCCTGAACCGCGAAACATGAGCAGCCACACATGATTATTCTCGGTATTGAGTCCAGTTGTGACGAAACGGCCATTGCCTTGGTCGAGGACGGAAAAAAAATTCTCGCCAGCGAAATTCGCTCACAAATTGAAGACCATCGGGTCTTTGGGGGTGTGGTACCCGAATTGGCCTCGCGCTGCCATGTCGAAGCTTTACATCCGCTCTTGACGAGTGCCCTCCAGCATGCCGGGCTGGACTACCCAGATATTGATGCCATTGCAGTCACCTGTGGTCCCGGCTTGCAAGGCGCCCTGCTGGTGGGTGTCACCGCCGCTGACACCCTGGCCTGGATTCTCGATCGGCCCCTGATTGGTGTCAATCATCTCGAAGGGCATATCTACGCCAACTTTCTCAGTTTTCCTGACAAAATTGCCTTTCCCCTGCTGGTCTTGCTGGTTTCAGGGGGGCATACCCAATTATTGCGCATGGATGGGCATGGCAGTTATCTGGTCTTGGGAAATACCCGCGATGACGCGATTGGCGAAGCCTTTGATAAAGTAGCTCGCCTGCTTGGTTTGCCCTATCCTGGCGGGCCCGTCATCGACCAATTGGCCCGCCAAGGCAACCCCAAGGCCTTTGACTTCCCGCGCAGCATGTTGCAGGAGCAAGACTTCAGTTTCAGCGGTCTAAAAACGTCTGTGCTCTATGCCGTGCGCCATTTAGAGCAAAAAAAACTGCCGATCCCGGTGGCCGATCTCTGTGCCAGTTTTCAGGCGGCAGCGATCGACACCTTGCTCGAAAAAACCCTGCGCCAAGTCGATCAACAAGATATCCGCCAATTGTCTGTCACAGGAGGGGTCTCGGCCAATTCTTACCTGCGCGAAAAACTCACTCAGGCAGCCACAGAACGCGCGTTGGAGGTCTTTATGCCCCCGCTTTCGCTCTGCACCGACAATGCAGCCATGATTGCAGCCTGCGGCTGGTACCAATGGCAGCGCCAAAAGCAAGATCTGCGCTTTCAGATTCAAACCCATCCCCGTTTCCCGCTGCCTGTCACAGCCGGCTAAAGCCTGCTTGCCCTATTTTTGTGGGTGACAAAGAGGCATAAGTAGCTTATTATGAGGGCATGAAGAGTTTGGGCCAGACCGCTTTGGATTTCCCGGCGGCAATTTTTGAATTGGATACACGGGGCTGCATTCTGTCCGTTCATCCCTTTTGGGAAAAATTAACGGGTTTGCAATCTGGGGTCGTGAGTGGTAAAAGCTGGTTGGAGCTGGTTCGCCATGAAGAATTGGCCCCACTCAAAAAGGACTGGCATCACTTTCTGCAAACGCCTGAGACCTATTTTGAGGCCTTTTTCAGCCCCCACGCACCCCAAAGCCAAAGTGACTGGCTCAAAATCCGCGTCCAACGCACAGAATCAGGGTTTTGGGGCTGCCTCGAAAATCACACCCAGCTCAAACAGGTCATGCAGAGCAATTTCCACATCAAAGAAAAATTGGTGGCCCTCTTTCGCAACAGCAATCAAATGATTGTCATGCTCGATCGCCAGCACCGGGTGACTGAATTTAATCATGTTGCCGCTATTTCAGCCCGGCAGCGCTTTTTCAGAGAAATGGAAGCAGGTGAAGACTTTATCAATTACGTGCAGCTGGATCGGCTGGACGATTTTTACAGCAGCTTTGAACAGGCCCTGCAAGGGCAACATGTCTTTAAAGAACGGGTGATTTACGCCCCTGATGGCCAGGGAGTGAGTTATGAAATGGCCTATTCCCCGATCCACAATCAAGCAGGAGAAATCAGCGGGGTCTGTTTTACGGGCTTTAATATTGAGGCCCAGAAACAGATGCAAGAATTATTACATCACGAGCAGATCTTTGTCTCAGCCATCTTAGACACCTCCAGTGCCCTCATTTTGGTCCTCGACAGTGAAGGCAAAATTATCATCAGGTTTAACCGGGCCTGCGAAACATTAAGTGGTTATAGTTTCAACGAAATTCAGGGCCAGACCTTTGAATTTTTACTGTTGCCCGAAGATCGCCCCAGCCATCTGGCACTATTCAAAAACTTAAACCAAGCGGCTTATCCCCTGCAAACAAAACTGTCGCTCTTAACACGCAGTGGAGAAAAACACAGCATTTCTTGGACAGCAACAGCCCTGATGAATATGGATGGCAAGGTTGAATATCTGGTTGCCACGGGCATTGATATCACCGAAAGTGAAAAAACCGCTCTGGCGCTGCGGGAACAGGAAGAAATTCTGCGGCAGGTGCAAAAATTAGACGCGATCGGCCAATTGGCGGGTGAAGTGGCCCATGATTTTAACAATATTCTGGCAGGCATCCAGGGCTATGCCCAATTATTGGAAGAATCTTTGGCCCCCCAAGAGACCGCCCGCACCTATGTTCGTGAAATTCAGCGCATTGTCGAAAAGGCGCGCAGCCTGACAGGGCAATTGCTGATTTTCAGTGGCAAACACCGTCCCACACCCCGTCCGGTCTATTTGAGTGAAATTCTCGAACAGATGCAGCCACTCTTTCATCCCTTGCTCAGTGCCAGTATGCAACTCAAAATTGAGCTGGCTGCAGATTTGCCCCCCATTCTGATCGAGCCCACCCACCTGGACCAATTATTGATGAATTTAATTGTCAATGCCCGCGATGCAATGGAGCGCCAGGGAGAGATCACGCTTCACGTCAGCCTGCGGCACGAACAGGTCCCCCTCTTTGTGCCTCTTTTTGGGGCTCGCCCGGCAGGGGACTATGTCTGTATCCAGATTCGTGACCAGGGCCCCGGTATTCCCCCCGAGGTGCGCGAGCAGATCTTTAATCCCTTTTTCACCACCAAACCTGAAGGTACAGGATTGGGGTTAGCGATTGTCTACGGGGTGGTCAATGAGTACGGTGGATTTATCCAAATCGAAACCGGCCCCACAGGCACCACCCTGCAGGTCTATTTTCCCGCTCTGCCCCCCAAAACAACAATCGACAGCAGCACAGAACAGCCCTTCTCTCCCCTTGTTGTGGGCTGTTGTTATCTGAGCCCCACAGAGCAAAAAGAGCTGCAAGCCGCGTTGGAGCCAGGCACACAGCTTGAGGTCTTTGCTGATTTTCAGGGCTGGGTCCAGGCCCCCCACCCCCCACAGTTCTTGGTGACCGATCTCAAAGCCGAGATCTTAACTGAAATCCAGACCTATTTTTCGGGTCCCAATGCCCCCCCAAAAACCGCTTCGGTGCTCTATTTATCTGGCTACGAAGACGCAGATCTGGCACTGGTGGATCAATTAGAGCCCGATGAAGACGCCTTGATTCGCCCCCTGAGCCCAATGCGCCTCAAACGCTGGCTCAACACAGATTAAAAACAGAGGGCCTTGTTTTCATGCTCCATTCAAATCCGCCTTTGTTCAGACTGTTGGCAGGTAGCTTGCTGACCTGCTTGCTGGCAAGTGTCTCGCCGACCTCCACAGCCTCAGCCCTGCAAATCAGCCTCAAACCCATCCAGACAGGTTTCAATCGGCCCATTTATCTCACCGCCCCCAGTGGCAGCAACGATCTCTACGTGGTCGAACAAGCGGGTCTGATTCACCTGCGCAGCGGAAACAAATGGCAAAAAAAACCCTTTCTGGATCTGCACACCCAAGTGGTTTCAGGCGGGGAAATGGGATTGCTGTCTTTGGCTTTTCATCCGAAATACCAGAGCAATGGCCGCTTTTTTCTCAATTACACCACGGGTTCAGCACTCAAAACCCGGATTTCAGAGTGGCGCGCCAACCCCAAAACAAGGCAAGTCATCGCTGGCAGTGAACGGATTTTGCTGGAAATCGCCCAACCCTACCGCAATCACAATGGGGGTCAAATTGCCTTTGGCCCCGACCACAAACTGTATATTGGCATGGGAGATGGGGGCAGCGCCAACGATCCCCAAGGCCATGGCCAAAACCGAAAGAGTCTGCTGGGCAAGATCTTGCGCGTCGATGTCGATCAGGGGGCCCCTTATCGCATTCCCAGCGACAATCCCTTTCTCAAACAGCCCAATATACGTCCCGAAATTTGGGCCTATGGCCTGCGCAATCCCTGGCGCTTCAGCTTTGATCGCCTCACAGGAGAACTCTATGCTGCTGATGTCGGCCAAAACCGCTTTGAAGAAATCGACCTGATTCAAAAAGGAGGCAATTATGGCTGGAAAATCCGCGAGGGTTTTGCCTGTTTCTCTCCCGAAAACAACTGCCCGAGTGGCGGTTTAAAAGCCCCGCTGCACGTCTATGACCACAGCCAAGGGGTTTCTGTGACCGGGGGATTTGTCTATCGGGGCAGCAAATACCCTGCCCTCAAAGGCATTTACTTCTTTGCTGATTTTGGCTCTGGCACGATCTGGGGACTCAAACAGAGCCAAGCAAAAAAAACCTGGCATCAAAGCCTCTTGAACTCAGGCCTGCAGATCAGTTCTTTTGGACAAGATGGTCAGGGCGAGCTGTACTTGTTAGACTATAGCAATGGTCGGGTATTTCAGATCGAAGCTAAAACGGAGCAAACATGAACAAATGGATGACAAAAGCCTGGAGTCTCTTACTCCTGGTGACCCTGGTGGGCTGTGCACCGGCAACAGAAGAATCCAACAAAAAGGTCTTGCGCCTGGGATTGGTGCCCTTTGAAACCGGCGAAGAACTGCTCAAAGACATCCAACCCCTGCTCAATGTAATTGAAAAGGGCATGGACATGGAAGTGCGACCCACCGTCGCGGCAGATTATACTGGGGTGGTGGAGTCTCTCAAAAACAAACAGCTGGATGCCGCCTTTCTCAGCCCAGCCTCTTATGTTTTGGCCCAGCAAGAGGCCAATGTGCGGATCATTGTCAAATCCCAGCGCAATGGCTCGCCTTATTATTATGGGGCCATGATTGTGCGCAGCGACAGCCCGATCAAAACCGTCAAAGACCTCAAAGGCAAAACCTTTTCTTTTGGCGATCCGATCTCGACCACAGGGCATATCTTTGCCCGCAAAATGATGCTGGAAGTGGGCATCAACCCCGATAGCGATTTGGATAAAGTCGTCTATTCCGGCAGCCATGATGCCACCATTCTGGCGGTATTAAATAAAAAAGTCGATGGCGGAGCCACCTACGCCGATGACAACAAGGGCAAGTCCAACGCCTGGAGCCGCTTTCTCAGCCCCGAAGATCAAAAGCAAATCCGTGTTTTGGCATATACCGAACCCATTCCCTCGGATTCGATTTGCGTCAGTCAGGATTACCCCCAAGAACTGATGGATCGCCTGCAAAAGACCATTCTGGACTATAGCCAATCCCCCGAAGGCAAAGCCCTGATAAAAAAACTCTATCATTTTGATGGCTATGTCAAAGCCACTGATGCGGATTACCAGTCGATCCGCGACGGGTTTGCCGCTGCGGGGATCGATCTCAAAAGCAAGCTCAAAAAAGACAAATAGTCAGCCCCAAACTTAAATGCAAAGCAAAAGCCCCAGCAATCGCCGGGGCTTTTCACTCAAGAATTAAAGTACGGCCAATTCCCCATTTTCGGCGCTGCTGCCTTCGGGCAGAACAAAGTGATTGTGAATGACCTGCATGGCCTGTTTGACCTCGCTGCGCGCCACCACACAGGAGATTTTGATCTCCGAGGTGCTGATCATCTGGATATTGATTCGGGCATTTGAAAGGGCCTCAAACATCTCTGCGGCAATGCCCGGTGTCCCAATCATGCCAACCCCAACAATCGAGACCTTGGCCACGTCCTGGTCATAAACCACATCACGGGCCCCGAGTTTGTCGGCCACCGCTTGGGTAATGGCAATCGCCTGGCTCAGATCATCTTCGTGGACGGTAAAGGCGATATCATTGGTGAGATTTTCCTGCACCGACTGAATAATCATGTCCACACTGATCGCTTTTTCGGCCAGGGCGCCAAAGAGCTGGGCGGCCACACCGGGACGGTCAGGCACGTGGCGAATGGCCACTTTGGCCTGCTTGGCATCTGCCGTAACACCTGTTACGGGACGGTGAATTTCGAGATCCTTCATGGGTTTGACATAGGTCCCTTCATTGGTATTAAAACTGGAACGGACATGCACCATCGTGCCATATTTTTTGGCACATTCCACCGAACGGGGGTGCAGCACCTTGGCGCCCAAATGGGCCAGTTCCAGCATTTCTTCGTAGGAAATTTCGGCAAGTTTATGGGCTTCGGGCACCACATTGGGGTCGGTGGTATAGACCCCATCCACATCGGTATAAATTTCACAGACGGTGGCATCCAAGGCGCCGGCGAGGGCCACAGCTGTGGTATCTGAGCCGCCCCGACCCAAGGTCGTGATCTGTTGATCGGGGGTCACCCCTTGAAAACCAGCCACTACCACAATGCAGTCTTGGGCCAGGTGTTTGTGAATCGCTTCGGTGTCGATATTGATAATTTTGGCTTTGTTGTGGCGGTTTTCGGTAATGATCCCCGCCTGGGCACCCGTCATCGAAACGGCTTTAAAGCCCAATTCATGCAAGGCCATACAGAGCAGGGCGATGGATACCTGCTCGCCCGTGGCCAAGAGCATGTCCATTTCACGGGCATGGGGTTGGCTGGCGATTTCGCGGGCCATGCCCACCAATTTATCTGTGGTTTTGCCCATGGCGGACACCACCACCACCAAACCTTCGGGACTGTCTTTTTTACTGGCAGCCACGCGGCGGGCCACATTTTGAATACAGGCGACATCAGCCATCGAAGAGCCGCCAAATTTTTGTACAAGAATAGGCATCGGATTTCTGCTTTTCTACTTCACTTAGAGCGTTGTTGGTCTTAGAACAGTCTCAGGACGTGTCATACGTGAGAGTTGCTCTCTCAGTATATAACCACCGCCCCCTGGGTATCTAGGGATGCAATCACATAGTCGCAAGAAATCCCCTGCTTGTTCCATTCGGCTTGCATTGCCACCGCAACACTTTCAGCCCCATCTCGGCAGAGAGCCAAAAGACTGGGCCCCGCCCCACTTAAAACAGCCCCCAAAGCCCCGGCCTGACGGGCCGCTTGCATGACATCGGGCATACCTGGCACCAGGGCTTGGCGATAGGGCTGGTGCAGGCGGTCGTTGAGCCCCAAACGCAAAAGTTCGTCGTTGTTTTGGGCCAGACCTGCCACGAGGGCCGCCAGATAGCTGGTATTGGCAATACAATCTGTCCGGCTGAAGTATTCAGGCACCACGGCGCGGGCTTTTTGGGTTTCCAGCTCAAACTCAGGAAAACAGACCACCCAGTTTAAATGGGCGGGGACTTGCAAAGGAAAAGAGGTATAGCCGCCTGCTGTTTCCAGACTGAGAATACAGCCCCCAAGCAACGCTGGGGCTACATTGTCGGGATGACCTTCCCAGGCAATTGCCTTGTGCAAAATCTCAGCCTGAGAAAAGGGCTGCTCCAGCCAGGCATTGGCCGCCAGCAAACCAGCCACAATGGCGGTTGAACTGCTACCCAAACCGCGGGCCGGGGGAATTGCCATCTCCAGTTCAATTGCGACAGCCGGTGTTGTTTGCACTCTGGCTTGAAAGAGGGAGTGAAAGGCCTGCCAAACCACATTGCGCCGGTCCAAGGGAAAATTGACCGCTACACCAAAACGGCCTTTGGTTGTGATTTGCACAAACCCAGCCGCCTGTTCAGGCAAACGCTGAAAGGCAAAAGTATTGGACAGGCTCAGGGCTGTGCCAATCAGATCGTAACCGGCCCCCAAATTGGCTGTGGTAGCCGGTACGCGAACAAGCAGGGTCTCAGACATCTTATTTCAGCTTGCCGTCGGCTCCCACGGTCACCTGAATACCAAAAGTGGCACTGATCAGCTCCTGAATGCGGTGAGAGGGCAAGTAGAGCTGGATAAAAAAGACCCGGCGCTGCTCATCGTAATGGCGCTGACGGGAAACAATATTGCCCAATTGACGCTCCAATTGATAAGCGGCATCTTCTTCGGAGACCGTTTCTTTTTTGGCAGCCTGATAAGCGACATAGGCTTTAGCCAATTCGCGGGCCACCATTTTGCGGGCTTCACGCAGGGCATTTTCTTCTGCCAATTGAGCTTCATCCCCTGCATTGGTGCTGTACTCAGAGGCGCTGTAACTTGCCACACTTAAACCAGTACCATCCCAGTGAGCGGGATTTTCTGCCCAATCAGGCCGATCGATCACGCCTTTTTGGGTTGCGCAGGCCACCAGAATCAACGCCGAGGTCAGGAGCAACAGGGAACGGACAAGATGCAGCATGGAGTATTCCTCACAGGGGTTCAATTCTCCGGCGCGATCGCCGCCAGATGCTTCATTATACCGCAAAACAAAAAGGAGCCCATTTTTTCAAACGGGCCCCTTCTATTTCAACAGAGACGGCTATTCAGTGGCCGTCACGGTTGCTTTCAGAGAGTGGAAAATATCCGAATTGACCGGATCCGAAGCGCTGTTGCTCCAGATCGCGGAGATACGACCACGGCTGTCAACCACCACCAGAGGCTTGTCTGCAGGCACCTTGTTTTCAGAGGTGGGCAAATTGTCAAAGCCTTGGAAAGGCGTTGCCGTTGCTGAAGCCGAAGAGGCTGGCACAGGGGTAGCGGTGGGATCGGGGGTGGGTGTCGCAAAAGCAGAAGGGGTGGCTGAAGGGGTTGTCGAAACAACACCCTGGGGACGCTCCCAACCTTCATTGGTTCTGCGGCGGTAGCGCAGCACAGGGGTGCCATCATTTAATGACGAAGCCCAGACCAAATTGACATTGCCAATATTGTCCAAAAACAGAGTGGCATGGCTCAAAACAGGCAAGGTTACACCATTCACTTCATGGGCAGGTTCTGAACGCGACCAGGTCTTGTTCGAGCGGAAGACATATTGAATGGTGTCTTGATCGCGGCGAATCAGGTGCAGACGGTTGAGCAAATCGACCCGCGCATCCAAACTGCGGGGCAAATTGCCCGCCGCACCTTGATTAAAGGGCACTTCTTCAATGGCCTGGAACTCTTTGCCATCATAGCTAATGTACTGAACCTGAGAAGTGTCTTCGACTTCCCACACCACATGAATCCGACCATCGGTTCCGATATTGAGCTTGGGACGGTAGGACTGGGTCGTGGCTGCAGAGAGTTGAATCGGCTCCAGCCATTTGCCATTTTGCAATTGACTCAGATAAACCGTTTTCACGCTGTTGAGCAATTGGCTCCAGACCGCATAAACCTGACCATTGATCGGGTTGACGGCAATATCTGGATAATCGGCTTCAACATCATTGGTGGGAGACAAACCAGAAATAATTAAGGGTTTGCTCCAGTTCACACCGTCGAAGCGGCTATAGACAATCCGACGTCCACGAAAATCGGTATTGTCGCTATTGGCAGACCAAACCACGTGGGGAGAGCGGTCGACACCCACAGCCACAGCAGGATTGCGGGCACCGCGGAATTTGTCACTGCCAGAGACAGACACAAAGCCCGAAGGCTGGGTCGAGACATTGCGGTTATCAGTCGACCAAGTCTTGCCGTTGTAGCGGCTGTAAAAAACCGAACCACTTTCTTTTTCTTCTTGGAAGCCATCTTGACGCCAAACCACGTGAATACTGTCAGAACCATCCATCTCAGCATCGGGCTGATCAGAGGAACCAATATTGCCAGAGGCATTGATCGGGGTGGCAGACCAACCCACCTGCTTGACTTCAAAATCCAGAGTGGTCTGGTTATTGCTGGTAATCGTGGTCGATTTGGCAGCACTGAGTTCATTCAAACTGGCAATTGTGTCACCTTCCACGCGATAGCCGGAAGCCACCACACGGACAGTCCATTTGCCGGGAGGCACGTTGTCGATGCGATAACCCACAGAAGAGTCGGTTGTTGTCGTGGTCGAACTGGTGGCGGCGACTTCTGGCGGAGCCACCACAATGACGGGCGAGGAAACGGGGTCATTGCTAAAGACCACAGCGGCATCACCCGCTTTAAGGCCATTGATGGCACCCGTAATATTGCCTGGGCGGAGCACAGGTGTGGCAGGAACAATCGAAGGCACTTTGCCTTTGCCGAGCACAATGGCATCAACAAAAGCGGCGTGATTGACCAAAAACGGATTGGCGGCACTTTTGCCTTCGACAATCAAACTCATCAATTTGGTGGTATCCACAAGGGCTGCTGCAGCTTTGTCACGGGCTTTGACCTGCTCCAAAACGGTGGCAACAGCGGTTGTCAGAGGATTCACATCCACATCGGGTGTCACTTCGGAAGATTCAACACTGAAAACCCCTTTGACCATGGCACCCTGAACAGCCTCAAGATCATCCATGCCTTCAACCGAGATCAGGTAATTCTTGCCCAAAGGCACTTTGATGGTGGCCGTCATGCCACCCTGGGTAATCGGGATAATTTTCTCAGCAACAAAATCACTGACCACATTGGTAATGGTCACTTTGATGCGGTTGATGCGGCCCTCTTCAATAGATTGAGTGCTAAAGCCATGGTAAGCGCTCAGAGCGGGGTAAGCTTTAGGGGCAGGAAGATCAATATGTAAGCGAATGGCTCCACTTTCGGTATTGATTTGCAAGACTTTCTGATTCAGCGAGGAAGGTGTGTTGAGCGGAACAGTTTGACAACTCAGCACACCGGCCAAGGAAACGGAAACTGCAATGATGAGTCCTGTGATTTTTTGGTTTCTGACTTTCACAGTTGAACTTACTCCGTAAACTTGATATGGGCCCGGATAGTGCCTTCCTGGACCTGAATCTGAATGATATTGCTGGTAACATTGCCTGCGCTGGCAATCAGGTTGGTGGTCCCTGTTGCAACAGCCGTCACCACACCTGTGCTATTGACGGTGGCAATGGACTCATCGCTGGAAGACCAAGCGAAAGTCAAATTCGAAATGGCCTGACCCAATGAGTCTTGACCAATCGCCACAAATTGGCGCTGCTCACCCAATCGGCTGAACTTAAACAAAGTGGGCTGGGCTGCTTCACTTTCGGGACGAATCACAATTGTACGCAGTTTGGCCAATTCCGCAGAGGTCGCGTCATCAGACTTAATGCCAGTGGTCGGAGCTGCTGAGGCTGGAGTGGTGGGGGCTGTTGCTGCACTCGCAGGAACAATCGTCACCAGCGCCATCGCTTCACGGCCCAGGCTTTCGGCTTTAATTTGAGCGTTACCGGGTTTGAGGGCGGTAATATTGCCGTTATTGTCAATCGTCAGAATTTCGGGACTGAGACTGCTCCAATTGGTGGGCAGATCGCGCTTGATATCACCATCTTGATTGAGCAACGCAGAGACCTTGGTGGTTTTTCCCACTTCAAGTGAGATGGTACCAGGTTCAATGACCAGCCCAGTACCCGCAACCGGTGCGTTGGTCGCTGGTGTGGGGGTAATAATTGGATTGTCATTGTTGCTGCAGGCGGTAAACACGAGCAGGGACAGGATCAGGGTAGAAAAGATTTTGCTGGACAAACGACCCACTCCTCCTAAGAATGTACGGTAAGCATCGGCATGCCGGGATATCGGCTTAATTCTCTGCCTGATAATTTCAGACTTAAGTATAGCACAGAGGTTTTTTCCAAATAAACACTTTAAAAATCAGGCTTAAACCCATTTATAGGTCGCTTATGCTGATGGATCAAGATTAAGTCAAACAATTAAAATTTAACAAACAAACAAAAATTTAATGAAAAATTAAAAATAGACCCCCCTCATATTAAAAACAAATCCGGATTTAGGGGATTTTCAGGGCCACAATCAGGCTTTGTTGGTTGCGAATCAAATTGAGCAAAAGCACCTTCTCGGACCCCATTTGATTCAACTGAGCATAAAAATCCTGCACACTGCCCACACTTTGGCGATTGGCTTCGGTGATCAGATCCCCCGCACGCAAGCCCTGTTGATACGCTTCACTGTCGGGCTTTAATTTTGAGACCACAACACCCAACAAATCGGCAGGCAGTCCCATTTGTTCACGCAATTGGGGATCGAGGGGCATCACTTCAAAGTCCAATTTTTTGAGGGCCTCGGGCCGAGCGGGCTCAAAGGGATTGGCGTTTTCGGCACTCATTTCACGCAAAACGGGTTCCAAGACCATGTTTTGGCCATTGCGTAACAATTTGACCTGCACCTTGCTGCCTGGCGCAGTCAGGGCAATTTGGTTGCGAAACATCTGCACCTCACTGATCGGCTGGGCATTTAAGCCCGTGATCAGATCATATTTTTTAAAGCCCACTTTGTCTGCTGGAGACCCCGGAAAGACATCCATCACCAAAATACCAGGGGTCTCCACAGGTATTTTGAGACTTTTGAGAATGAGTTCATCTGCAGGCCCAATCAAGACCCCCAATTGGGAGCGAATCACCCGGCCATGGGCAATCAGGGAGTCCATCACTTTGCGCGCCAGGTTGCTGGGAATAGCAAACCCGATTCCCATATAGCCGTTGTTGCGGCTGGCAATCGCGGTATTGATCCCGATCACCTCGCCTTTGATATTGACCAAAGCGCCACCACTGTTGCCGGGGTTGATCGCCGCATCGGTCTGAATAAAGTCTTCAAAATCGGCCACGCCAATATCGGCCCGGCTCTTGGCGCTGATAATCCCGGCTGTGACTGAAGACTCCAGCCCAAAGGGGCTGCCAATGGCCAAGACCCATTCTCCAACGCGGATTTTTTCCGAATCCCCCAAAACAGCCGCCTGGAGATTTTCCGCTTTTTCAAGCTGAATCACTGCCAAATCCGAAGGGGGATCCACCCCGACAATCCGGGCTTGAAAGGTTTTGCCGTTGGGCAGGGCAACTTCGATCTCACCGGCATTTTCAACCACATGGTGATTGGTCAGAATATAGCCCTTGTCAGCGTCAACGACAACCCCTGAACCCAAACCACTCTCCTTGTCGCGCTCAGTTGGCGGATGAGAAAAGCCATATTGGTCTTTGAATTTTTCACGGTCCAAACGCGATTCACTTTTGAGTTTGGGCGCATCTTTGCTGAGCGTGGAAATGCTCACCACCGTGGGGGTCACGCCCTGTGAGATGGCCTTAAAATCCCGGCTCAGTTCTTGGCTGATGCGCGAAGTTTTGGTATTCCCCCCCTGAGCGGCCTGGGTCTGTTTGGACTGCCCGGCTGGACAGCCCGAGAGCAAAAAAACCAGGCTAAAACTGGCCAGCAATACGGTCTGAGCTGAAGCGGTCAACGTTAATTTCATGAGGCATGAAGCCTTTCCAAGCGGGGTTTGAAGGTTAAAAGATACGTGTTTGCGCACAGCCCAATTATAACAATCCCTTGGCCTGCTCAGAAGGGCTTTCGATTGACAGGGCCAACGCGCCCTCGTTACACTCGGTGGGTATCTCTCAGCCCCGACACCCCAATACCCCTTGCAGGAGGCCACGATGAAATTCATTCTCTGCGCACTGGCAATGTTTCTCAGCGCATCTTTGAGCGCATGTAAACCCGCCCAAGAAGCCCAAGATACGGTCAAAGAAGGCCTCAAAACGACCACCGGTCAAATCGACAAAGCCAAGGTGCTTTCAGACTTAACCCAGGTCACCGGAGCACTGGCCACTTACCGAATTCAAAATGATGGCAAGAACCCTGGCAGCATTCAAGACCTCAAGTTGGAGTTAAACTATCCTCAAGATCTGATCTATGACCCCAAAGAGGGCAGCGTTCGCAGCAAGACCTTCCCCGACCTTTAAAATAAAAACCAAATGATACCCCAACCATGAGACGTGGACTGCTGACTTTTTTGAGCGCCTTG
Source organism: Candidatus Sericytochromatia bacterium (assembly GCA_050248915.1). Lineage (GTDB taxonomy): Bacteria > Cyanobacteriota > Sericytochromatia > UBA7694 > UBA7694. The sequence continues at coordinate 15,995 of JBFWRL010000100.1, forward strand.
GCCGTAATGGCGGCAGGGCCGCTTTTGCTGTTTATGGCTGCCTTTCTGCTGACCTGGAAAGATTATCCTGTGCCAGCCACCGTGAGTAATAATCCCAGTTTGCCCCGCCTAATCATCGATCAGGTCACTTTACATGCCGAGATTTTTGGCGATCGACAAGCACCGGTGCTCTTGGTCTTACACGACGGACCCGGCCAAGATTATAGCTCACTTTTGCCCTTAAAAGCGCTCTCCGATCGCTACCGGGTGGTCTTTTACGATCAGCGCGGCAGCGGTTTGTCTGCACGGGTGCCCAATCAAAAACTCACGATCCAAGAAAGTCTCAAAGAACTTGAAAAGGTGATTGAGCAAGTTTCTCCCGAGCGGCCTATCTACCTCTTTGGCCATGGTTGGGGCGGCATGTTGGCCGCCGCTTATGCTGGTAAACATCCCAGCAAAATCGACAAATTGCTGTTGGCAGAGCCCGGCTTTCTCAATACCGACATGGCCAACCGCATTCTGCCAGCCCTCTCACGCACCTCGGTCAGCTTTATCTGGAATACGACCCTGGCCTGGGTGCGTTCGCTGCATATTCATGGCCCAGATAGCGATGCCGCTGCCGACTACGTCTATTCTCAAATTCACTTTCAGCCCCGCTATCACTGCGCTGGCAAACAGAATCAAGACATACCGCTCCAGCGCAGCGGCTTTCGGGCCTGGAAAACGATCACCCAATCGACTTTCAGCAAAGACAATAAAATTGCGATTGACTTTGTCCAGGGGTTGGCCCAATTAAAGGGCCCCGTCTTGTTCTTGGTCAGTGAGTGCAATTCACTCACGGGCAAAGACTTTCAAACCCGGCAAATGCGCCTCTTCCCCCAAGCCCAAATGGCACTGGTAAAAGGCAGTGGTCACGCCTTTTTCCAGGATAAACCCACAGAGAGTCTCAAGCAAATTCGCCAGTTTTTAAACCCCAAATAAGCACCACTTTTTCCCATTTGGGCCCGATGCTCAGATCTGCTTTTTGGTCTCGTTTTGCTAATTTGGATGATTTCGCTTGATTATTCTTCATCTTATACGTTTTAATCAAAACATAAAATCTTATTCAAGTTTTGATTTGGGGGGAAAGAAACGTGAAGGTGGTTGTTTTATCTCGCGATTATATGCCTTTGATGTACTGTGATATCCGGCGAGCAATCGCGCTGGTCTACAGCAACAAAGCCGAAATTGTCAAAGAAAGCGGCAGTTTTTTGCGTTCAATTTCATCCCGGTTTCCAATTCCGCAGGTCATTCGCCTGCTTGGCAAACTGGTCAAACACATTGTGCCCAAAGTAACCTATACCCGCAAGAACGTGCATATTCGGGACAATTACACCTGCCAATACTGTGGTTCGCGGGAGCGACTCACCTTGGATCACGTCATGCCGGTTTCCCGTGGGGGCAAAAGCACCTGGGAAAATGTGGTCACGGCCTGTTATCCCTGCAATGCCCGAAAAGGCAGCAAAACCCCCGAAGAGGCAGCCATGCCACTGCAAATGGCTCCGCGCAAGCCCAGTATTCTGATGCAAATCGACTGGCATCAGTTTTTTGATCAGGCCGAGGCCTGAGTGTTTAAGCTCAGGCCCTGCCATTGACAGGCTGTACATCCCAGACCCGTTTGGCATATTCCATAATGGTGCGATCAGAAGAGAAATAGCCCATTCTGGCAATGTTCAGAATGGCCTTCTGAACCCAACTGTTCTGGTCGATGTACAGCTTTTCAACGGCTTGCTGCTTCAGGGCATAATCGTCAAAATCTGCCAGCAGCATAAAGTAGTCACCGCGCTCCAGCAAGGCGGCAAGAATGGGCGCAAAAAGTTCGGGATCTTCGGGGTTAAAAAAGCCATCTTGCACCTGACGCAAGGCCAAGGCCAGTTCGGGATTCTTGGCCACATAGACCTCGGGGTCATAACCCGAAATGCGCAAGTCACGCACCTCGTCGACCGTCATGCCAAAGATAAACATATTCTCGCGGCCAATAAAGTCCATCATTTCAATATTGGCCCCATCGAGGGTGCCAATGGTGAGCGCACCATTGAGGGCAAATTTCATATTGCCCGTGCCGGAAGCCTCAAAGCCGGCGGTCGAAATCTGTTCAGACAAATCCGAAGCTGGGAAGAGATGTTCTGCCAGCGAGACATTGTAATTGGGAATAAACACACATTGCAGTTTGCCTTGCATATCTGGGTCCTGGTTGATTTTTTCGCCAATGCTGTTGATCAATTTGATATGCAGCTTGGCCAAAGTATAACCAGGTGCCGCTTTGCCAGCGAAGATCACGGTGCGGGGATGAATACAGGCATCTGGGTCGGCTTTGATGCGGTTATACAATACAATGGTGTGTAAAGCGGCCAATAATTGGCGTTTGTATTCGTGAATGCGCTTGATTTGCACATCAAAAATGGCGTGGGTGTTTAAGTCAATGCCATGGCGGCTTTTCAGGTAAAGGGCCAGATTTTGTTTGTTCTTGGCTTTGACATCCTGAATCGCAGCTTGAAACACCGGATCGTCCGCGTATTTTTCGAGCTGTTTGAGTTCATCGAGCTGATTGACCCAGCCCTCGCCCAATTTATCGGTAATCAGGTCCGAGAGCAGGGGATTACACTGTTTGAGCCAGCGGCGGGGCGTAATCCCGTTGGTGATGTTGATAAATTTTTCGGGCCAGAGTTGGGCAAAATCCCGAAAGATCGTCTTTTTCATCAGGTCACTGTGAACAGCAGAGACCCCATTGACGCGGTGGGCCGCCACCACACCCAAATGGCCCATTTGCACCATGGGCGTCTCTCCTTGGGAAATAATGGAGAGGTGCTGCTTCTGACTGAGATCTTCACCACTGCTGAGGGTGATTTGGCTGAGAAAGCGGCGGTTGATCTCGTACACCAACTCTAAATGGCGGGGCAAAAGCAATTTCATCAGCGAAACGGGCCATTTTTCCAACGCTTCGGGCAGGAGTGTGTGGTTGGTATATGAAATGGTTTTGCGGGTGATGTCCCAGGCCAAATCCCAGGGCAGGCGCCGGATATCTACCAAAATCCGCATCAACTCGACAATGGCCAGATTGGGGTGGGTATCGTTGCACTGAATCGCCACCGCTTCGGGGAATTTGCGCAAATCTGTGTGCATGCTGTCAAAGCGGCGAAACATGTCTTGAATCGATGCTGCCACCATAAAATATTCCTGTTTGAGACGCAGTTCTTGGCCGACAAACTCTTTGTCGTTGGGATAGAGCACGCGCGAGATATTTTCATTCAGGGTCTTGTCGCGCATGGCGTTCATATAATCGCCTTCGTTAAACCGGGCCAAATCCAGCGAATGCACCGATTCGGCTTTCCAAAGCCGCAGCGTAATGGCCTTGTCGTTGCGGTAGCCGGGAATCGGGGTATCATAGGCCACCGCCAAAACCTGGTCGGTGTTTTCCCATTTAACAAAGACCTCGCCGTCAGCGTCTTCGTAATAATTGCTCTGGCCATAAAAATTGATCTTAAATTGCACCTCGGGCCTCACGATATCCCAGGGATTGCCATAGCGCAGCCACTGATCAGGGGCTTCGACCTGAAACCCCTTGTGAATGCGCTGGTAAAAAATCCCATAGTCAAAGCGAATGCCATAGCCCATGCCAGCAATGCCCAAGGTTGCCATTGAATCGAGGAAGCAGGCTGCCAGTCGTCCCAGACCACCATTGCCCAGGCCCGCATCCCACTCAGCGCTGCGCAATTGGTCGTAGTCAATGCCCAAATTTTTGAGTGCCTGCCGGGTCTCGTCTTGAATGCCGAGATTCAAAAGGCAATTGTCGAGCAGCCGCCCAATCAAATATTCCATCGAGAGATAGTAGACCTGTTTGGTCTTTTTTTGGTGAAACTGATTCTGGGTATCGAGCCAGCGATCGTGCAGCCGGTCGAGCACGGCCAGCACCAGGCTCTGGTAATTGTCCCATTGGGTCGAAGAATAATGGTCTTCGGCCAGGGTATAACGCAGATGTTCGCGGATATCTGTTTCCAGAGACTGGGTATCAAGGCCGGTACGGGGATTGGGCAAGTGGCGCATGGGGAATCCTTTCCAAATAGACAACCTTTAAACTGTGCCACCAGTGTACCAAATCGCGAAGAGGTGGGTTAGAATACTAAATCAGACAAGTTTGTATGATTTTCTACAAACCTTACAGGCGCTATGCTGCCCCACGTGTGATTGCAAGCGCCATCCATTCCAGCAAATGAAACGTGAACCCTTGGAGTATTTCCCATGAAACATCCCTATCAAGATTTTATTTCTCAAGTCGAAAAACCCGGCCGCTACCTCGGCGGGGAATACCTCTCTGTGCGCAAAGACTGGGACAGCACTCCCGTGCATGTGGCCCTGACCTTTCCTGATCTGTACGAAATTGGCATGTCACATATGGGCATGAAAATCCTCTATTCAATTCTCAATCAACAGGAAGATATCTTGGTCGAGCGGGCCTATACCCCCTGGTTTGATATGGAAAAAGCCCTGCGCGAGCGCAATTTACCGATCTACAGCCTGGAAAACACCCGCCCGCTGCAAGATTTTGACATTTTGGGTTTTTCGCTGCAATACGAAATGACCTACACCAATATCCTGACCATGCTCGATCTCTGTAGCATTCCCATTCGGGCCGAAGACAGAGATCTGAGCTACCCTTTGGTGATTGCCGGCGGCCCCTGTGCCATGAACCCCGAACCGATGAGCCGATTTATTGACGCCTTTGTGATTGGCGATGGCGAAGAAATTTTTCCCA
>JBFWRL010000101.1:0-20658 GCA_050248915.1 Candidatus Sericytochromatia bacterium
GGATTAGCACCACTATACCCAATTCTGGAGAGACTGAAACATCGCTTCTCAACTAAGATAACACCCTCACTTAAAAAAGTACACAAAACTTTACAAAAGTTAACATCTAGACTATACTAAACATACCCTCAAAAATTCCCTGGTTGAAGGAGCTGCGACGTCCGATGATAGTGCATCAAACAGTGAGCCCAAAAGTAAGCCAAAATGTGAAAGATCAGCCCATGACCTATTCGGTCAAGCCAATCGAATTGCCGATGAGTGCCGAAAACAGCCTTTTTCCCCTGCATCACCTCGATGCCTTTTTAAATTTTGTTTTTCAATTGCTGCTGGTTTTTATTATCAGCGCCTCGATCTTTCCAGCCATGCGCTGGCTAGACACCCAGATGCAACAATTGACCAGCATCAGCCCATCAAAATAGCGCCATCAAATCAGATTTTTTGGATCTATTTATGACAGGGGCCGGAACTTTTTTTCCGGCCCCTGCGTCTGAAAGAACAATTCACAAAAAAAGGAGGAACGTGTCAATGATAGCTTTTTCAAATGCAACATCTTTGCCCCTTTCCTCCCTGCTCAGCAGATCGGTCGCTTAGGCCCGAAGTGTCACTTCGTTCCAGGTAACTGCTTTTTCAATTTGCTTCTGAGTGGGGAAACACCCACCTCATTCAGGAGACATCCATGTCATTTGATCCCGTTTTAACCCTTTCCAATTTGGCCCCGTGGGGCTTTAATCCCTATTTCCAAGCCCTGTTTAGCGAATATGCCGATCAGGGATTTTTGCCCGGCCGCGTCTTGGCGGAATACACCCATTGTTACCGCTTGCAAACCACCCATGGCGAGACCTTGGCTGAAGTCACAGGCAAATACCGCCATTTGGCCAACAGTCGCGAGGATTTTCCCGCTGTGGGCGATTGGGTCGCTTTTGACCAAGCGACAGATGGCCCCGCTCGGATCCAGGCAACGCTGCCTCGGCAGAGCTGTTTTCGCAGACAGGTCGCAGGAGCCAAAGGAGACGTCCAGATTTTGGCTGCCAATGTCGACACGCTCTTTTTGGTGATGGGCCTCAATCAGGACTTTAACCTGCGCAGATTAGAGCGCTACCTCAGTTTGGCCTGGGATAGCCGCTCCAAAGCAGTGATCGTTTTAAACAAACAGGATCTCAGCGCAGATCCCGAAGCCCAACTTCAAGCGGTGCGCGATCTGGTGGGAGACACCCCCGTCTACCGCTTGAGTGCGCTCTACCACGAAGGCCTGCAGGCCCTCGACAGCTATTTACAAGCGGGCCAGACCCTGGCGGTCTTGGGTTCGTCTGGGGCCGGCAAATCCACGTTGATCAACGCCCTCAGCGGCCAAACACTCATGGGGACAGGTGGCGTGCGCAAAGGGGATGAAAAAGGTCACCACACCACCACCCACCGCGAATTGCTGCGGTTGCCCCAAGGCGCATTGCTGATCGACACTCCCGGCATGCGTGAACTACAGCTCTGGGACGCAGGAGAGGGAATTGAACACACCTTTGCCGAACTGGTTGAATTGGCCCAACAATGCCGCTTCAGAGATTGTCGTCACGAAGCAGAAAAAGGTTGCGCGATTTTGGCCGCTTTAGAAGCCGGAGAACTTGAAGCGGGACGTCTGAGCAATTTTCGCAAATTGCAACGCGAAGATGCCCATCACCGGCGCAAATTTGACGCATTGGCCCAAATCGAAGAAAAACGGCGCTGGAAACAAATTCACAAGAACATGCGACAGCGCTACCGCAGTCAATCGCTGGAGTTTTCAGATTGATCTCCTCTCTGAGAGCGGGTCCCAATTGCCAAGCGGAGACAGAGTGGTTAAGCTGTTAAGATGAAAGTTTTACTCTTACTATCCCCCCTGTTTTCACTTGGCTTGGCCCTGCTACCGGCCCAGGCCTCAACCTAGCCTGGCGCAGACATTCAAAAGTTGCGGCTGGGGCTGGGCTCAGCTCCAGGGGCAGCGTTGCAAATCCCCTTGGGAGAGCATCTCAATCTGGGCGGTTCTGCGGCTTTGCCCTTCTTTTATGGGGCCTTTGGCTTTACGCGCTATGACGCCCATCTCAGCTATCGCCTGATTCAGTCAGAGAACCTGAGTGTGGCAGCCATCTTGGGCGTTTTTGGGGACATCAACACCTCCCAGCGCACAGATCTCAAGCTCTCTCCGTTTGGTATTCAAGCCGGGGTCGGCATTGCTTATAAAATCAACGAATTGTTTACAGCCCGTGTGAATATTGTGCCAGGATTGGGTTTTCCCAATTCCACCGGCTGGGGACTCTTTCCCCCCGCTGGCGGTGTCGAAGTGGCCTACCACCCTTTGCCTCAATTGGAGGTCAGCGTCGGATTTAACGGCAATAGCGATATTCTCGGCTTTAACTATAGCTTTTGATGAAAGCAAGCACAGTGCGGCCCAAACACAAACACATTGGTTTATGGGGTGTGGGACTTTGGCTCTGTGCATCAGCAGCCCAGGCTTCGAGCTTGCCCGCAGCAGATGCCAATGGCACAGTGCTCAGCTTGGGCAGTGGGCCCTCACTGGCATTTGAGCTACCACTGCCCTTTAACACCCGCCTGGGGGGCTCTGCAGGCACCCCTTTTTACTATTTTTCCCGCTTTGGCATTGCCAATTACGATCTGCGATTGCAATTTCCCCTGCTCAAACAAGAGGGCTTTATGATCACTGTTGTGGCAGGGGTATTTGGACAGGTCAACCTCAGTCCCTTGCCCTTGACCGATCCCCTTTCACCTTTGGGGCTGGAGATGGGGGCTTGTTTTAGCTATCTTTTTTCTGAGCAATGGCGAATACGCCTCAATCTGGTACCGGGTTTTGACTTTTTTTTGCCCCCAGAAAACAAAATGAGCTTTGGCTGGACCTTTTTGACCCCAGCCAGTGGCTTTGAAGTGGCTTGGCGCTTCAATCCTCATTTTGAAGCCAGTTTGGGTTTTAATGGCAATGGGGATATCCTGAGTCTAAGCGGGATTTTTTAGTCCCAAACCCCGTTCAGTCAAGAAATCCCCGTAAACTCCCTTGAGAATTGCCTGACGGGCATCGCGCATCAGGTGCACCAAAAAGTGAATATTGTGAATACTGACCAAGGTGCCCGCCAATTGCTCTTCGGCTTTAAACAGGTGGCGAATATACGCTTTGGTGTAGTTCTGACAGGTATAACAAGCACAATCGACAAAGAGCGGCGAAAAATCTTCGCGGTTTTTGGCATTGTGTAATACGACCCGATCGTTGAGCCACATGGCCTGGCCGTGGCGGCCCAAACGGGTGGGAATCACACAGTCAAACATGTCAATCCCTGTCACCACCGCTTTGAGCATGTCCACAGGGGTGCCCACCCCCATCAGGTAACGGGGCTTGTGAGCGGGCAGGTGATGCACGGTCCAGTCCAGCACCTTGTGCATTTCGTCCATGCTCTCACCCACCGAAAGGCCGCCAATTGCATAACCCGGAAAATCCAACGAGGTGATATCTTGGGCGCTGATTTCTCGCAGATGCTGAAACATGCCCCCTTGTACAATCCCAAACAGGGCTTGGTCTTCGGGACGGGCATGGCTTTTGAGACAGCGCTCGGCCCAGCGCGAGGTCATGGCCACCGAATCACGGGTTTGCGCTTCGGTCACCCCTGCGGCCAGACATTCATCAAAGGCCATCATAATATCTGCGCCCAGGTCGTTTTCGATCTCCATGGCCTTTTCAGGAGAAATAAAGTGATAAGCACCATCGCGGGGAGATTGAAATTTGATGCCCTCTTCGGAAATTTTGAGCAGGGAATTGAGGCTAAATATTTGAAAACCACCACTGTCGGTCAACATCGGCCGGGGCCAATTCATAAATTTGTGCAGCCCCCCCGCTTTTTTGATCAAGGCTGTGCCTGGGCGCAAATAGAGATGGTAGGCATTGGCCAGGATGATCTGGGTCTCCATCTCCAACAAAAAGGGATTGTGGGGCACAGATTTAAGTGTCGCCTGGGTGCCAACAGGCATAAACACAGGGGTTTCAACCCAACCGTGGGGCGTGGCCAAACGGCCTGCACGCGCGCCGGTCTGCGGGCAGACGGCTTGCAGTTCATATTCAAACATCGGAAATACTTTCTAAAAGACGGATTAGCCGTTTTGCTTATTCTCTTGCACAGGTGCTTGGACCTGTTTTTTCTTCGTTGCCAGTTCTGCTTGAGCAGCTTTGGCCTGGGCAATTAAATAGCCCTCATAGTCCTGAAATTCAAAGGAGGAGAGCTTGGATTTAAAGATCGTGACGGGGGTCTCGGGGGGCACCCGATCGTAGATCCACCGCGCACCGCCCCGATCGCCCCAGAATTTGGCCCCGGTTTTGGGATCCGTTTCGACCGAAGGCAAGCGGCTCAGACGAATACAACCATGGGAAGCTGGGCGACCCAATAAATAGAGGTAGCCCCCATCTTCGAGGGAGTGAAAGCCATATTCCCCTTGCACGCCATTGACGTTAATGGCACTCCAAAAGGGCATGGGTGTGTTGTTATACCGCGCAGAACGGGGATAATAATCTTTGAAACCCAATTTGTATTTGCCGGTGGGAGTGGCATGGCCCGGTGCCCCCGAAGAGACCAAAAAGCGGTCGACAATCCGGTCATCATAGGTAATTTGCACATATTGACGCTGTTTGGGGGCTATTTTTTCATCGTAGAAGAGATTGGCCCAAATTTTAAAGCGCTGAGGATTGCCCATTTCCATGTCTTTGTATTGCTCCCAATCCTTGGGAAAAACCGTCGCAGGGAAGGGTTTTACGTCAATGGGCAAAGTTGTGAGCAAGCCATTTTGGCTATTTTTAATTTCAATCGTTTTTTTGCCTGGGCTCTCAAAGATCAGCGGTACGGTGAGGGCTTCACCGCCCCATTCCAGGTTTTGGGAGACCTGTTTGGCTTCGCCGGTATAACTGGTATCGGCATAACTGAGTTTGAGCTGGATCGGGCCCGCAGGGTGAGAGAGCTGCAAATGCAAACGCAATTCGGTCGGTTGCCCCTCTTGGGTTTGAGCAGGCAAAGCAGCCCGCAAATCGCTGGCACTTAAAGCAATTGGGGCAGCATGGGGTGGGTCGGCCAAAGCTTGTGGGCCTGCTCCCGGCTTAAAGATAAAGAGAGCCCCAGCGATCAAAGGCAGGGCCAAAGCCGCAACCACCCACCCTTTTTTGGCCGTCTTAGAGAGACGCAAAGCGGGATTTGAAGGATTTACTTCGGGGGTGGTACCGGGCAGATTTTCAGGGGTGGATGGGGGTAAAGACATGGCAAAAACTCCAGACAGAATGACTTTCAGTTTAACAGAAAGTCGCTGTCTGAAGTTGGTATCTAGCGCACAGAAGCAATTGGCTTGGAATTTAAAAGGAATATTCCAAACCAAAGAGCTGATAAAGCGGGCAATAGCCTGTGGCGGCTGTGGCGGTGGGAATTGCAGCCACGCCAATCAGGGTCCAGCTAATCGGCGCAGAAATGGCGTTGCTGCTCAGACCATAAATACCTGTGCCAATCAGGCCCGCGGCAATCACCCCGCGCAGTATGCGGTCAATAGGGCCCATATTCAGAGGCAGTCCAAAAATGGTGGTGCCATGAGCGGGAGCGGCACTGGCAGAAAAAGACAGCAGGGCAGGTTGCGTTTGCAATTCTTGGCGCAGATCATGGCCGAGATCATAGTTCAAAGCCACAGAGGGTAAATCCACGGTGGGGGTGTTGAGGGCCATTTTGTAGACAGCGGGAGTGGCCACGGGCGCAGCAAAAACAGGCTGTGCAAACAGAGACAAAGTTGCGCACAGAGCGGCGACAAGGTAGGTGCGTTTCATGGGAAGACCTCTTTCGTTGGTAGCGGAGCGTGAATCTCCTGCATTACCCCCTATGGTATAGGCACTCAGAGGCAATCCCCATGACGCACAGCAAGCCAAAAACTGATTTAGATCAGTTTTTACTTTTTCGAGAGTGGCTTGTATTTCAAACGATGAGGCTGATCAGCGGCAGAGCCAAAGCGGCGGTGTTTGTCCTCTTCGTATTCTTCGTAAGTGCCTTCAAAGAAAGTCACTTGGCTGTCACCTTCAAAGGCCATAATATGGGTGGCAACCCGGTTCAAAAACCAGCGATCATGGCTGATCACCATGGCGCAGCCAGGGAATTTGTTCAAACCAAATTCCAGCGCACGCAAGGTATCCACGTCGAGATCGTTGGTGGGTTCATCCAAAAGCAGCAAATTGCCGCCTTTTTTGAGCAATTTGGCCATGTGCACACGGTTGCGTTCCCCCCCTGAGAGCAGACCGACTTTTTTCTGTTGGTCTGTGCCCCGGAAATTAAACTTGGCGACATAAGCACGGGCATTGACTTCTTTTTTGCCCAATTGCACAAATTCATAGCCTTCAGAAATTTCATCATAGACAGATTTATCTGGATTGAGGCTGTCGCGATTTTGATCGACATAACCCAATTCAACAGAGTCACCAATCCGCATCGAACCACTGTCGGGCTGTTCCTGACCGGTGATCATCTTAAACAGCGTGGTTTTACCCGCCCCGTTGGGCCCAATGACACCGACAATACCCGCCGGAGGCAGGCGAAAACTGAAGTTTTCAAACAAGAGCTTGTCATCAAAAGATTTGGTCAAATTCTCGGCCTCGACCACAACATTGCCCAAGCGCTCACCCGAAGGAATGTAAATTTCAACGCCTTCAACCTTGAGCTCTTGGTCTTCAGCCAGCAATTTTTCGTAATTGCTCAGGCGGGCTTTGCTTTTGGCGTGTTTGGCTTTGGGGGTCATGCGCACCCATTCCAACTCCTGTTGCAAGGTCTTGCGGCGGGCTTCGGCCTGTTTTTGGTCGGTAGACAGCCGGGCCTCTTTTTGCTCCAGCCAAGAAGAATAATTGCCTTCCCAGGGATACGATTTGCCCGATTCGAGTTCCAGAATCCAGTCGGTGACATTGTCGAGGAAGTAGCGGTCGTGGGTCACGACAATCACAGTGCCTTTGTAGCTTTTGAGATGGGTTTCGAGCCAGGCCACACTCTCAGCATCCAAATGGTTGGTGGGTTCGTCGAGCAGCAAGAGATCGGGGGCGGCCAGCAAAAGGCGGGCCAGGGCCACCCGGCGGCGTTCACCCCCTGAGAGTTTGTCGACAGCCCAATCACCCGGCGGGCAGCGCAGGGCTTCCATGGCCATATCCAAGGTGGTATCAAGGTTCCAGCCATCAGCGGCTTCGATCTGGTCTTGCACGCGGGCAAATTCATCAGCGGTCTCTTCGGAATAATTCATGCTCAGGTCTTCAAAGCGCTTGAGCAGATCGCGAATGCCGGCCACGCCGTCTTCGACATTGCCCCGCACATCTTTGGTTTCGTCGAGCTGGGGTTCTTGGGAGAGATAACCGGCTTTAAACCCAGGGGTCAAACGGGCTTCGCCCTGAAAATTGGTGTCGATCCCAGCCATGATTTTGAGCAGGGTCGATTTTCCCGCACCGTTGTGGCCAATCACGCCAATTTTGGCACCCGGAAAAAAGCTCAGGGTGATATCTTTGAGAATTTCACGGTTATTGGGTTGGACAATTTTGGTCAGTTTATAGGTTTGAAAAATATACTGTTCGGCCATGGTCTTTCCTCTTTCTGGAGTTGAGATCAGTTTAACAGAGAGCAGGGGGGAGTAGGGGTTGGGTTTTCGGTGAAACGGCCGTTCCTTAAAACCCAGAACCGTTTCCCTTTAACGCCAACAAAGTCTTGAGCAGTTCCTCGGGCGTTCCCTGGGTTTGCAGGGTGTAGTCAGCCTGGGCGTAAATGAGCAGGCGCGTCTGAACCAGGGCCTCAAACGCTTCGGGTCTGCGGGAGAGCAAGAGGGGGTGCCGGGAGGCCATTAGCCGGGATTTGATCAGGTTGAGATCGACCTGTAGGTAGATGGTAAAGGCGCAGGCCTTGAGCAAGTCCAAGGCACCGGGTTGGCAGGGCAATCCCCCCCCGGTGCTGATCACAGCTGGCGGTTGCTGAGCCAGGCTTTCAAGCCAGTGGCGCTCCCATTGGCGAAAGCGGGGTTCTTCCCCACGGGCAAAGAGATCGGCAATTTTTTCACCCGATTCTTCTTCAAAGCAATGGTCGCTGTCAAGCCAAGTGCGTTTTAGGGCCTGGGCCAAAAGCTTTCCCAATGTGCTTTTGCCGCTGTTGGGCAAACCAATCAGGGCGATATGCTTGCGATGATTTTTATTCAAAGCTAAGCGGACTGCTCTTTGAGCCAAAGAATGGCGTCATCAACGCTGGCCACTTCGACCAATTGCAGACCGTGAGGGCCCACCTGGGACTTGTAACGATTGACGGTTAATTTAGTGAGGGTGCTGACTTCAGAATTGATGGTGATAAAATATTTAATCCCATTTTTTGCAAAAGCGGGAAAAATATCTGTTCCAATGAATTCCTGAATTTCAGGACTAAAAACCCCGACCGCCTTGCTGGAATCCACGATCCAGGCTTGGCCTTGGTTGGTTTTTGCATGATCCAACCCCTTGACCAATACTGCATCGCGAAAATCAGCCAGACTGATATGATAAGTAGTCCAGGTGTCAATAATGGCACGGACTTCCGGGTTCCAACTCACTTCTAATTTTCCGGGAATACTGAAGATATGCATATGCGACAAAGTTCCTTCCATTGTTGCTTAACGCTGCTTCAATTCCTATGAAAAAGTGATCAATGCCTTACTTTCACTCATTTTAACAGCTTTCACGTCTTCTTTAAAATATTTGCCAACTCCGCGGGCCAACCCCACGTATACGTCAATCAACCCCCTGTCGGAAAAGTAAGTCACTTCCAATTCGTTTTCTGATTGCCAATGATACTCAAAATGGGGTGGACGGGCATTCTTAATCGTGGCAGTCAATTGGGTATGAACTTTGTCCATACCCAGAATCATGTCTTTGGCATTGCTAAATTTTTCAATCACAAAACTGTAATTTTTGGGCACATACGTACAACACCAATATTCCCCAAAAGCATCACAAGCTGCTTCCTTGGAAAGTCCTGTCTCGCTGAGTGTGGTTGTAAACAGCTTCATAAAATCTTCTTCAGGCACGTCACTCAAACTCATTCTCAACAAATTGGGTGAACTCACACCCGCTTTTTCAACAATCCGACTGGACATTTCACTGCCCATTTTTTCATCGATCATTTCTAAAAGACAACGACTGATGGTTCCCTTCATAACTTGGCTTCTCCAGTCAAAAAATATTATATTTAAATCAACGAAAAACTTAGCGCTTAAACAAAACCCGACTGACGATTTCACCTCCTATTTCTTTTAAGGGGAGCACTTTGTCGGCCAGGCCCGCTTTTGCGACATAGCCCGGCATTCCCCATACAACGCTGCTGGATTCGTCTTGGGCAAAGATTTGCCCCCCAGCTTCATGGATCCATTCACAGCCCCGCAATCCATCCTGGCCCATGCCAGTCATAATTACTCCCAAGCAAGCTGACCCAAAGGTCTGGGCAATGGCCCGAAAGAGCACATCAACAGAGGGCCTACACGAATTTTCTGGGGGATCTTGATTGAGAAGTATTCTGGTCAGCCCCTCTTCGGTCTCAAGGCTCATGTGATAATTCCCGGGGGCGAGATAGGCGCAGCCAGCTTCAACAGGCATACCGGTTTCCGCCTCCACAACCCGGATTTCAGAAATTTGATCCAATCTTTCCGCCAAATAGCGAGTGAACAGCGGCGGCATATGCTGCACCATTAAAATCGCAACAGGAAAATCAGTCGGAAATTTGGGGAAAATTGTGGCCAAGGCATTGGGGCCTCCTGTTGAAATGCCAATCCCGACCACCTCTACGCGTTTTTGAACTTTGGGCAAAATTTTTGGAAATTGCTCTGGCTTTAACGAAACCTGCAGAGCAGGAGTCAATTTGGCTCTCTGTTTTTGACAGAGATTGCGAATCCGAGGCTCAAAAGCATCTAAAATATATTTTTCCAGTTCTTCGGGCGAAGAGGCATTGGACATGTGCGGTTTAGTAACATAGTCATTGGCCCCCATCGACAAGGCTTGAATAGTGATGGCTGCGCCAGTTTCAGTCAACGCACTAAACATGATCACGGGTAAATCCCGATACAATTCGCGAATATGTTGCAAGGTTTCCAAACCATTCATTTCGGGCATTTCAATATCCAAAATAACCAGATCAGGATTGAGTTGGGGAATCCTCGCCAAAGCCAAACGGCCATTGCTCACAACAGATACCATTTCGAAATCAGGAACCAAAGACAGAATTTTTTTGAGCATCTGTCGATTGACCACGGAATCATCTGCAAAAAGGATTCTGATAGGTATCAAAATAGCATACCCCCTATTGTATTTTCATTGGGGTCCGTGATAATATATTTATCAATATACTTTAAATCTCTATTAATCACTCAATTTCACCAAATTCACTAAAACTGCAGCTTCAGAGTATATCGATACAAGTTTTTTGTCGACATTTTATTTATAACGAATAGACCCGATTGATGGGTCAAGCAATGATCCAAGAGGTAAATATGGATATTAAAGAACTTTCGATCGATGAGGCCTATCAAATTTTTAAAAACAACTCTACAGACAGCGTTTTTTTGGATGTGCGTCGTCCTGAAGAGTGGCAAGAAGGAGCAATTCCGGGTGCAACTAAAATCCGTCTGAATAACTTGGCCGAGAATTTGCCCAAGCTCGACAAATCGAAGCAATACATTGTCTTCTGCCGCAGTGGTTTTCGCAGTGAAATTGCCTGCCAGGAAATGTTCGAAGCAGGATTTCAGAAAGTGGCCAATGTCCCTGAGGGCATGTTGGGCTGGGAAGAAAAAGGCTATCCTGTGGAACCCCATCAAAGTTAATCCCCTTATTTTTTTAGCTCAGGCGCATTGATCTTGTCAGAGCGGATTGAAATAACTTCTCCATTTTGCAAGAGGAGATCACGGGCACCTTGGTAGGGACTATTCTCCTCAACAAAGCGACTTAGATGCATCATCAGACGGTTAAAGGGGATATTTAAACTCTTGGTGACGGGTTCCCAATAGGCCTCTTGTCGAAACAGCCCATAATTGATTTGTAGAATTTTTTTCAAGGCGTCACGGCCAATAAAATCGCCATAAGTTGCATGCAGAATTTCGCCATCGCTGATAAAAATTTGACCGGCTTGCCCTGAGAAAAAGTCCGTCACTTCTAAAAGTCTTGAATGCCTAAAATAGGAAAAAATTTGTAAAACTCCAAAGAGAGCCAAATCTTGCAATTCCCCGTTGAAATGTTGCGCCAAATAAGTTTGTTCGATTAATTCTGCCATTTCTTGGTATTGATCCCGTGTGAAAAAACGTACTACACTGGGATGTTTCAGGGTTTGTGTGAGTGAGGACTGAAGCTGTGTACCCATCAAAATAATGCGGGTATCCAGGTAATTTCCATCGAGAAAATCCAGAATTTTTTTGGGTTTGACCGATTCTGTGTCCGTGTCCAAAATCAGGAGTTCGGGATTTTTCATTAACTGCTCTTGGGCATCTTCCAGATTGGTCACCCAGTGAGTCATCAAAACAGATTCTTGGTGAAACCTGAATAACTCACCCAAGACCACCGGCAAAAAATGCTCAGTAGAAACCACCACACAGGCTGTGGGTGGCAATTGGATCTGGGCTCCGCCTGTTTTTTCATCCATGATCAGGGCAGAGTTGGCCATTAATTGATCCAGTGAAGAGTGAATGACCTCGTCATCGGTCTCCATGACTTGTAACTCTGAAAAAAGCCCCCGCTTCATCTTCATAATTTCGTAAAAGGCCTTTTCCCCGACCAACTCACCATACATGGCGTGCTGGACTTTGCCTTTGCCAAAATAAATAAGTCCCTCTTGATGGGTTTGTGGGGAGGTGATATAGAGGTGATAATCGCTGCCTGAAAATGAGACCAATTTGACTAATTCAAAAATACTGACTTGATTAAATTGGTAAGTCAGTCCCCGTTTGTACTTGCACATGGCCTGCAATTTGGTGCGAAATTGCAGAAGGTTAAGCTTACTTTTAAGCAAATAACTGGCTTTGCGGGTGCGAATCAGTTCACTCAAATCGTCATCTTCATCGTCACAAATCATAACCGGATGAATATTGGGGTGGTGTTTGTTTAACCAATCCAAGAGATCCAGTCCTGAATTATTTTTGAGTTTGAGTTCGATCAAGACGGCATCCAACGTTATTTTTTCAAAAAAAACCATCGCATTTTCAACAGAATCAGCCGTATATACAGTGTATTCTTCATAAGGCAAATAGCGTGCCAACATTTCGCGGACGCTGTATGAAGGGGATACAACCAAGAGGGAAATCGTCATTTAATGTTTGTCCAACACCAAACTGATAAAAAACAGCCCTTTGTCTGTATCGATGGGAACCAAGATATACTCTTTATTTTTGCCATGATAGACCTGTTTGTCTTTGCCCGAAATCATAATCGGAATACTCACGTCAAATATATCATGTTCATTGCTGGAGAGGCGATTTTTGAGTCCGCCAGCAATCATATTGATAATCTCACCCACGGCTTCGTAGACTTCGGAGCATAATTCGGTATAACTCGCCTCCATGAGCCAACCAGCCATATCTAATGCTAAGGGCAAGGGCAAATATAATGAAATCGTGCCATTGTATTCACCGGTCAGACCAATTGAGGCAATCATATCGTCCTGAATATCTTTGAGCTGATATTCAAAAGGCAATGGTCGCTGACTCATTTTGTCAGACATGGTCATTGGCAACATCATTTCAAATATTTCTGAACACGCAGCCACAATGGCATCGATAAATTGCTCATGTGAAATCATGATTAGCCCTCCAAAACATTATCAAGTGCTTCTACCAACTGAGCCGCAGAAAATGGTTTAACAATATATTCATTGACCCCAGCATCTTTGGCCAAATTGACCTTTTGGGCCGTACCTTCGGTCGTAATCATGATAACGGGAATCATTTGAGATTCAGACCGACCCCAGACTTTTTCGCGGTGGCGGATTTCACGGACAAAATCCAGTCCATTGATGCCGGGCATGTTCCAATCACTCATGACGATATTGATGCTCTCATCAAACAGTTCAAGTCCATTTTCTCCACTGATAGCTTCAATGAGAATAGCATCTTCATAAGCACTGCCCGTCAGGTGTCGTTTGATCATTTTTCTGGCAACAATAGCATCATCGACCACCAGTATTTTGGTTGGCATTGGGTTCCTCATCCTTTTTATTGATTATTTCATGCATTTAATTGATAACAATTGACATTATAAGTTGAATTTATTCGTGTGAAGGAATCATCTATCAATAGGGTGGTTTCAGCATTGCCTAAAAAGAGATAACCATCTGGCTTAAGTTGCTGACGCACTTTTTGCAGAATTTTTTTCTTAGTGGCGAGATCAAAATAGATTAAAACATTTCTCAAGAAAATAATATCCATTTTAGGCATATATGTTGGCCAAGGTTCAATGAGATTGAGTTCTTGAAATTGAACCTGATCTTTGATAACAGGCTTGAGTTTCCAGCGATCATTTTCTTGTTCAAAGTAGCGCACCAAAAGAGAAACGGGAAGCCCTCTATTGACCTCAAACTGATTATAAACAGCATTTTTGGCATAATTTAAACAAGTAAACGAAATATCCGTGGCTTGAAGAAAAATTTTCCAGCCAGATCTATGTTGGGTAAAGAATTGATCTAAAATCATGGCAATACTGTAGGGTTCTTGGCCCATTGAGCATGCTGCAGACCAAATATTTAGCTCTTTCGAATCAGAAGAGCGTTGAAAAAGGAGAGGCAAAATTTCTTTTTGTAACATTTCGAAAGGCTTAAAATCCCGAAAAAACAACGTTTCGTTGGTGGTCATTGCATCAACCACTTTTTTAACCAATAGGGGTTCTTTTGTTTGAGCCAAATGCTGAATCAAAATTCGGGCAGAGGGAAAACCTTCGTTTTCAGCTAAAATGCCAATTCGAAGCTCTACCAAATACTCTTTGCCTGCATCCAAAGCTATGGCACATTCTGTTTTGAGCAATTGACAGATGAAATCGAATTCAACTTGGCTTATGGGCATGAAGGCACATCTAATCCTAAAATTTGCAACTTATTGATCAGCATCTCTTTGCTAAATGGCTTCATCATGTATTCATTGGCCCCTGCATTCAGAGCCTGGATCACTTTGTCCATACCAGTTTCGGTTGTGATCATCAGAATTTTGGTGTCTTGAAAACCTGCCTTTGAGCGCAAATTTTGAATAAAATCAACACCATTCATATAAGGCATATTCCAATCAACCAAGACCAAATCCAGAGATTCTATACCCTCTAAGAGCTCAAGTGCTTCGACCCCATTTTCGGCCAAACGTATCTGTTCAAAACCAAGCTCCTGTAGAAAAGTTTTGCTCATCATCCTCACTGTAACGGCATCATCGATGATCATCACTGTCATAGCTGTGTTTCCTTGCTTTAATCAAAACTTGAACTCATTAATGAGCTCTTTCAGGGTCTTGGCCATTTTCTGCAAGGCCTGGGCTGCAATTTGCGATTCACCGGCACCAGCGGAAGTACTTCTTGCGGCTTCTGCGACCCCAGCAATATTGCGGGCAATTTCGTGACTACCTTTGCCTGCTTCAGAGACATTGCGACTGATTTCACTGGTTGTGGCTGCTTGCTCTTCTACGGCACTGGCTATGGTGTTCTGAATGTCATTGATCAAAGCGATAATCCCCTGAATCTCGGATATCGCTTTGACTGCAGAAGCAGTATCATTTTGAATAGCTTCAATTTTTTGACTGATATCTTCAGTTGCTGCCGCAGTCTCTTTGGCCAATTCTTTGACTTCATTGGCAACCACGGCAAAACCTTTGCCAGCTTCTCCAGCAAGGGCAGCTTCAATTGTGGCGTTCAGAGCCAAAAGCTTGGTTTGTTGCGCAATTGAGGTAATCGCTCTCAATACTTTGCCAATTTCAGCACTGCTCTCTCCCAATTTGCTCACAATCTGGTTGGTTTCAGAAGCCACCTTCACAGCATTGGCAGCTACTTTAGCTGCCTCATGAGCATTTAGAGCGATTTCTTTGATACTGAAGGTCATCTCTTCGGTGCCCGTGGTGACAACCTCAATATTGCGATTGACCTGTTCGGCGGCTGCAGAGACAAGATTGGATTGGCTGGAAGTCTCTTCAGCATTGCTACTCATATGTTGGCTGATTGCAGAAAGTTCTTCTGCCGCACCCGTTAATTGATGAAAACTTTTTGTTACCGATGTTAAAATCCGTTTTTGATCTGTTATATCCACTGCCAAAAAAATAATTTTATAGGTCTGGCCATCCGTATTTAATAAGGGTAAATATGAAGCATTCAAATATATATGGTCTCCCGATTTACTGACCAGTTTAAACTCATCTGAATGTCGTTCTCCAGCTAAAACCCTCTCCCAAAACTGGAAAAACTGCGGGTTATTTCTGTCCTCTTCTGTTAATAGCACACTTTGGTGTTGGCCAGAAATATCGGCGAGTGAATATCCCGTTAAACGCGAAAAGAGCGAATTCACATAAAAAATAGCCCCATCCACGTTTAAATCGATTAAAATTTGTGACGCCGTAACAGACCCAAAAAATGCTTCTAAAAAAGCAATTTTTTCTTCTGATTTTTCTTGCTTATTCATAACATTTGTTTCATTTTCTAACATATCACTCTTACTCATTTGCTAAATATCTATTTTCTAAACTCTATCAATATCCACTGTTTTTTCAATATTCAATATCAATAACAAATCATTTTCAAGCTTATAAACGCCTTCCAGCATATTTTGCAGACCAAAATTCAAATGATGGGGGGGGGATTCAAATAGTTCTTCATCTAACTCCAAAACATCACCAATTTCATCCACAAGTAAACTCACTGGTGAATCCGTGGTTTGGACAATCACGTTCATAAACTCGGTTTCAATGGTTTTACTGGGTAGATTTAAGCGTTTTCTTAAATCCATGGCGGTCACGATCTGTCCACGAAGATTGATCAAGCCACTGATGACAGAATCAGCGAGAGGGACACGGGTCATTTCCTGTGAGCGAATCACTTCTTGCACTTGAAGAACATCAACGCCAAAAAATAACTTATCCAGAAAAAAAGTACAAAATTGTTGTGTTTTCAAAATATTTACCTCACCACACTCATTTTTTGATGTGATAATTCCGTCTCCTCAAAAAATGATGGGATTTGTTTGTGAATAATATCTTTAAAATCAAGGACCTCAGTGACAGAACCCTGTAAAATCATCGAACCCAATACACCTTCACGCCTAAAATTATGTTGAAATTCAACCTCTTTATCAGAATCAACAATATCCAGTATTTTTTCAACGACAATTCCAGCGAGAAGATCTCCTTCAACACAGACAATGACCTGCAGATCAGATGTTTGAGACTGGTGGTTTTCAACATATACGCGATTTGAAACAGGCAAAACCTCTGAAAGAAAAATTAGCGGAAGTATTTGTTGACGGTATTGAATTACTTTTACATCTCCCGCAAACTCGACTTGATCCGGGGAAATTTCTTCAAGTCTAGCAACATGTTTCAGTGGCAATACCATTTTTCTTTCGCCCACAGCATAAAAAAGTAAAAGACTGTCGTTAACTGAAGCACTTTCTTGCCGAATCTCCAACCCTGCTTGAAGGCCGCGTTTCTGAGATTCAGAGATCACTTTGACCCGTTGCGCAAAACCCATTACATCTATGATTAAGGCAACTTTTCCATCGCCAAGTATGGTGGCTCCTGAATAGACCGATAGATTTTTGAATTGTTTGCTCAACGGTTTAACGACAATTTCAGAGGTATCATTGATTTCATCCACAATCAAACCAAAATTTTGATCATCTGCCTGAAGAACCACAATATTCAGGCGCGCATCTTGTTTGGCTTGTTCTAGTTTAATCATTAAATCAGAAAAGTTTGAACCCAGTGATAATTCTTGGTTGAGGTAGACCAATGGCAACAATTTCCCTCGCAAACGGTATACCGGGGAATTATAAATCATCTCAATTTCACTTTTAACATTCTCACCCTCAAGGCTTACCAATTCAAGCAGATTGACTTGTGGAATGGCAAAACGCTCACCACCACTGCTTAACATTAATGCTGGAATAATCGCCAAAGTTAAGGGTATTTTTATTTTAAAAGTGCTGCCCTGGCCCAATTTACTTGAAAGGTCAATACTTCCCCCTACTGATTCAATATTGTGTTTGACAACGTCCATACCTACGCCTCGGCCAGAAATGTTGGTGACTTTTTCCGCCGTTGAAAAACCTGGCAAAAATATAAGATTAAAAATTGCACGCTCACTCATCTGAGCAGCATCGACAGCATTGATTAAACCATTTTGAATGGCTCTTTCTTTGAGCTTTTCTGGATTTAAACCGGCCCCATCATCTTGAATCGTAATATTAATTTGACCGCCTTCATGGAAAGCTTTAAGCGAAAGTTTTCCCGAAGAAGGTTTACCTATTCCCAGGCGAAAATCTGGGTTTTCAATCCCATGGTCAATGGCATTTCGGAGAATATGGGTCAGGGGATCTTTAATGGTTTCAATTAAGGTGCGATCTAATTCGGTTTCTTTTCCTTCCATTTCAAGGATCACTGATTTCCCACATTCCAAAGCCAAATCTCGTATCAACCGTGGGTATTTGTTCCAAATTGTCCCAATCATTTGCATCCGGGTTTTCATCACGCCCTCTTGTAATTCAGAGGTGATAATATTTAGCTTTTGCGTCGTTATATTAAAACCTGCATCTTCTTGAGCGGATGTAAATTGAAGCATTTGATTGCGAGTCAAGACCAATTCACCAACCAGATTCATCAGTTTATCCAGTAATTTTAGGTCGACGCGAATACTTTCCATTGCTCCACTGCTCGTACTCTGTTGAGCAGATTGTTTTTCTAGCTTCATTTCTTTTTGAAGATTCTGTTCTGATTTTTCATCCAAGGATGTTATGTGTGGTTCATTGGATAATGCTAATTTTTGAGGAACCGAATTTGCTAGCCCTGGTGAAACGATATTCGTAGGTGTTTGAGCATCTTTAAGTCTTTGGATTAAACCAGTATAGTCAGTATTTCCCTCTTGACCGTTAGTGGACATAATGGTGTTTAATATTTCACGAATGGCATCAAACATCTCTAACAAGACATTGACTATTTCAGTGGTGACTGGAATTTTTTCTTCCCTTAAACTGACCAATAACTCTTCACCATCATGAACCACCGATTCTAAACGGGAAAGCCCCAACCAGCCACAACTGCCTTTAATGGTATGAACCGTACGAAAAATTTTGGCCAGTGCATCTAAAACATGAGAACCTTCTGGCTCTTTCTCAAGAACAACCAGCTCATTATCTAATTTTTCTAAATTCTCAAAACATTCGGCCAAAAAAGCCAGTAAAACCTCATCCATAAATCACTTGCCTTTTATTCAGTCGTTTTTCATTATTAAAATCTGTGAGATAACCCGATAAATGGCGTAAATCGGGGAGCATTAGCTGTTAGACCAAGGTAAACCCCCATATCCCACTGCATATTGGGAGTCGGAGACCAAGTTACCCCGGCATCAAAGGTAGACAAAAATTCGGTGGGAGCAAGGGTGCTCATACCCCCAAAAATCTCAATAAATGCACCAATTTCATCCGTAAAATCATACCCAATTGTAGCTGCAAAACTAAATTCGGGGTGGTAACCAGCAGGTGTTTGAGAATCAGAACCATGGCGAGGATCCAGTTCTGGGTGTGGGCTTAACGCTTCCTGATTACTTGCAATATCCATCTGCAGCTGTGCGCCAAAACCCCAATTATTACCAATATCCCAGGCAAAAGGCAAAACAACCCCCCCCTCAAGCAAATTATTGATCGTAGTGGATGAACTGGTAGGCAATTTCAAAAAGGGCATCACTGCCAGGGCTGTTTGCCCACCATCATTTCCCCAGAGATTATACTTCATGCGTAAAAGCATATCTCCAAAGCTCCAGGTATCAGTTGTTTTTGAATCAGACAATTGCGTGTTGCGATTCCAATTGACAGGCAAAATGATCACATGAAAATCTAAATTATTTAGAATTCCAAACTTGAGATTTGTCGGTGCAATCAAGAGATCAAATCCAGAAGACTCCGTATCTTGATTGAGAATTAAACTGAGCAAATCACCTTCAAATTGAAAATGACCGGCATCGACAGTATAAGCACTTTCTGTCTTGTCAGGGCGGTCAGTGCTCATGGGCCTCATCATGTCTGAGGGTACAGGATTAAAAAGATGAAATTGATGTTTATTGAGCAGACTTTGAGACTCTTGAAGCTGAATTGTTGTATCTTCCGAACTGGCCTCTTGGCCCAAGCAGGGCTGGCCACAAAGCATCATACTCACAAGCAAACCAGATAACCAAACTCGCTTCATACTTCAGCCTCCACTTGTAATTCTAATTGTGTAAATTGGTTGAGCAAATCTTGCAAACTCCCCGAAACACGATCAATTTCCTCTGTTACCACTCTAATTTCATCAGTACTTTCCGACGTTTCATTGGCATTTTTAGCTAATTGAACAATATTTTGAGTAATTTCATGAACAGATTTAGAAGCTTGTGCCATAGATTGATTAATATCTCGAGTTGCAGCTGAGTGTTCTTCTGTAGCGGCAGCAATATGACTCGACATTTCCATGACTTGATTAAATGTTTGACTGACCGTTTTAATCTGAGCAATCATTTCTTGAATTTCTTTTTGAATTGTGTCAGATTTCTGAGTAATGTATTGGCTGGCTTTTGCTGATTCACGGGCCAATTCTTTTACTTCATTCGCGACAACGGCAAAGCCTCGGCCCTTTTCACCCGCTCGTGCAGCTTCAATTGTGGCATTTAAGGCCAACAAATTGGTCTGTGCAGCTATATTTGTAATAAGTGAAAGCATCTCAGCAATTTCGGCACTACTTGTACCTAATTGCTCACCCATTTGCTGAGTTTGTTGCAATACTTTATTTGCTGTTTGTATTCCTGTGGCCGCTGCGGTCGCATTTTGAGCAATTTCTTGAACACCAATGCTCATTTCTTCAGAATTAGCTGCCACAATATGGATATGTTCACCAATTTGATTTGAAGAGGTAGATACAGACTGTGATTTTTGAGCCGTTGAACCCGCATTTATACGCACTTTATCCGAAATGGTATTAAGCATATTTGCAGATTTTGCCAAAAGCTCTAAATTATCTTGTAGATAGCTGAATAAAATCTGCTGTTGATTTTTTAAATACTCTTGTTGAGACTTTTTTTGCTGATTGGCTTCGCTAACAAGCTTCTGTCGCTGTTGCAAAGATTCTTGTTCTATTGCTTGGATTTGTGCTTGCAATTGATTTGCTGTTTCTTTATCTCTTTGAGCTTGCATTTGTTTTTGGAATCGCCAGACCAACCAAGCGACAAGTGAAAATATAAAGATTATCAAGATATTTGCAATCATTAAAACAAGGTCGATTTGACGTTCTTTGGCAGAAATCTGTTTCTGAATCTGATCATTCAATTTATTGGCTTCTCCAATAAATTGATTAAAGACAGCATCAAACTGTGTATCCAGATCACTTCCAGCTTGGCCTTTGTTGTTTCCTGATACTCTTTTTTGAATAATGGCTTTGACC
>JBFWRL010000102.1:0-20650 GCA_050248915.1 Candidatus Sericytochromatia bacterium
TTGACGGCTTTTTCAACGAGACAATTGTGGGCGCTGTTTGCTGCACCGATTGCAAAAATAGCGGGCGAACCCAAAGCCAGATAAATATCCAGCAGGGTGATTTCTTCCAAGGGGCAGATCAGGCGCCAGCCTCCCCCATGGCCTTTTTCAGACTGCACATAGTTTCGGTCGCGCAATCCGGCCATGCTGCGCCGAACCACGACAGAATTGGTGTTTAACATCTCGCCGATGGCCTGGGAGGTCATGGGTTTTTGGGTGTGGCTCATGTGGATCAGCACATGTAACATGCGCCAAAGTCGGTTGTCGTTTTTCATGGAATCCTGGGGTTTGGTTTCGTTTGGCTTGAAGGGCTTGAATTGAGATTAGCATAACATTTTTCAGCTTTGTAACGGCATTTAAAATGGGCTGTCGACCGATTCAAATCCAAAGCCGAAATTTTAAGCGTGATCTTCTCACTTTTTTGGGAATAAACATCAAGGGATTCCATGAAAAAACAATTAAAGTATTTATCGCGTATTGCTTGTTTGCTTGTTGGGTGTTTCTTTTCTGCCTCTCAACCTGTGGCGGCTTGTAGTTGTGGCAAAATCTCCAGTGTCAAAGCCAATATGCACAACTTACAGACCCTATTGGAAACCTTTGGGGTCGATCATCATTTCTATCCGGGCTCTGTGCGCACGCTTGAAGCCCAAGCCCGCAGGCATTCCAGCCCCTATTGGAAAGATTTTGTCAATCCCATGACTTCACAAATGGGCTATTTAAAGTCTTTTGCAGATTTGCCTCTGTATCGTCTGACAGAGGCCGAATCACAAGCACACTATGCTGAGGTGCTGGGACTGCGGTTTTTGCTGATAGAACCACAGATTCCAGAAAACACGGCAGGATTGGTCTTGTATGACTATGTCTCCAAACACAAGTACTTTATCTATGGGCTGGACAAAAAAGGGGAATTTATCAAGGACAAAGGTCAGATCTTTACCTTGAGCAATTCATGAGCGAGAATCGTAAGCCGCTCTGGAAATGGCAAAGCCCCTTGTTTTATCCCTTTTGCCTGGGTTTGTTTAATAGCTTTGTCTGCTTGGGCTTTGTCATGTTAATCTCTGCCTGGCTGAGTGTCCGCTGGTTGGAGGGGTTGGAATATTGCCAATGTGGTCCTTATACCTCTTTTCTATTTTGGCATCTTTGGGTGCCTACACCACTGACCTGGACATTTCTCTTGCGTGTTTTTGCCTGCTATTTTCTATTTTCGGGCTTAGAATGGCTTGTTTTGGCAGGAATAGGTATTAAGAAGATGCCTCCCCTTCAAGGGCTGTTATTTTTTCCAGTGCTGGCTTTACGCGTTTTTCTGCGCAATCTGCCAGGATTGCTCTTTTTATTAATCCTATTTGCCATGGACGCTGCCAAGTGGGCCTATGCTTTAAGTGCGGTTCTCAGTTTGGGTTTTATTTGGCTTGGTCAAAGTGGCAAATGGTATGATTTCAGCTTAAATTACTGGTACGCTTCGGGCTGGAAGGGGCTCGAAAAAACCCATTTAGACCTGCTCTTTTGGGCGTCCACACTGGTGGTGGCGTCTTTCCTGCTGCTGCTTCCCTTGGCCCATTTTGGCCCCTTTTATTTTATTCTGCTGTTGTACCGTCCAGAAATTGTCATATTTTTGCTCGTACTGGGGTTCATTTGGTTCAAATTGTTTTTAAACAGGCGCTTGCATCGCCGCAAAGCCAAGTCTGCTGAATCCAGCTCAAACGACTGAGGGCGCTTGGCTCGAAAGATACCAGAGCAAGAGCAAAGCCACCAGGAGGCTGATCAAGAGCGTGAGCAGCTTGCGGTAATGGACAGGAATACCAGTCAAAGGGCCTTTCACGGCCCTAACGCAGCAGATGATTGAGCAAATTTTGCAACACGGCTGGGGTCTGGCCCTGATTCAGGCCCGGAATATCTCCCAGGGTCAGCCCGGCCACGGTCTCGGCATTGAGCAAGGCCTGGCCCAGAGTTGGCCGCTCCAGATAGTTCTGGCGAATCAGGCGATAGGTTTCCCAGGCGCTGCGCTGGCTCTGCAAAAAGGTGTCTAGATCCTCAGGGCTGCAGTAGCTCGCCAATTTTTGCTGAAAGGCCTGCACCAGATAGGGTTCAGCCACCGCTGCGATAAAATACTGAATGATCTCCGCCGGATAGCTTTTGGGGCCAAACAGGGCTTCGTAGCGCTGAATTAAACGTTCAAGCAAATAAAAGAAGGCAGGGCCCCAATTGCGCCCATGGGTAAATTGCTGGCCTTTTTTGTGGTCGACATAAGCCACGGCAATTTGTGGGCTGTAACCCACTTCGTAACGGCCCAAAAACTCGGCAGTCAAGAGCCAATCCCAGGCACTGTGGGCATTTTCACCCGCTTCGGGATCAGCTTTGGAGAGTGTGAGCAGCTCAGGCTTGCGAAAGAGCGCCCCGCCGCCAAAAAGCGGATTAATAATTCCCGCCCGCTGCAATTCCAACTGGGTATCTGCCACACAGGCACTTTCGTAATAGGGCCCATACTGTTTGATCCGCAATTGCTGACCCTGGTAATGCAGATAATAATAGCCGCCCCCGGCCATGGCAATCCAGGGATAGCGCTCAAACAGATCCAAACAGGCAGACAAACAGTGGGGGGTCAGGCAATCGTCGTCGGCCAGCGACATCACCAATTCGCTCTCGGTGGCCTGGTAGAGTTGCTCCATTGTGGCGTACAGCCCCAAATTGTGGCTGCGGGGCAGAAAGCTGACACGCGGGTCGGTGTCTGCCAAAACGCGGCAATAACCAGCCGTGCCATCTGTTGAGCCATCGTCAGCGATGATCAATTTAAATGAGCTGTGGCTCTGAGCCAAAATGCTCTGCACGGCCTTTTGCAATTGGGGCAGGCGGTTATACGTTGGCAGCAGAATGGTCACGTCTGAGCTGGCAGGGGGGGGCAGCAGGGTCAGATGTGCGCCTTGTTGCTGTGTCTCTGTCCAGGCTTGCCAGCCCCCAGGCAAAGGCTGCTTTGCTTGGACTGCGTAATCCCGGCGCAGAAACCAGAGACAGATCCGCGCAGGGCCATCATTGGGGTCGGCAAAGAGGCGCCGGACTGCCTCTTCGAGCCATTCGCGTTCTCCCGGCAAGAGGGCAACGCTGAAGTCCTCGCGCCTTCTCGCGCCCAGGGCTTGTTTCCATTCGCTCTCCCAGGCTGCATTTAAGTCGTTGGGTGTCAATCTGAGAATCAACGCGCAGAGGGCACTGCGCTCGGAAACAGAGAGGGGAGAAGGTGGAAGCATGGGGTAACCGTTTGTCTGAAAAATTTAAGCGGGCTTTGGGGCTTGTCCTTACCTATTCTAGACCTCTCAGACCTGACACTCAAGGCCAGGATTGGTATACTCCTTGAAGTTTGAGCCTGTTAAACGCCTGGGAGGCCCTTCGATGCCCATCTTCAAAAAATGTCTTCAATCCGTGACGCTTGCGCTGGCCCTGAGTGTGAGTGGGGTGTATGCTAAATCCATGCCCGTTTTTGCCGAAACCAACCCCAATTTAAATTACCAAACTGCGCCCGCACCTTTGGACAAGGTGATGAACGCGCCGTATTTGCCGGTCTTTAGTCTCTCACCTGACCGCCAGAATTTTCTCTTGCTGGAAATGCAGACCTGGCCAGATTTAAGTGAATTGGCCGAACCCGAATTGCGCTTGGCGGGTTTGCGTTTGAATCCCCGCAACTTTTCTCCCAGCCGCAATGGCGCGTATAACAGCATTTCCCTGCATGCCATGAATCCAGACAGCCAGAGCAGCCCCACCCTGGGCAAAGGCCGCAAAGTCACGGGTTTGCCCGCCCTGCCGCGTTTGAGCAATTTGATCTGGTCGCCCAATGGCAAATTTGTGGCTTTTAGCCACACCCATGCCGAGGGCATTGAGCTGTGGCTCCTGAATATTGCCACAGCAGAAGCCAAACGCCTGAGCAACCTCCATCTGAACAAGAGCTATGGCTCGCCCTGTGCCTGGACCCCCGATTCCAGTGCTTTGATCTGCAAAAGCCCCTCCGGTGCGCTCAAAAAACCGTCAGATGTTTATTTGCCAACCGGGCCCGTGATCATGGAAAGCCTGGGCCAAGCCGCGCCGGGGCGTACTTACCAGGATTTGCTCAAATCCCCCCAAGACGAGGCCCTGTTCAGCTATTATCTACACAGCCAAATCTGGCGGGTCGAACTCGATGGCAAGGCCCGCAAAGTCGGGGCCCCGGGCCTGATTACCGATTTCTCGCCATCTCCCAATGGCGATTGGCTGCTGGTCGAACAATTACACGCCCCTTTTTCGTATTTTTTCCCGCTGTACCGCTTTCCCCTGCGCAGCGAAGTCTGGAATTTGAACAGCCCCGAAAAGCGCCTGGTGGCAGACTTGCCCCTGGCTGACAAAATCCCGATCGCCCGCGATGCAGCCCGGATGGGCCGGCGTGAGATCGTCTGGCGCGAAGATGCCCCCGCCACCCTCTTTTGGGCTGAGGCCCTCGACCAAGGCAATCCCGAGGTCACGGCCGAGAAACGCGATCGGCTCTGGCAATGGGCTGCGCCTTTTCACCAAGCGCCGCAGAAGCTGATGGATCTCGATGACCGCTTTTCGAGCATCTATTGGAAAGACAACCAATTGGCGCTGGTGTATAGCTTCTGGTACCTCAAACGCCGCCAGGAAATTTACCATTTGATGCCGGCCAAAAGCCAAAGCAGCAAAATTCAGACCTTTTCGAGTGAAGATCGCTATGCCCATCCGGGCATGCCGCTGCTGCAGCGCACCCCCGAAGGCCGATGGGTCTTAATGACCGCCGCAGATGGCAAAACCCTCTTTCTCAAAGGCGATGGCGCTTCTGCTGAAGGAGACCGCCCATTTTTGGACAGCTGGAATCCTTTAAACAATACCCGTCAGCGTCTCTGGCGCTCAGCTGCACCCTTTTACGAACAGGTTGTGCAGCTGCTCGATCCGCAAAAGATGCAAGTTTTGACCCGGCGTGAAGGTCCCGAAACCCCGCCCAATTATATCTTGCACGATTTGCCCCAAAAAAAAGAGCGGGCGCTGACCAACTTCCCGCACCCCGTGCCCGAATTGGCCAAAGTTCAAAAAGAGCTGATTGAATACACCCGCGCTGACGGGGTCAAGCTCAATGCCACTTTGTATTTGCCCGCGG
The DNA here is from genome assembly GCA_050248915.1 of Candidatus Sericytochromatia bacterium. Lineage (GTDB taxonomy): Bacteria > Cyanobacteriota > Sericytochromatia > UBA7694 > UBA7694. The sequence goes on from JBFWRL010000102.1 coordinate 5,168, forward strand.
GTTATAAAAAAGAGCAGGGGCCGTTGCCCACGGTTTTTTGGGCCTATCCGCGCGAATTTAAAAGTGCCGATGCAGCGGGCCAAGTACAGGGTTCGCCGTATACCTTTACCCGGATTATGCCCTCTTCACCCCTGGTTTTTTTGACCCAGGGTTATGCCGTGGTTGATCATCCTGCCATGCCGATCATTGGCGAAGGTGACAAAGAACCCAACGACACCTATGTCAGCCAATTGGTGGCTTCGGCTCAGGCCGCTGCAGACAAAGTCGTGGAAATGGGCGTGGCCGACCGCAAGCGCCTCGCGATTGGGGGACATTCGTATGGGGCCTTTATGACCGCCAATTTGCTCGTCCACAGCGATATTTTCAGAGCGGGCATTGCCCGCTCTGGGGCGTATAACCGCACCCTCACGCCCTTTGGTTTTCAGTCCGAAGAGCGCAATTATTGGCAGGCCCCCGAAGTCTACAACACCATGTCCCCTTTGAATCACGCCGATCGGATCAAAGAGCCGCTGCTCTTGATTCATGGCCAGGCCGACAATAATTCAGGCACCTTGACGATGCAGAGCGAGTATTTTTACCAGGCCCTCAAAGGGCTGGGGGCCCCGGTGCGGCTGGTGCTTTTGCCTTATGAGAGCCATGGTTACCAGGCCAAAGAATCGCTGCACCACATGCTCTGGGAGATGGTCCATTGGCTGGATACACATGTGAAGCAGGCGAAATAGCCAGATTTAAAGCTCAGGCTGGGAGATCTAAAGCGGCAAGACAGGCGGTAATTCCCGCTTGAATTTGGGGGTGGACTTCGGCTTGGTGTGCCCGCAGAGCTGCAATCACAGGCTCAGGATCGGTGTCGGCCCAATTTAAGAGGCTTTCGTAGACCTGGCCCTGCACATCGGGGTCGGGGTCGGCAAAAGTGCTGATCAGCGCAGTTAAACTCGCCGGGGCTTGGATTTCTCCCAAGGCCCAGACGGCTGTGCCGCGCACATCCACGATCAGATCTTGCAAGAGGGCCACAAGGGGTGTGATCGCTTCCTCTGCCCGAAGCAAAGCCAGGGCCGTTGCTGCTTGGATTCGCACCTCTGAGCCCAAATTATCCAAGGCCTTTAACAGATCGGGAATGGCGCTGGGATCGCCAATTTCGCCCAGGGCCCAGGCCGCCGTGCTACACACAGCAGAGGTTTCGTCTTTGAGGGCCTGTTGCAAAAGGGGGACCGCTTCGCCATCTTTGAGATCACCCAAGGCCTGGGCTGCCGCGATGCGCACATCGGGATCGGGGTCAGAGATCAGTTGGCGGCAGGTGGGCAGGGCTTCAGCCACTTGAAAGGCACCGATCGCTCCGGCTGAAGCCGCCCGTTTTTCGGCTGCTTCGGCATTTAAACCCGCCAAGGCCTGCGGGACAATTTCTCGATCATCCAAGAGCACCAGGGCATCCATTGCGGCGGCCCAGACCAATGGGTGGGGATCGTTTAAACGTCCGCGTAGGGCGGGCAGGGCCTGCAGCGCACCGCGTTCGCCCAAGGCCAAAGCGGCCGCTTCGCGCACACCTGAGTCGCTGTCGTTGAGCGCCTCGATCAAAGGGGAGTCTGCTTCGGGCAGATCCAGCCGAAACAGAGCATGGATCGCTGCCAAACGCTGAAATTCATCGGGGTCGCGCAATTGTTTTTTGAGCAGGTTCAGAGATTCGGGGGGAGCAGCGTGAGACGTATTTGACATCGGTGGATTTTCCTTGTTGGACATTGTCCCCATTATACCTTTTGGGGGCTGTTTTGCTTGAGAGGTTATGTTTTAGCGGGTCGTTTTGGACTTTTGTTTGAAGACACCGGCTTCCGCCGAAAAAAACAGCTGCAAATAATCTCCCTGCAGGGGTTTCCAGGCCCCGAGGTCAAATAGGTCTGCCAAGTTTACATAAACGGCAGTGGGATCGGGGGGCACAAAGGGCTGTTTTGGCATTTTAAACACTTCAACGGCTTGGCCTGCATGGCTCCAGGTCAGTGGTTTCTGAGGGTTCATCACTTCAGGGTTTTCAGCCCCAGGGCGATAAAACCAGACACAGCCTTTGCCAATCACCTTGCCTACGGTTTTTTCCTTGTATTCACCTTCTGTGGGTTTTTCCACCAGCAGCGCGGTTTGTTCGTCGATGCCAATGCCTTTGAGTGCTGTGGGAAAGTTTTTTTTGGCGCGGGCCCGTGCCAAAAAAGCCAGTAAACGCCCCTGCCGCTTGCGCTCGGAAAAATGGCTATCTGTCAAAATTTGCTGCATGAGCGGCAATTTGAGAAAGTCGTTGCGCAGGGTCAATTCGGGGTGAAAGGGCTGGTCTAAGACCTGCTGGGTTTGCATCGACTCGCCTTCAGCACTGTAGATCACCTCGCCCAAAATGGCCAAACCTGCGCTGGTGCCGCCCATGGGTCTTTGTTTATTTGCCAGTTCTGCAATCGCTGAGTGCACGGGGGTGTCTTTCCAAAAGCGGTAATAGTCAGACTGGTCGCCACCTGCAAAAAAGAGCGCTTCAGCCTGGCGCAGACGTTGAAGTACCTCTGGGCAATGGGCCTGCTCGCGGCTTTGAATCACCAAGGTGGTGACGGAGTTTAAGCCTCCCAGCTCTTTGTAGAGATAGTCGTTGTAGCCGTCGGCACCGTCTGAGCGCAAAACGACCAGATCGCCACCACCGGAACGCTGGATCAGCCAGCGGAAAGCGTCATCGACATCGGTGCCGCCGCCCATCAGCATCAGGCCATAGCGGGTGGGGGTGGAGATATCTGCTTGGCCTGTGTGGTAGGTCTTGGCTGGACAGGGATTGCCAAAGGCAGGAAAGGCAAGCCCTCCCAGCGTGAATGCCAAAAAAATTGAATGTATGCGCATGTAAACCACCTTATCTATTCAGCCTGATTATTATACTTTGTGATTGGCCACTTCTTTTCTGGCCACTTTATCCGAAATAGGGCCACTTTTCCCCGGCATGAATCTGTTGAATCATTTGCTGACACTGGGCGGGAACGTCTGTGTGCAGGGGCTTTCGGTGCCCAGGGCAGATCAACTGAATGTCCCGATCCAAGGCATGCAGGATGGCGGCCCGTGCTTGTGGCAGATCTGGGGTCACTGGGCGGGCCATAAAACGGAGTTTTTGGCCAATCACAGCCAGGGCATCCCCCGCAAATAGGGCTTTTTCTGCAGGATAATAAAAGGCCAAGTGACCCGGTGTATGGCCGGGGGTGTGGAGGATTTCAAACTGATTAAGCCACTGATCTCCATCGTTTGCAAACACATTGGCTTCGACAGCATCAGGAATGGCTTCTCCCAAAAGACCTTTGGCCAAGACAAAAATGCCCCATTCTGGCAAGCGTGCACTCAGTGTCCCTCGCAGCCCGGCACGGGCCGTTTGGCGCGTTAAATAGGGTGTTTCCTGGGGATGATAATAGACGGGGATCTGGTATTTTTGTTGTAAGTATTGGGCTCCCGCCGCATGATCATTGTGCCAATGGGTCAAAAGCAGGGCTTTGACAGACGAAACGGGCTCTGAAATATATGCAAGACCCGCGAGCATGTCTTGCCCTGTGGAATCCATGCCTGCGTCGATCAAGACCACACCTTGATCCGTTTTAATCAGATACGAACACGTGAGGTAAGAGGGTCTGCGAACACACCAAATGGTTTGAGAAACTTGAAAAATCTGGATGTCCCATTTATGGAATAAGTCTGAGAAAGGCATGTCTATTTGTGCTTTCAAGTTTTGGATGAGCGTTAAATGTATTTAAACACATTTGGTTTTGTTGAATTATAAAATGTAAAATACCGTCATGACCCCTTCACCCTGGATTCGCTCCCCCCGCTGGGACAGCTTTTGGATCCTCTCAGGATTCTGGCTGCCCCTGGTTTTTGTGCTGCTGCCGCTCAGCCAAGCCAAACCTGTGATTCTGGCCCTGACCTTGGGCCTCTGGATTGCCCATCGCCTCTCCAGTGTCTATTTGGCGCTCTGTGTGCGCGAGTACGCTGCTGTGTTGGCTGCCAAAAAAGGCTATTTTGGGGGCTGGCCTTTGGCGATTTTTGTTGTGCTCATGGGCTATCTCTTTTGCCCGAATACGCTCTTGCCCTTGACGCAATTGGAACGTTTTCTCTTGCTGGCTTTTGCCGATTATTTTTTTTCGCTTTACCACTTTGCCGTCCAGCATTATGGCGTATTGTCGGTGTACCGCAGCCGTCTGCCCCACGGCCAGCGCGATGCCAGCTTGCTCAAATGGGATTTTTGGGCCTGTCTGATGGTTTCGGGGGTCTTTAGCTTGGTTTTGGACTTTCTCTATGGCGACTTAAATTTCTTTGGCCTCTTTCAGACGCCAGTGCTTTTGACGGACCCTGGCCTGCTTGCCGCTATCAAAGGCCTACTCTCACTGGGCGTCTTGCTCTTTTGGGGTCTCACCCTGCACACATATCTGCGCAAAAACCAGGGCCGGGGGCGGATTTTGTATTTTTCCAGCCTCTGTGTCATGAGTCTGTTCTCTTTTCAGGTCGATCCTTTTTTGTATTTTTCTCTGGTGCAATTGCAACATTGGTTGGTGTCGTTGGGATTAACCTCTTGGATGGCAGGCAATTCTCAAAGTGAGACTGAATACGCCCCTGGCTTTAAATCCTGGTATGTCTTTTGGGGCTGGGTCAATCGCCGGGGCTGGGGGCCTCTGCTGGTGCTGGTCACGCTCTCATTGCTTTTGACCCCGATCCTGGAGGCAGATTATTTTATCGTGCATGGTTTGAATCCCAAAACTCTGATTGTGCAAGCTTTTCTGCCTGCTTTTCGTGATTCCCTTTGGCTGACTTTCTTTGGCGGCATGGCCTTGTTTAGTTCGTTTATACACTACCTCTACGACCGGGGGGTGTTTCGCTTTTCCGATCCCATCACGCGCAAAGCGGCCTTGGGTCTGCTTCACCCCAGAGAAAACAGGCAGAAAACCCCGATCAATATGGTATGATCAGCTCAAATCCGTTTTTGGAGCCTGCCATGCAAAGTATCAACAAACCTGTCGTGCGTCATTTGCCGCCCACCCTCTCCGATGCAGATGTCAAAGCGACCTTGGAGCGTGAGACGCAAAATTCCGTCACAGCGGCTGAATTAAAACCCGATCAGCCCCGCTTTACAGCCCAGAATGTCGACAAAAACCAGATGAGCAAACTCTACCATGGCCGCTCAGTGCCATTTGCCTTTGTGGACTCCCCCGAAATTGCCCAGAGTGAGCAGATTCAGCATTGCCGCAAAGATGTGGCAACCGTGACAGGCAAAGACGGGGCCGAACAAAAACAATGTGTGGGAGGCTTTAAACAGGCCCAAGTCAAAGCGACCACTTTGTCCTGTGTCTACAGAAACGAAGGTGATGGCAAATTCTACCGCGTCTTACAAAATTCCAAGTATTTTGAAGCGCCTTTTCACAAAGGGGGCACGCCCATGATGCAGCAAAAAGTCTGTGGGGGGCATGTCTTAACGCCGGTCAATGAAGGCGGTTTTACCACCTGGACCCCACGCCAAACGGACAAAGACGGGAACACCCTTTATCTCAACCCTGCCCACATTATTGAAGTGCGGCCCTTGACCCCTGAAGAGAGTGCCAAGCTTAAGCTGAAATAAAACAGTAAACGTCTATTTTTCGCTTAATTTTCGGGCGATTTTTGCGTACATGTCTATCTCTTGCTCATTGGGTTTATAGTCTTCATTTTTCACTTTGTCTTCCAATTGGAGCGCCCAGTGGATTTCTGGATCAGTCACACCCTTGGTGGTGGGATTACAGAGTTTCACGGCTTCAGAGATGCCTTTGATCTTTGCGTCATCGCCATTGACCCCGCCATTTTTATTCATCCACATGCCAACCAATCCTGCGGCCAGGCCCGAATAATCTTCGTTGGACTCATCGTCGACCAATTGCACCGTCAGCGGGTTTTTTCCATCTTCGCCGGGAATCAAGGGCAGCGAGACTTTGGTGCCGGGTTTGGGCAAACTGCCTTTGGCCATACTCAATTCATCGGCATAGACCACATAAGAAGCGCCACTTTGGCCTTTAACCACCACTTCATCGAGGTTATTGTCTTGCAGGGCGGCTTTGACTTTTTCAGTGCTGACGCCTTCATTGACCTTGCGTACATTGATGGGGGTCTCTTTGCCAAAGAATCCGGTAGAGCCTTTTAACTGCATATCTGACATGTCTGAAGGGGCCTTTCTGGGCTAAAAATATAATCACGATAACTCTATTATTCCCCAAAAGTACAGTTTCTTGCTAGAAAGACCCACGAGATTCTCGTAAAATCTGGCCCTGTGGGCCAAATCATGGGCCAAGCAGGGACCTAATTACCCGCTCAAAATGGTATCGTGAAGGCATGATCGAGCCCGAGCTGCCCCCTTCACCAGAGATCGACGAAGCTGAATTATTGGCCTATACACTGCAGGAACTGGGCCTTGAATTCAGCATGCTCGATTTATTGCAACAGGATCAGCGCAGCCGTTTTGACAAAGGCCTGGCGGCCCTCAGAGGGGTGGCTTATATTGTCGATCTCGCCAACCGCGCTTTACTCATCCAAACCTTTCCCGAAGGGGAAGAAATTGCCAGCTATCCCCTGGCTGCGGGGGGCGGCTGGTTCACAGAAAATGAACCCCTGCACCTCAAAAATGAGCCCTGGGGCTCAGCGCTCTGTTATCTCAACCGCGAGAGTGGCCAGATCGAACAGATCAAAAAAGTCAAACACGAGAGCCTGTATGGCTTGGTGATCAGCGCGGATACCAGCTTTTTGTATACACCGGATTTTTACCACAGTGAGTTTTTGGCTGAAACCCGGCAGAGCCTGTGTTCAATGGTGCACAAACCCAGCCCGAATCACACGGCTTATGATCTCTACCTCAACGAAGATCGCAGTGTTTTGTGTCTAAGTGATCGGCAGGCGGGCAGTCTCAAGGTCTTTTCGACCTACGACCACACCCTGCTGGGCGAGGTGCAAATCCGTCAGCCGGGCAGCACCAAGGCCCTGAACGTGACCTTCGACTTTTATGAGCCCCGCGCTTTTATTACAGATAACCTCACGCCGGTGCTTTATAGCTTAAATCTCTCCACCCTCGAACTTGAAGAAATGCCCGTGGGCATGCATGGCCAGATCTTTGGCAATATTATCCGGGCCCCAGATATTCGCTATCTCTGTCTCTTGCTGCTCAAACCCGGCGTGACCTTGCAATACCTCAATATTGAGAGTGGCGAATTTGACGAAGAAATTCAGCTCAAGGGGCATTTTTTGAGCACCAGCCAGGTGGACCCCTGTGACCTGATGGCTTTGAGCCCGGCCCACAATTTGCTCTTTGTCATGACCAGCCACAGCGATCCCACTCCCCTCACGCCGGGCATTTCGGTGATCGATCCCGATCAGTTTCAGCCTGTGCATTTTCAGAGCATTCCCCATGCCCTGCGCGATCAGACCAAGCCTGTGGCCTTGGTCTTTCCGATTGCCAACCCGCTGGTACACGAGCAAAAAACGGGACTGGAGTTGCTAATTCGCCAGGGCCTGCTGACCGCTGAAAAATTAGCAGAACTCAAAGCCCAGCTCTTGGGGGGGGCCATGATTCACGCGCCCTTTGAAGAGATCGAAGTCGGGCTGGGGATCGGGCTTGTGCCTGCGCTTGTGCCGGTTGAGGCTGAACATCTGGTGCTCGACCCCAAAAAAGCCCTTCCCGCGATCTTGTTTGTGCTGGGGCAAAAGCTCTACCAGCAAACCGAGATCGACTTACACGCCCACCCGGAAGAGAACGAGCGCTTTAAAGAACTGGCTGAAGATTACCGCACACAATTGGAAAATTACGACTCAGTGGATGTCTTGGTGAGTGAGATCTTGGGGGATAAAACCCTCGAAACGGTCTTGACCCGCCAAGATATTCTCAGCCTGATGAGTGAGGTCTCAGAAAAAACCGGCAAATTGATCCGCCCGCCGTATACCTGTCCAGCCTGTAACCAGCCGCTCAAAGGCAATTGGGACTGTCCGAGCTGCTTTTTTGAATTGGAGAGCCCCAATCGGGCCGAGCGCAAAAAACGGTCTTCTTTTGATAGCATTGGGGCCTTGCCGCGTTTGCACTTGCTTTTGGCCGACCCCAAACGCCGCCGCTTGATCAGGCTCGACGATCACAATACGATTGATTGGGAATTGCGTTCCCACGAAATGAACTGGGAAGGGCACGAAGTGCACTTTTGGTATGCGCTCTGGCTCAACAAACAAAATCTCTTGGTGGTGGATAAAAACAACAGCCAGGTCTTTGAGTGCAGCCCGATGGGCCATGTTGGCTGGTCCGTCAACCAAGGGCTCTCTCCCGAACACGTTTTACTCAACCCCGTCAAAGCCAGTTTTTATACCGAGGCCTACCAAGAGAGCAAAGGCCATTTGGAGCATTTCTTGATTGTCGATCAGGGCCATCACCGCGTGCTGGTGATCAACCGCCAACAGCAGATTGTCTGGCAATACGGCGTGATGGGAGAAGCGGGGGAAGAGGCTGGTTATCTCAACAGCCCCTCGGATCTGCAGCAGACCTCCGATGGCACTTACCTGATTGCAGACACAGGCAATCACCGTGTGATCGAAGTGCGAGAGCAAGAAATTGTGCGCAGCTTTGGTCGCAGACAGGGCCTGAACAGCCCGATCTTTGCCCAACGCCTGCTCGATCAAGACACCTTGATTGTCGATGCCGGTCATTACCGCGTGGTGGAATTCGACCTCGATGGTGAACAGGTCCGCGAGTGTTTTTATTATACCCACGACATGCCCGAAGAGCTGCGCATGGAGACCCCCAGCCGGGTTTATCGCCGCGAAAAGCAGAGTGTGGTGTTGATGGACGAAGACAAGGTGATTGAGATTCAGCCGCGCCAACAAAAGTTAATCTGGTCTTCTTTGCTCAAACACCTTTCGCGGCGGGTCGAAATCCGGCGCGATGCCTTTGACAAGCGTGATAGCTATGTGCAATCTTTTGACCAATACCGCCTGCCCACCCTCGAAGAACTCTTTGACCGCCTGCGTGAGACCAACCGCCTGCAGACCTCCAGTGGCATTGCTGAAAAGATTATGGAATTGTTTCAGACCCTGCTCGAAGCCCGGCGCGAAAGCGACAGCCAACGCGAGCGCTCAGCCCAGGTCAAACATATTAACGACGCGCCTTTGGTCGATGTTTCGATCTATGTGATCGACCGCGTCAATCACCAGATTGTGCGCATGGACCACGCAGGCCAGGATCACTGGCATTTTGGTACCGAACCCAGCCACAAATTGCAGCGGCCCGGCCATATTTACGAAACGGCCAACAGTCTGCTGATTGCAGATACCCACCACAATTTGGTCTTGGAAGTCTCGCTGGTGGGCCAAGAGGTGATTCAGATCTTTGGCGAGAAGCCTGGCACCCTCTTTCGCCCGCGCTCTGCCTTTCGCACCCTGAGTGGCACGACCTTGGTGGCTGACCAGGGCCACAAACGCCTGGTTGAATTTGACCGGCAGGGGGAGGTCATCTGGGAGTATTACAAACACCGCGAGATCTCCCATCCCTATTACGCTGAGGCCCTGGGCCACGGCACCATTCTCTTTGTCGATCAGGGCCTGCACATGGTCAAAGAGATCACCCGCGCGGGTGATCTAATCTGGTCCTATGGCCAGCCCAGCCGGATTGGAACCGAAGAAAACCAGCTCACCAGCCCCGAATTTGCCACCCGCTTGCACTCAGGTGCGATTTTGATCGCAGATACCGGCAATCACCGCGTGATTGAGGTCTCCCCCAAGCGCAAGATTCTTTGGGAATTCTCCAGCCACAAAAAATACCAATTGCACAGGCCGATTGCCTGCCAGCGCATGAGCAATGGCAATACCCTGATTGTCTACAACAATTCCCGCAGCATGTTGGAGGTCAACCGCGAGGGGGAGGCCTGCTGGTATTTTGAATTGGGCGTGGAGCCCATGATCCACTTTGCCTAAGAGGCATGTAAGAGCTGTTTAATGTGCTGATCTGACAGCCCAGGAGCTTCAAAAGGTGACCAGCCACCCGCTGACTCGGATCTGGGGTTTGCTGAGCTTTTAACTTTGAGCGTTGAGGCAATTAAGTTTTAAAGCTTAAAGTTTAAACCTTGAAGTCTGAGACTTAAAGTCTAAACTTTTAACCGCAAGGCCAATGTGCTACCACTACACCACACCCCCCCGATACAGGGGCAAGCGGAATCGAACCGGCTGTCGTTGGCCTGAAAATTTCTGGTCTTGATTGAATTTCGTCAGACCAGCACCTGGGCATTATCTGCACAGGCCGCGTTTTTGTCAAATGCTGACATTAATCAGGGACTTCAATTTCTGTGCGGGCATTGGACTCGGTCAAAGCGATGTCGACTTCGGCTTCAAAGGCATCGATCTTGGCTTCGAGTTCAAACAGGGTGGCTTTGAGGTTGAGGGGGTCAATCAAGCTGGCTTGGTTGTTTTCCTTAAAGGGCAAAGCCAAGGTGTCGTGGTCTTCGCTTTTGAGTTCGTGTTCGGGTTTGGCATACGTGGCTTGTAACAATTGAAAGAGCTGGCGCATCACCTTTTGGTTGTGCTCTTCCAATTGGGTCTGCTTGGCCGTAAATTTTTGCCAGAGTTCGTTTTTGAGTTCTTTTTCGAGCGTGATCGACGCTTTGCGTTCAATCGCCTCTGCCACACTCATTTTTTCGCCCGCAATTTCGACCTGGGTTTTGGCGTTGGAGAGCACAATCGCATTTTTGATCAAGCGGCGGCGGGCAATCAGGTCTTTGACCTGCTGAAAGCCCGAGCGGGCGGATTTTTCAAAGTCCTGGCGGTTTTGAATGCAGCTTTCGGGGTTTTTGCCGATCATCAGCCCCAGGGGCTCAAGTTGGTCGATGCCTTTTTGAATGCGCTTGTCGAGGGTTTTGAGTTCGACCAGGGCGCGAGAGAGGGATATTTTGCTCATCTTAATGGCTCCGCTTTGCTTTTTTAACAGCTTACCCCAGACCCGGCGCTTTTTCCAGCTGTGTTACAATAAAACCTGAATCCAGACAAAGGACAGCCCTTTTTCGATGAGCCTGCCAAGATGAGCCAAAAAGTCTACAGCCGCCAGATCAAAATGCCCCGCCCGATGCACCGGGCTGTGACGGCAGAGGACATTAAAAGTGCGGCCCAAAAAGATCTTCAGCCCGGCGAACAGTTGATTCGCGTGGCGTTTGTGGGCATGGAAGGTGATTATCTGGTGATCGAAGCGGGATTCAGTGGGGGCAAAGGCCCCGAACCCGCTGAGCCCACCCCTGACAGCGCCTCAGCGCTCCCATCAGCCACCCAATCAGGGCAGGTGAGCAAAACCCCGCCGCCGGCTTCTGGGGGCTTTAAAGCGGGGCAGATTCGCAGCATTGGCCCACGTCCGCCCAAGCCATAGGGGTAAGTGTTCCCTTCGACTCCGCTCAGGGAACACGAACGACTCCGCTCAGGGAACATTCTTCTCCGTCGCCTGAGCGGAGTCGAAGGCGGGTTTCGTTAAATATGCAAAAATATTGGCAGGGATGTTTCTGTGAATAGCAGAGAGGAATGTGTGCAATGAAGGGCTTACTTAAATTTTGGCAAGGCCTGCGTCCTGTATTGGGGCTGTTCTTGGTACTGCACCTGCAGAGCTGTGCTGTGACTGTTTATAATTGGAGTGAAATTCCTAATAAAGATTGGGTTTATGGTTATTCTGTTGAAGATCGCCTGACTACTTACCGCCGCTATGCCATCCGAGAGCTGAATGACCATCTTCAGGGCATGAGCTTTAGCACCTGGGAGCAACCCGACAAATATTACAACCTCAATTCTTATGCTCCGGTTATTTATTCTCTCTTACCGGAGGCTGAAAAGATTTTTGAGAGTGGACAATATTGGGGAAATTTTTCCAGGATGGCCGATTTTTTGTTTTATACTGCGGGATCCGTCAGTATTATTAATGCTTATGATGATATTATAGCTGGAAATAAGTATTTATTGAGCGATATTGAGTCTAAATCCAATTTGTTTGAAAGTAGAGGAGTTATTTTTCTTTTAACAGTACTAGTCACCTCAAGCATTGCATTCTATTTGGATTTCAGGGAAATAGAAGAATACGAAAAGATCAAATCGGCTTATAACGAAGCCCTGCGCAAAGAATTGGGGCTGAGTGAAGCACAAATTCTGGACTTGGTGCTACCCCAAACAGAGCCATAACCTGCTCGTTTCGACTCCTGCCTTCGACACCTCGGTAAGCTCGCTGCATGGCTTCGATCTTGCTCCCTGAGCGGAGTCGAAGGGGCAAGCCTAATGGCACATCTCCACCACTGCCGCTTGCAGCGAGGCCCCAAATTTGGCGTAAATCGTCACAAAACCAGCGCCAATCAACAAACTGGAGCTAAATTTGCGGCTCGTGGGCGTCAGGCGTTGCAAGAGGCCCGCCAAAAGGGCAGGAGCCAAACTCAGAATTGGCAGGGTGCCGAGCCAAAAGGCCGTTAAAAACAGCGCGCCGAGCCAGATATTTTGAGTGGCCACAGCCCCCAGAATAAACATATACAGCCAGCCGCAGGGCAAGAGCACCGAGCTGAGGCCTATCGTCAGACCTGAGAGCGCGCCCCTTTTTTGCAGGGCCGAGCCCATCAGCGTTTGCGCCAGCTTTTGCACTGGCGCTGGCAGATTCAAGTGAAAGCTTTGCTCACGCCAAACTTTAACTCCGAGCCAGATAAACATGCCCGCCAACCAGAGGGCGGCAAACCCGGCAATCAGCGGGCGCTGCTGGGCCAAGAGCTGCCCACCGGCCAAACCGGCCAAAGCCCCCAAACTCAAATAACCCAACAACCTGCCGAGGTGGTAAGAAGCCACCCCGGCAGGCGTGGGTTTGATCACCGAGACAATCGCCCCACACATGCCCAGACAGTGCATGCTGCCGAACAAACTGGCCACAAACACCAACAGCGGGATCAAGGTCCAACTGGAGAGGTGTCCGAGGTGTTCAGGGTGTTCAATAAGGGCCAGCAAGGGGAATCTCCTGTATGATTGTGCGCTGCCATTTGCCTTCGACAGCCTTTTTCACCATTTCGAGTTGCAGACGCATCCGGCCCTGTTTGAGCACAGATTTGTGAAACTCCACCAAGAAGGGATTTTTGATCTCTTGCCCGGCTTTGACCTTGAGTTGGCCTGTGGGTACAATCAGCTTGATCTTATCGCGCAGAGCGGGATCCGCCACACGCAGTTCGATCGCGGCATCTTCAAAGGTGTAATTGGAAGAGACCAAAAAGAATTGATTGGCCACCAGGGGGTCAGACTTATTCTGCTCCAAGACGGTAAATGGCACGTTTTTGGCGTTAAAAGCCGTTGTTTTGACCGGGTCGCGGGTGACCAGTACATACGTCAGACCCGCCAAAATGCCTGCCAGCACCACCGACAAGATCAAGACACGCGCGCGAATATTCTTGGGTTTGCGGCCACTGAGTTCTTCCAGGGTCGTATAACTGATCAGGCCGGGTTCTTTGTGTTGGTTTAACATCACCTCATCACAGGCGTCGATACAGGCAGTACAGGCCACACATTCCATTTGCACACCCCGGCGGATATCCACCCCCGTGGGGCAGACCTGCACGCAGCGGTAGCAGCTGATACAATCGCCTTGTTCGGCTTTGGGCACATCCGGTCCGCGCCGGGGCTCGCCCCGCTTTTCGTCGTAGATCACAGCCAGTGAGTGTTCGTCCATCAAGACCGACTGAAAGCGGCCATAGGGGCACATAATAATGCAGAACTGCTCGCGAAACCAGCCAAACGAGAAGAGCAAGACAGCGGTGGTAAAGGCCATCACCGCAAAAGCTGTGGGGTGTTCAGCTGGAGAGCGGCGCACCCATTTGCCCAATTCTTCGACACCGATAAAATAGGCGAGAAAGCTGTGGGTAATGATCAGGGTAACGACCAGAAAAGCGGCCCATTTGGCCCCTTTAATGGCCATTTTTTTGAGTGAAAAAGGCGATTGGTCCAAGCGCTTGCGCTGAACGGCATTGCCTTCAATCCAACGTTCAATTTGGCGGTAGACAAATTCGACAAAGACCGTTTCCGGACACCCCCAGCCACACCAGAGGCGTCCTTTCACGGCGGTCAAAAGCGAAATGCCAATCAGGACCGCCCCAAAGACAAAGACCAACATGGGTGCATCGTGGGCCCAAAATGCCAATCCGAAGATCACGAATCGGCGATGGGCAATATCCAGCAGAATCGCTTGGTAGCCGTTGATCTTGATCCAGGGCAGGAGCAAAAACAACGCCACCAATAGGGAGTGCACCACCCGGCGACGCGCGTGGTATTTTCCCTCAACGTCTGCCGGATAGAGTTGCACCCGCTTGCCACGCTCATCGGTGGTGGCCAGTCTGTCTTGGGGCAATTCCTGAATTTTCATGGCCTAATATTTCACCCCTTGGGGTTCTTTGGGATTGGTGGGCTTGCTGTCTTTGAGTGAGACAATGTATGCGGTGATATTAAAATTGTCTCCCTCTGAGAGCACGGGCCCCCAGGCGGGCATGCCTTTGGCTGTGACCCCTTCTTTGATCACCTTGTAAATGGACATGGGTTTGCCATCGCCATTGAGCCAGTGAGTATCCGTCAGGTTGGGGCCAATTAAGCCACCGCCATCGGGGCCGTGACAACTGGCGCAGGTGGAGGTGTATTTGTCCTTGCCTGCGGCAATTGCGGCAGCGTCTTTGCTGGCCTTGAGCAGCGCTTCGTCACTGACCGAGGCCAGTTGCTGTGCTGCTTTGGCCTGATCCGCGGCTTGCACGGCTGCCCATTCTTTTTCATAACTGGCTTTGACCAGATGGCCGTCGCCGACAATCTGGTGCCAGGTGAAATAAAAGGCGGCAAAGACGATGGTGATATAAAAGGTGCCCAACCACCAGCCAGGCAGGGGGTTGTCCAACTCGCGGATCCCATCATATTCGTGATTGAGCATCGGATCCTGGGTGAGTGGATCGCGTTCGAGTTCTTCGTTGTTGTGACTCATTTTAGGTATCCTCCTGCAAAGGCAATGCGGCCAGATGGTCGTAGAACGGCTTGCGGGAGCGCTGGAAAACCCAGAATAACATTCCCACAAACACGGTCAAGAAGATGATCAAGCCGAGATTACTTAAATCAGGCATATTGTAATAAGCCAATACTTGTGATTTCATTTGGCAGATGCAACCTCCACTTCTGCGGTTTTGCCCAGACGTTGCAGATAGGCAATCATGGCCACAATCTCTTTGTCTTGGACATCAGCGGCTTTGACGCCGACTTCTTTGGCCAGATTGGCTGCAATCGCAGCAGCTTGGACCTTGGCATTTTTCTCTGCGTCTTTGACCTGTTCATCGGTATAAGGCACGCCGAGTTTTTTCATCACACCCAGTTTGGCCGACATACTGGCGTAATTGGTGTCATTTTGGGCCATCCAGC
The DNA here is from genome assembly GCA_050248915.1 of Candidatus Sericytochromatia bacterium. Classification (GTDB taxonomy): domain Bacteria; phylum Cyanobacteriota; class Sericytochromatia; order UBA7694; family UBA7694. The sequence continues at coordinate 20,588 of JBFWRL010000102.1, forward strand.
CGTAATTGGGCATGATCGACTGCTGCACGATGTCACGGGGGTTAATCATGTGGCGGTAATGCC